>JAZRVZ010000140.1:0-19704 GCA_045599425.1 Bacteroidaceae bacterium | reverse complement strand
AGAAGAAACTGGGCATAACCAGCGCCAGCAAACCCGCTGCCAAGCCCTCGCCTGCGACCAAGAAGAAAAAGGTACAGGAGACATACGGTCAGATGGATCTCTTTGCGGACATGTTCGCCACGGAAACGGCCAGCAGCCCGGATGCACCGGACTCTACACCCGTCAGTGATGGCGAAGCCAAGGAAAGCGGCGGAACAGGAACAAGCATCACCGAAACCGTCAGTGAGAAACAGAACTGGCAAACCTGCGGAGCGATATACCATCTTGCCGAAAGCAAAGAAGACATAGAGGCCCTCATTGCCACGCTCCAGCAGGCCAAGGCCATCAGTCTGGATACCGAGACCAACAGTACCGAAGCTATCCGTGCCACGCTCGTCGGACTCAGTTTTGCCATCAGGGAAGGCGAAGGCTGGTACGTACCCGTACCTCAGGAAGAGGAGACACGCAAGGCCTTCATGGAACAGTTCCGGCCCATCTATGAGAACCCTGATACGCTGAAGATCGGCCAGAACCTCAAGTACGACCTGCTCGTCCTGCAGAACCCCACCAACGGCTGCATCAACCTCCAGGGCCCCATGTTCGACACCATGATTGCCCACTATCTCATCTCACCCGAACTGCACCACGGCATGGACTATCTGGCCGAAGTCTATCTGAACTACCAAACCATCCACATCGAGGAACTAATCGGTCCCAAAGGCAAGAAACAGAAGAACATGGCCGACCTCTCCCCTGCCGAAATCTACGTCTATGCCAGCGAGGACGCCGAGGTCACGCTGCGCCTCAGGAATGTCCTTGAACCCAAGCTCCGCGAGTACGGTGTGGAGGAACTGTTCCTGCAGATTGAAATGCCCCTGATGCCCGTCCTGGCCTACATGGAAAGGTGTGGTGTATGCGTGGATACCGAAGGCCTGAAGGATACCAGCCTGCTCTTCACGGAGAAGATGAATATCCTGGAAAAGGAGATACACGAACTGGCCGGCGCGGAGTTCAACATTGCCTCCCCCAAACAGGTAGGCGAAGTACTATTCGAGCAACTGAAAATCAGCGATAAGGCCAAGAAGACAAAGACCGGACAGTACGTCACCAGCGAGGAAGTCCTGGAGAGCCTGCGCCACAAGCATCCAGTGGTGGAGAAGATCCTGGAGCACCGCAGCCTGAAGAAGCTCCTGGGCACCTACATCGACGCCCTGCCCGAGCTCATCAATCCCGAAACCGGACACATCCATACTTCCTTCAACCAGACCATCGCTGCCACAGGTCGCCTGTCCAGCAGCAATCCCAACCTGCAGAACATTCCTGTGCGCGACAGCGAAGGAAAGGAAGTACGCAAGGCCTTCGTGCCTGAGGCCGGACAGGAGTTCTTCTCGGCCGACTACAGCCAGATCGAACTGCGAATAATGGCTCATCTGAGCCAGGATGCCAACCTCACCGAGGCCTTCAATGCCGGTCATGACATCCATGCAGCAACGGCAGCAAAGATATTCCACAAAGACATTTCAGAAGTGACAAGCGATGAACGACGCAAGGCCAAGACGGCCATCTTCGGCATCATCTCCGGCATATCCGCCTTCGGCCTGGCCGAGCGTATCGGATGCAGCCGTAGCGAGGCCAAGGCGCTCATCGACGGCTACTTCGAAACCTATCCCGGCGTGAAGGCCTACATGGACAAGAGTATCCAGACCGTGCGTGAGCAAGGCTACACCGAAACCCTCTTCCACCGTCGCCTCACCCTGCCCGACATCAACAGCCACAACTCCATTGTGCGCGGCTATGCTGAGCGAAACGCCATCAACGCCCCCATCCAGGGCACGGCAGCCGACATAATCAAGATAGCCATGGTTCGTGTCTACGAACGCATGAAAAAGGAAGGCATCCAGAGCAAGATGATCCTGCAGGTACACGACGAACTCAACTTTTCCGTCCTGCCCCAGGAGAAGGAACGACTGGAGAAGCTTGTCATCGAGGAGATGCAGGCAGCCTGCCAGCTCTCCGTACCCCTCATTGCCGACTGCGGCTGGGGCACGAACTGGCTCGAGGCACACTGATTTCCATTACTTACTGGGGTGCATTGCCTAAAAAACCATAAAGAAGAAGCTTGAATTGGGATTTTTATTGTACCTTTGCACCCGAAATATAAAAATAAATAAGTAGAAAGACTAAGATATGGCATTAAAAGCAGGAATCGTAGGACTGCCCAACGTAGGCAAGTCAACCCTTTTCAACTGTCTGTCCAGCGCCAAGGCACAGGCAGCCAACTTCCCCTTCTGTACCATCGACGCCCAGCTGGGACAGGTCAGCGTTCCCGATGAGCGCCTGACCAAGCTTGCCGAACTGGTTCATCCCGGACGCATCGTGCCAGCCGTCTGCGACATAGTGGACATCGCCGGTCTGGTGAAGGGCGCCAGCAAGGGTGAGGGTCTGGGCAACCAGTTCCTGGCCAACATCCGCGAGTGTGACGCCATCATCCATGTGCTGCGCTGCTTTGACAACGGCAACATCGTACACGTAGACGGTTCGGTTGATCCCGTTCGCGACAAGGAGATCATCGACATGGAGCTCCAGCTGAAGGACCTTGAAACCCTGGAAAACCGCATGAAGCGCGTGGAAAAGGCAGCCCGTGTAGGCGGCGACAAGCAGGCCAAGATTGAGCTGGACGTCATCGAGACCTATCAGAAGGCCCTGCTCGAGGGCAAGAGTGCACGTGCCGTCAGCTTTGACACCGAGGACGAGGTGAACGCGGCCAAGGGACTCTTCCTGCTCACCGCCAAGCCCGTACTCTACGTCTGCAACGTAGACGATGCCTCTGCAGCCACCGGCAACGCCTATACCGAAGCCGTGAAGAAGGCCATCGAGGGCGAGGAGGCCGAGATGCTGATCATCAGCGCCCAGACCGAGGCTGACATTGCCGAGCTGGAGACCTACGAGGAGAAGCAGGAGTTCCTGGAAGACATGGGCCTTACCGAGAGCGGCTGCAACCGCCTCATCAAGGCCATCTACCACCTGCTGACCCTGCAGACCTTCATCACCGCCGGTGAGATGGAAGTGAAGGCCTGGACCTTCCGCAAGGGCTGGAAGGCTCCCCAGTGTGCCGGTGTCATCCACACCGACTTCGAGAAGGGCTTTATCCGCGCCGAGGTCATCAAGTACGACGACTACATCCAGTACGGCTCCGAGGCCGCTGTACGCGAGGCCGGCAAGATGGGCGTCGAGGGCAAGGAATACGTGGTGCAGGACGGCGACATCATGCACTTCAGGTTTAACGTATAAGCCAGACAACCAGAAGGCATAGAAGTCCCAGACAACCAGAAATCCCGGAAAAACAAGCAATCACTATGAGCAGCGCATTACTCTTCATCGACTGGAATCCATCGGAGATAGCCTTCTCCATGGGCAGTCTGGCCATCCGCTGGTACTCCCTGTGCTGGTGCATCGGCCTCTTCAGCGTGTACCTGCTGGAACACCATCTGTTCCGTCAGCAGAAGGTGGCCGAGGAGAAGTTTGATCCCCTCTTCCTCTACTGCTTTGCAGGCATCCTCGTCGGAGCCCGCCTGGGCCATTGCCTCTTCTACGAGCCCGGCTACTACCTGTCCGGCTGGCACAACTTCATCGAGATGCTCCTGCCCATCAAGTTCAATGCTGCAGGGGACTGGAAATTTGTGGGCTACGAGGGTCTGGCCAGCCACGGCGGCACGCTCGGATTGATACTTGCCCTCTGGCTCTATGTAAAGAATACCGGATTGAAGTTCCGCTTCGTGCTGGACAATATCGCCATCGTCACCCCCATCTGTGCCTGTGCCATCCGACTGGGTAACCTGATGAACAGCGAGATCATCGGTCGGACCAGCGAGGTGCCCTGGGCCTTCAGGTTCTGGCATTCACGCGAAGCCATGAGCACCCTCATGCCCGACGGCAGTCCCGTTCCCCGCCATCCCGGACAGCTCTACGAGGCCATCTGCTACGCCCTGTTCTTCTTCATTGGCTGGTGGTTCTACAAGCAGTCGCGCAAGGAGGGAAGCAAGGTTCCTGGCGTAGGCAGCGGTTTCTTCTTCGGGCTCTGCATCTTCCTGATTTTCACGGCCCGCTTCTTCATCGAGTTCACCAAGGAGGTACAGGGAGGTGTGGACAATGGCAGTCTGCCCCTGGATCTGGGCCAGCTGCTCAGCATCCCCTTCGTGGTGCTTGGCGCCTACTGCATGATCAACAGCATAAAGAAAAAGGGGAGCAATTAAGTTCCCCTTTTTCTTTGTCCATTATCTTTTTCCTCTCCTACTTCCCCCTCACGATTTTCTTGATCTCATTCAGCTTGTTCAGCGCCTCAAGAGGCGTCAGGTTGTTCACATCCAGATTCAGGATCTCATCGCGTACCTGTTCCAGGATGGGATCATCCAGCTGGAAGAAACTCATCTGCTGCGCCTTCTCCTGACCGGGTTGCTGCAGGACGATCCTGCCGTCCACCCCACCCTTTCCGCGACGCGCCTCCTCCAGCTGGAGCAACACTTCGTCGGCGCGTTTCACGATGCTGCCCGGCATACCCGAAAGGCGGGCCACATGAATACCGAAGCTGTGCTCGCTTCCGCCACGTTCCAGTCGGCGCAGGAAGATCACCTTGCCCCCCTCCTCATGCACGCTTACATTATAGTTCTTGATGCGCGGATAGGACTGCTCCATCTCGTTCAGTTCATGATAGTGCGTGGCAAACAAGGTGCGCGCCCTACCCCGCTCGTTTTCGTGGATGTACTCCACGATGGCCCAGGCAATGCTGATTCCGTCGTAGGTACTCGTACCGCGCCCCAGCTCGTCAAAGAGCACCAGCGAGCGGTCCGAGATGTTGTTCAGGATGTTCGAGGCCTCGTTCATCTCCACCATGAAGGTACTCTCGCCCTGCGAGATATTGTCGCTGGCACCCACACGGGTGAAAATCTTGTCCACCAAGCCTATTCTCGCGCTCTCTGCGGGCACGAAGCAACCCATCTGGGCCATCAGTACGATGAGGGCCGTCTGACGCAGCAGCGCGCTCTTACCGGCCATATTGGGACCCGTGATGATGATGACCTGCTGACTGTCGGGATCCAGTAGCACATCGTTGGGCACATAATACTCCCCTACGGGCATCTGTCGTTCGATGACGGGATGGCGCCCCTGGCGGATGTCAATCACCTTGCCGTCGTCCACAACGGGACGGATATAGCGGTACTGGCGGGCAGCCTCGGCAAACGACAGCAGACAGTCCAGACGGCCAACCAGGGCCGCATCCCGCTGTATGGCCTGCGTCTGTTCGGCCAGGGCCTGGACCAGTTCGCCGAAGAGACGGGTCTCCAGGGCCAGGATGCGTTCCTCGGCACTCACGATCTTCTCCTCGTACTCCTTCAGTTCCTGCGTGATATAACGCTCAGCCTGCGTCAGGGTCTGCTTGCGCACCCATTCGGGCGGCACCTGGTCCTTGAAGGTATTGCGCACCTCCAGATAGTAGCCGAACACGTTGTTGTAGCCAATCTTCAGGCTGCTGATACCCGTCCGTTCAGCCTCCCGCTGCTGCATTTTCAGCAGGTACTCCTTGCCGTTCTGCGAGAGGTTCCGCAGGTCGTCCAGCTCTGCACTCACGCCCTGGGCAATCACACCGCCCCGCGCCAGCATCAAGGGTGGGTCGGGCATCAGTTCGCGGGCAATCCTGTCACGAATCTCCGCACAGAGATCCAGCTGGTTACCAATCTCCAGGATGCTCTGGTCGCCAGCCTCCTGGCAGGCTGCCTTGATGGGCAGTATGGCCTGCAGGGCCACACGTAGCTGCTGCACGTCGCGAGGCGTCACACGCCCCGTAGAGACCTTGCCAGCAATGCGTTCCAGGTCGCCGATGTGCTGCAGGTTCTCACCCACCACATCACGGAAGTCGGGATGACGGAAACAATAGTCCACCACGTCCTGACGCGCCCGTATGGCCTGCACGTCCTTCAGCGGGAACAGAATCCAGCGCACCATCTTGCGGGCACCCATGGGTGTGACGGTATGATCCACGATCTGACGGAAGGGTACACCGTCCGGAGCATTGGCCTCCAGCAACTCCAGACTCCTTACCGTAAACCGGTCCAGACGGACGAACCTCTCCTCCTCGATGCGACGGATGCCGGTGATGTGTCCACGTTGCTGGTGCATGGTGTTCTCCAGGTACTGCAGGACGGCACCGGCCGCCACGAGGGCATTCCTGAGGTGATCCACGCCGAATCCCTTCATGTTCTTCACCTTGAACTGCTTCCTGAGCATCTCCGTGGAGTGCATCTCGGTGAAGGCCCAGTCCTCGACGGGCGAGGTAACCCAACGATTGCCAAAGCAGCCCTCAAACTGCACCAGCCTACCCTTCTCGTAGCACACCTCCTTGGGCGAGAAACTGCCCATCAGCTTGTCCACATACTCTGCCGTACCCTCGGCCACCAGGAACTCACCCGTACTGATATCCAGCAGGGCCAGTCCACAGGCGCCCTTGCCCATGTGCACACAACCCAGGAAGTTGTTCTCCTTGTAGTTCAGCACGTTATCGTTCATCGTAACGCCCGGTGTCACCAGTTCGGTGATGCCACGCTTCACCAGCTTCTTCGTCATCTTCGGGTCTTCCAGCTGGTCACAGATGGCCACACGCCGACCGGCCCGGATGAGCTTGGGCAGATAGGTATCCAGGGCATGGTAGGGGAAGCCCGCCATCTCGGTGTTCGTCAGGAACTCCTTGCCGTTGTTCCGTCGGGTCAGGGTGATACCCAGCAACTGCGAGGCCTCCACGGCATCCTGGCCGTAGGTCTCGTAGAAGTCACCGCAACGGAAAAGCAACAAGGCCTCGGGATGCTTCTCCTTGAGGTCGAAGAACTGTTTCATCATGGGCGTCAGGCCCTCTGTCTTTGCCATATTTTCCCTGTGTTTTTAGGTATGTGGATGCAATATGATGCACAAAGATACGAATAAGTGAGAGAAATGCCAAATTTATTTGAGTATTTCCGAGCGAGAGTATTTTAGACCGAAGGTCAGAGTTACGAAAAAAAAGTGAGATACAGGGTGGGGGTCACACGTCACAGTTCGGTCGGAAACTGGTACAAAAAGTATAGTTTCCGACCCGAATTGCAACCACTTCTGGTCGGAAACTATACTTTTTTATATGGAAAACGACCAGCATGCGTGTTTTTTTTACTATATTTGCAGCGTTATAAAAGCAGAAACAAGGTTATGAAACAGTCAGTACTCCGCAACAAGATAGAAACATTCAGGGAGGAGAGCAAGACCAGAAAAGCCCTCCAACTGACTATGATAACAACATACGGCGTAAAGCGCAATATGTATCACAACC
Organism: Bacteroidaceae bacterium; assembly: GCA_045599425.1. GTDB lineage: Bacteria > Bacteroidota > Bacteroidia > Bacteroidales > Bacteroidaceae > Physcousia. The sequence continues at coordinate 12,374 of JAZRVZ010000140.1, read as the reverse complement.
GCGTACAGTCAGAAGTTGTGCTGGACGACTTGTTTGAATAGGAGCAAGGCAGAATGATCGACGGCACTTCCTGGGCTATTGGACTCAAAGACAATAAAGCACGCCAGGTTAGCAGATTAGGGTGGGGGAGGACGTATTGTAAACGGGCATACGTGCGGTCGTCCTCGCTTTCCTGACCGCTGATCACATTAATTACTAAAGGTTAAGCGCTATCCGCCACTAAACGCTTTAAGAGTACTGATAATAAGTAATATAAGACGATTGCCTCCACCATTTTTCCACCATTTTTCCACCACTTTACCACCACTTTTCCACCACTCTACCACCACTCTTCCACCACTTTTCCACCACTTTTCCACCATTCGTCTACCATTCGTTCACCATTTTACTGCCATAAAACCGATATTTTGTGCTATCTTTACACCATCTTTCTGTGTACAAGTGTAGCATTTGTCCAACATGATGATGGCGGTTCTTTGGCACAAAGGCAACGTATGTCCACTTCTTCTATCAGCTGATAGAAGAAGTAATCGACCGCAGGAAAAGGAACAGTCGACCGCAGGAAAAGGAACAGTCGACCGCAGGAAAATATATTCATAACATGGTGGACAAATGACGGATTTATGGTGGAAAAGTGGTGGATTTATGGTGGATTTATGGTGGATAAATGGTGGATTTATGGTGGAAAAGTGGTGGACGAGTAATAGTTTACGACCTGATTATCAATAACGTAATACAAATAATGGTGGATAGCGTTAGAAAACGAGTCTTGAAGAAATAGTTTTTCGTGCCAAAAAAGTTTGATTTTTTCTACCTGTACAAATGACAGTCAAAAAGAGAAACTATGAAAAAATTGGCTACGCCGGGCCTTGACTTGTACACAAAAAAAATCAGGGGCGACCTTTTTCCCAAAAGGATGCCCCAGCGTTAATCATTGCCTGTGCAATCTTACACAAAACGTTGATCTTTCTACCTTATTACTAACTAACCTATCAAATTCTGATGCGGGCCTCACGGCCTATATTCACTTACCATTTCTAAAACACGATGCAAAGGTAGGGACATCTGCCCGTCCGTGCAAGCAGGAGGGGGATTTTCGGATGGGAAAACACAGTTTTATTGATTTGTGTCAAGGGGGATTGATTTGCGTCAACCCGGAAAGGAAACAAAAGGGGCTTTTTCTTGTTTATGTGTCGTTTTTTCCTTACCTTTGCACCCAGTTTACACGCGCACAGGCATAAATGAGGTATCAACCTGCAAGCAAAGGGCAGAAATCCCCCTCCCCATGCCGTGCCGTTTGTCCGGCACGCCAGGACAGATCAGCAAACAAAAACAACACAAGATATGAAAGACTACAACTTCAGAGAGATTGAGCAGAAGTGGCACCAGCGCTGGGTGGAGAACCAGACCTACAAGGTGACCGAGGACGAGAGCCGTCCCAAGTATTACGTACTGAACATGTTCCCTTACCCCAGCGGCGCAGGTCTGCATGTGGGTCATCCCCTGGGCTACATTGCCAGCGACATCTATGCCCGATACAAGCGTCTGCAGGGCTTCAACGTACTGAATCCCATGGGCTATGATGCCTACGGCCTGCCCGCCGAGCAGTATGCCATCAAGACCGGTCAGCATCCCGAGATCACGACCAACCAGAACATTGCCACCTACCGCCGTCAGCTGGACAAGATAGGCTTCAGCTTCGACTGGGACCGTGAGGTACGCACCTGCAACCCCGGCTACTACCACTGGACACAGTGGGCTTTCCAGAAGATGTTCGGCTCGTTCTTCTGCAACAAGTGCCAGTCGGCCCAGCCTATTGCCGAACTCATAAAGCACTTTGAAGAGAAAGGCACGGAAGGCATTGACGTGGCCTGCACCGAGGAGCTGTCCTTCACGGCAGAGGAGTGGAAGGCCATGGACGACAAGCAGAAGTCGGACACCCTGATGAACTACCGCATCGCCTTCCTGAGCGAGATGATGGTGAACTGGTGTCCCAAGCTGGGCACCGTGCTGGCCAACGATGAGGTGGTGAACGGCGTGAGCGAGCGCGGCGGCTATCCCGTGGAGCAGAAAAAGATGCGCCAGTGGTGCCTCCGCGTCAGCGCCTACAGCCAGCGCCTGCTGGACGGTCTGGAGACCATTCAGTGGAGCGACTCCATCAAGGAGACCCAGAAGAACTGGATCGGTCGCTCTGAGGGTACCGAGATCCAGATCAAGGTGGCTGACCAGGACGTGGACTTCACCATCTTCACCACCCGTGCCGACACCATGTTCGGCGTGACCTTCTTCGTGCTGGCTCCCGAGAGCGAGCTGGTGGACCAGGTTACCACTGCCGGGCAGCGTCAGGCCGTGGACGAGTACATCAAGTATGTGAAGAGCCGCACCGAACGTGAGCGTATGATCGACCACACCGTGACGGGTGTCTTCTCCGGCGCATACGGCATCAACCCCATCACGGGCGACAAGTGCCCCATCTACATTGCCGAATACGTGCTGGCCGGCTACGGTACCGGTGCCATCATGGCCGTACCTGCCCATGACAGCCGCGACTACGCCTTTGCCAAGCACTTCGACCTGCCCATCGTGCCCCTGATCGAGGGTGCCGACGTGAGCGAGGAGAGCTATGACGCCAAGGAGGGTATCGTGACGAACTCGCCCGTGAGCGAGGACAAAGCCGTGAAGTACGATGGCGAGATTCTGGATCTGAACGGCAAGACCATCAAGCAGGCCATCGCCGAGACGAAGCGCTTCGTGACGGAGCATAGATTAGGTCGCGTGAAGGTGAACTACCGTCTGCGCGACGCCATCTTCAGCCGTCAGCGCTACTGGGGCGAGCCCTTCCCCGTGTACTACAAGAACGGTATCCCCACGATGGTGCCCGAGGAGTGCCTGCCCATCGAACTGCCTGCCGTGGAGAACTTCAAGCCCACCGAGACAGGCGAGCCCCCATTGGGCAATGCACAGCTCTGGGCATGGGATGAGGCCAACAAGAAGATTGTCGACAAGGCCCTGGTGGACGAGAAGAGCATCTTCCCCCTCGAACTGAACACCATGCCCGGTTTCGCCGGTTCATCAGCCTACTACCTGCGCTACATGGATCCCCCCAACACCGAGGGCCTGCTCTCCGAGAAGGCTGCCACGTACTGGCAGAACGTCGACCTCTACGTGGGCGGTTCCGAGCACGCCACGGGTCACCTCATCTACTCACGCTTCTGGAACAAGTTCCTCTTCGACCTGGGCGTAAGCAAGAAGGAAGAGCCCTTCCAGAAGCTCATCAACCAGGGCATGATCCAGGGCTGGTCAAGCTTCGTTCACCGTGTGAAGGGTACCAACAGGTTCGTCAGCTACGACCTGCTCGATGAGGATACCGAGACGGATCCCATCCACCCCGCCATCAGCCTCGTAAGCGGTAACGTACTGGATGTCGAGGGCCTCCGCAAGTGGGACGTGGAGAACTTCGGCAATGCCGAGTTCGTGCTGAACGACAAGGGTCAGTACATCGTGAGCCAGGCCATCGAGAAGATGTCGAAGTCAAAGTACAACGTGGTGAACCCCGATGACATCTGCGAGAAGTATGGTGCCGACACGCTGCGCCTGTACGAGATGTTCCTGGGTCCCGTGGAGCAGTCAAAGCCCTGGGACGTAGCCGGTATCGACGGCTGCTTCCGCTTCCTGAAGAAGTTCTGGGCACTGTATTTCGACAAGGAGGGCAAGCTCAACGCCAGCGATGCCGAGGCTACACCCGAGAACATGAAGACGCTGCACAAGCTCATCAAGAAGGTGAGTGCGGACATCGAGGCATTCTCGTACAACACCAGCATCCCTGCCTTCATGGTGGCCACCACGGAGCTGACGCAGCAGAAGTGCTGCAACAAGGACGTACTGGCCCAGTTGGCCGTACTGATTGCGCCCTTCGCACCCCACATCGCCGAGGAGCTGTGGGAGGCACTGGGCAACACCACCAGCGTATGTGACGCCCAGTGGCCTTCGTTCGACGAGAAGTACCTCGTAGAGAGCACCGTCAAGGTTGCCGTACAGTTCTGCGGCAAGGTGCGTTTCACCATGGACTTCCCCGCCGATGCCACCAAGGAGCAGATGATCGACATGGTCATGGCTGCCGAGGAGAGCCAGCGCTACCTGGACGGTAAGCAGATCGTAAAGCAGATTGCCGTTCCCGGTCGCATCGTGAACATCGTTGTAAAATAAAACAGAGGACGCAAAACAGCAAGAACCACCCACCCCCAATCAAACTATGACAAACAAGCAACGCGCCGTATGGAACTTCACCAGGGACTTCCTGGCCATCAACATCGGCATGGCGGTCTATTCGCTGGGGTGGGCGGCTTTCCTGCTGCCCTACCATATCACAACGGGCGGCATGGCCGGTATGGCTGCCATCCTGCAATACGCCTCAGGCTTCCCCATGCAGGTCACCATCCTTATCGTCAACGCCGTACTGCTGGCCATAGCCTGGTGGCAGCTGGGCTGGAAATTCACCCTGAAGACGGGCTATGCCGTACTGGCCCTGAGTACCTTCCTGCAGATAGGGCAGGACATGATGACCAACGCCAACGGGCAACTCATCCAACTGATGGGCGCCGACCAGGACTCGATGGCCTGCGTACTGGGTGCCATCTTCAACGGCATCGGTATCGGCATCGTGTTCCTCTCTGGCGGCAGCACGGGCGGATGGGACATCGTGGCGGCCCTGATCAACAAGTTCCACAACGTCTCCCTGGGCCGTGTACTGCTCTGCCTGGATTTCTTTGTCATCGCCTCCTGCTGGCCCCTGTTCCATGACTGGAGGATGGTGGTCTTCGGCTACGTCACACTGGCCGTCTATACCTATGCCCTGGATATGTTTGTCAACAGCAGCCGACAGGACGTGCAACTCATCATCATGACGCGCCGGCACAAGGCCGTGAGCGACCAGATCATCCAGAACACCTGCCACAGCGTCACCGTGCTGGGCGGCGAGGGCTACTACAGCCATCAGGAGGTGAAGGTGCTCATCACCATCGTTCACAAGCGTGAACTGGTGAAGGTGCTGCGCATGATCAAGGATGCCGACGATACCGCCTTCATCTCGCAGAGCCGCTGTGAGGGCGTGTACGGCAATGGGTTTAACTCAATAAAGGGATGAAGGTATGGCAACATCAGAAAGAATCCGTTTGAAATGGAGCATCATGGGCGACTATGTCCAGTTGCTCATCGGCGTCATCATCTATGCAGCAGGCTATTCCTGTTTCATGCTGCCCTACAAGATCGTGAGTGGCGGCATGGGAGGCGTATCGGCCCTGATCTTCTTCAAGACGGGCTTCCCGGCCCAGTACAGCTATTTCATCATCAACATGATATTGCTGCTCATGGCGTGGCGCATCATGGGCTTCAGGTTTGTCTTCCGCACCATGGCGGCCACGGCACTGATCACCTTTGCGATGGAATTCTTCCAGAACCTCATCATGCTTGACGATGGCACGCTGATGCGCATCGCAGGCGAGGACCGCTTCATGGCCATCGTCATCGGCGGATGCATCGAGGGACTGGGCCTGGCCACGGTATTCCAGGCAGGCGGCAGCACGGGCGGAACGGACATCATCGCATCCTGCGTAAACAAGTACAAGGACGTCCAGCTGGGTCGCATGATGCTCTACCTGGACCTCATCATCGTGGGCAGCAGCTACTTCATCCAGCATAACATCGAGGACATGGTGGTAGGATACAGCACAATGTTCATTGCCATGTACATGCTGGATCACGTCATGAACATGGCCAACCAGAGCGTGCAGTTCACCATCATCAGCAACAAGTACGAGCGCATAGCCGACACGGTCAACCAGAAGATCAACCGTGGCGTGACGATGATTCACGGCGAGGGCTGGTATAGCAAGGAGAACCGTCCCGTACTGATCATCATGGCAAAGAAGCGGGAGAAGAGCGCCATCCTGCAGGCCGTACACGTCATCGATCCCTCTGCCTTCGTCACCGTCAGCAACGTTGAGGGTGTCTTCGGTGAGGGATTCGACAAGATCAAGAGATAAAAAACAAAAAAAACAGGAAATCCGGAAAGCCCTGGAAGTTCCGGAAAGTCCGGAAACCATGGAACTTCCAGAACTATAGAAAACATCGCAACCACCTATGACAACACTCATCATGGCCACCAACAACGCCCACAAGCTTCAGGAAGTGAGGCAGATTCTGGGCAGTGCATTCGAAGTAAAGGGCCTGGCCGACATTGGCTGCCACGAGGACATACCCGAAGACGCAGACACCCTGGAGGGCAATGCCCTGCAGAAGGCCCGCTACGTTCACCAGCACTACGGCGTGGACTGCTTTGCCGACGATACCGGCCTGGAAGTGGAGGCCCTGGGCGGTGCCCCTGGCGTCTACACGGCACGCTATGGCAGCATGAACGGCTACGGCGAGAGTCACAGCGCCGATGCCAACAATGCCTGTCTGCTGGACAAACTGCAGGGCGAGACCAATCGCAAGGCCCGCTTCCGCACCGTCATCGCACTCATCCAGGGCAGTGAGGAGCATCTCTTCGAAGGCATCGTGGAAGGCGACATCCTTCCCGCCAAGTGTGGCTCTGAGGGCTTTGGCTACGACCCCGTCTTTGCACCCGAAGGCCGTGGCATCGCCTTTGCCGAGATGCCCGCCGAGGAGAAGAATGCCATCAGCCACCGCGGCCGTGCCATGGCCAGACTCACGGAATATCTGAAGCAATAGAAGCCATACACACCCACATACATGGAAAAAACAATGAAACGCATCGTTACGTCATTACTTCTTGTCCTGCTCTGGCTGGGTACCGTCAAGGCCCAGCCCATCGGTCAGTGGAATGTGTATCCAAGCTACATGGACGCCACGAAATGCGTGGCACTTGACGGGGTGGTCTATACGCAGTGTGCAGGCAACCTCTTTGCCTACGATGCAGAGGATGAGTCGGTTATGCTCTTCAGCTGCCTCACCCAGCTCAACGATGTACACATAGCGCAGATAGGTGCCAGTGCGGAAGCCAGGCGTGTCATTGTGGTGTACGAAAACTGCAACATCGACCTCATCGACACGAAGGGTGGGGTACAGAATATCAGTGCACTGAAGGACAAGAACATGTCCAACAAGGCCATCCATAGCCTAAACGTAATAGCCGACAGGGCCTATATCGGTACGGGCTTTGGATTCCTGGTGGTGGACATGAAGGAGGGCGTGGTGCGCGACACCTACAATCTCAACCGATCCGTCACAGGCATACTCTTCAAGGAAGGCAGGCCCTATCTCGCCACCGAGAATGACAAGGTTTACACCATCGGGGAGGGCGACAACTGGCACATTGCCGCGTCATGGACCGTCACCACGGAAGTGAAGAAGAAGGAAATCACGGGTCAGGATCCCGAATATGTGTCCGCAAAGGGCCTGTATTGGCGTGCTGAAGGCATGAAAGGCCTCATGGGATACAAGATGCAGGACGGCAGGTACGAGGCTGCCAGAGGGCCCATCCAGCCCAACAGTCCGGTACGCGACCTATGTTACCGGATGCAGTACGTCGGCAACCGTCTGCTCGTAGCAGGCGGAACAGCCAGCTATGGCGGTTTCACATACCCCGTGACAGCCATGATGTACGAGGACGACGAATGGAAATACCTTGCAGAAAACCACGCCGAACTGTTCCCCAAAATCAATCATAGAGACCTCACCCATTTGGTGCAGGATCCGCAGAATGCGAACCACTTCTTCGGCGGTTCGTTCCGTACGGGACTCTACGAATATCTGGACGGGAAGTGCGTACGCCTCTACAACTGCGACAACAGTCCCATCCAGATGATCGGAAACTACGGAGCAAACTACTGCAGTTGCATGGGTCTCCAATACGACGAGGAGGGCAACCTGTGGATGCTCAATGCACAGACCGACACGATCATCCGCGTACTCCAGCCCAACGGCAAGTGGCTGTCGCTCTACTACGACGAGATAGCAGGCACACCTACGCCCGACGACTATCTCTTCACACGGTCGGGAGTGCGGTTCGTCATCTCCCGGCGCGTGAGCGGCCGTGGCTTCTTTGCCTTCGACACGGGCAAGACGCTGGCCAACACCCGCGATGACAAGCACCGCCTTTTCACCGATATCGTCAACCAGGACGGCACAGCCTACGACATACAGGAGTTCTACTGCATGGCTGAGGATCTGGACGGCCGTGTGTGGTGTGGCACCAACCTTGGCCTGTTTGTCATCAACCGTCCCGCAGAGGTCTTCAACAGTTCGTTTGTCTTTGAGCAGGTGAAGATAGCACGAAACGACGGAAGCGGTCTGGCCGACTATCTGCTCAACGGTGTGTCCATCTCGTGCATCGCCATAGATGGTGGCAACCGCAAGTGGATAGGTACACGGGGCAACGGACTGTACCTTGTAAGCGCAGACGGACAGGAGATGATTCACCATTTCCTGGCAGAGGATACCCCACTGCTGAGCAACAACATCCAGTGCCTGGCCATTCATCCGCAGACGGGCCTGGTGATGATAGGCACCGACAGGGGACTGTGCAGTTATATGAGTGATGCCACCGAAGCCGAGGAAGAACTGGTCAGTGACAACATACTGGTCTATCCCAACCCCGTGACTCCCGACTATACGGGTCCCATCACGGTGAAGGGGCTCACGATGGATAGCGAGGTGAAGATATGCAGCAGTGCTGGTCAGCTCATCTGGAGTGGCGTGTCCAACGGTGGCACCTTTACCTGGAACGGCTGTGACAAGCGCGGCCGGCGTGTGTCAAGCGGTGTGTATCATATCATAGCCAGCAATGCCGATGGCAACAAGGCCGTAGTGGCGCGTGTAATCGTGATCAATTAGGAGAGAGGGGAAAGCTGGGCATACCATGGAGTGGAACGAGAAGAAAGACCTGATATCACCGTCAGCAACCGAAGCCGTCAAGGCCAGGAACAGCTTTGACGTGCTGCGCTATTTCTTTGCCTTCTCGCTCATCCTCGTACACTTCTGCACGCTGACCGGCACCCCGCAGTTCTGGTTCATCACGGGTGGCACCCGGGTAAAGGCTTTCTTCATCATCACGGGTTTCCTTGTGCTCTACAGCATCTTGCGGAGCCGTACGCTCAAGGACTACTTTTTGAAACGCATAAGGCGCATCATGCCGGCCTACGTCGCCTGCATCACGCTGTGCCTCATCATCGGACTCTGCCTGACCGACCTCTCCTGGAAAGAGTTTCTCACCAACGGTACGACCTGGAAATACTACCTGTCCAACATACTGTTCCTCAACTTCCTCCAACCCGAACTGCCTGGTGTCTTTCAGGACCACGCAATGACGGCCATGGATGGGTCGCTATGGTCGATGAAGGTGGAGGTGTGCTTCTACGTCGTACTGCCCCTGCTGGTATGGTTGCTCTGCAAGTTCAGGAAGGGCATGGTCATAGCTTGCATCTTTGCCCTGAGCGTGGCACAGACACTCTTCTTCAACCATCTGTATGAGAAGACCGGAGTGGAACTGTACCACACCATACAGCATCAGTTTGGCGGACAACTGGTGTTCTTCGTGGGAGGTATGAGCCTGCTATTGTGGTTCGACACCCTCAACAGGCACCTGAGATGGCTTTTCCCCGTGTGCCTGTTACTCTTTCTGATCAGCGAACATTGGCAGCCACTCGTCTATGCCGAGCCACTCACCTTTGCCGTGGTGATCATCGGCATTGCCTACCATTGTCCGCGACTCAGCTTTCTCTTCGGCGTGGACAATATCTCCTACGGCCTGTATCTATACCATTTTCCGGTGATTCAGGTTCTGATAAGCCTTGGGCTGGCACAGTATAACATCTATCTGTGTTTCATCACAGCCCTGTTCATTACCTTTGTCGTTGCCCTGCTGAGCTGGAAGTTTATTGAGAAGCCAATGCTACGCAAACCCTATCCTGGAAAGCCCGGCCGTGTGCCGTCCTCACAACGCCCTGATTGATGATGCTGAAGCAGAGCAGATGACCGTTGGAGGCCGTGACATAGCCCGACAGCGAACTGACTCCCGTCACCGTGCCTGTCTTGGCCCTGACATTGCCTTCGGCCAGCGTGCCTTTCATACGGTTCTGCAACGTACCATCCACGCCTGCTACGGGGAGGGTGGGGTAGAGCGCACCAAACAGGGTCTCACTGGATCTGGCAAAGCGCAACAGCATGGTGAGGGCATAGGGCGAGATATAGTTGTAGAGGGACAGTCCGCTGCCATCGGCCACCACATAGTCGGCCGGATTGAGACCGGCCATGCGCAGCACAGCATCCACCTTGTCCTGGCAGTCCTGCAGGCGCACCGACTTTGTGAGAGGCTGTCCGGGCAGCTGCCAGAACATGCTCTCCGCCAGCAGGTTGTCACTATTCTTCATCATGGGCATCAGTACATCGGCCAGGCTACGCTCCTTCTTCTCACCATACAGCAGGTCGGCACTCTGTCGCTTGCCCTTGGCCCCGAAGGCCGTCATGCCGGTCACGGCATCGTCCCAGCACCAGCCCCACCCGGGCGAGAGAACCGTGGGTGTGTACCGATACTCTGCGCCCAGCAATGCCAGGGCAGAGACGGCCGTCACCACTTTCTCACAACTGGCCGGACGCATACGCTGACGGGAATTATGCTCGTAGAGGAGCTGGTCAGCAGTGAGGTCATACACACAGACGCCCACCTGCGTGGTCAGTAGCAGGGTGTCGGTCATCAGTGCATCAAGCTGCCCCTTCATCTTCTCCTGCCAGGTGGCCGGTGCCATCACGACCTCATCCTGTGGCCGGGTATCAATGACAGGCGTGACGGGTGTGGTGAATATGCCCTCTCCGGGACGTACTCCAGGCCCTGCACCCTGCCTTCCTTGCATGAACGACGTGGTGTGACAACTGCTCAGCACAATCAGGCAAATGCCCAATCCAATCCATTTTCTCATTCTATTGTGAACCATATTTATTCCGAAGTTATTGTTTAACCTGCCTAATTGCAATCTTCATGCCACAAAGTTAAGGTTTTCCCACAAGAAAAACAAGCCTGCAGGTACAACGAATGGACTTTTTCCGTAAATTTGCAGTAAATTGTATAAGGTGGAGTTCCACAGACTCCCTCCCCCCGTAAAGACCAAACAGAAAAACATACAGATGATACACAAATTCGAATTCCTGATCATTGGCGGCGGCGTGGCCGGTATGAGCTATGCCCTGAAGGTGGCACAGTCCGGCAAGGGCAAGGTTGCCCTGGTCTGCAAGACCACGCTGGACGAGGCCAATACAGCCAAGGCACAGGGTGGTATCGCCTCCGTAACCAACCTCCTCGTAGACAATTTCGACAAGCACATCCAGGACACCATGATTGCCGGAGACTACATCAGCGACCCCGCTGCCGTGGAACAGGTCGTGAAGGGTGGTCCCGACGGCATCCGCGACCTGGTGAAATGGGGTGTCAACTTCGACAAGAACGAGCAGGGAGAGTTCGACCTGCACCGCGAAGGCGGCCATTGCGAGTTCCGTATCCTGCACCACGCCGATGACACGGGCTTCGAGATCCAGCGCGGCCTGATGGAGGCCGTACGCCAGAACCCCAATATCACCGTCCTTGAAAACCACTTTGCCGTGGAGATCATCACCCAGCATCACCTGGGCATCCGCGTCACCCGTCGAACTCCCGACATCGAATGCTTCGGAGCCTACATCCTGAACCCCGAAACGGGCAAGATCGACACCTATCTCTCCAAGGTCACCCTGATGGCCACCGGCGGCACAGGAGCCGTGTATGCCACCACCACCAACCCCAACATCGCCACGGGCGACGGTATCGCCATGGTTTACCGTGCCAAGGGCAAGGTGAAGGACATGGAGTTCGTGCAGTTCCATCCCACAGCCCTCTACAATCCCGCCGAGCGTCATCCTGCCTACCTCATCACCGAGGCCATGCGTGGCTACGGCGGCATCCTGCGCCTGCCAAACGGCGAGGAATTCATGCAGAAATACGACAAGCGACTCTCGCTCGCTCCACGCGACATCGTGGCCCGCGCCATCGACAAGGAGATGAAGATCCATGGCCTCGACCACGTCTGCCTCGACGTGACCCACAAAGACCCCGAGCAGACCAAAGCCCACTTCCCCAACATCTACGCCAAATGTCTGTCCATCAGCATCGACATCACCAAAGACTATATCCCGGTCACTCCATGCGCCCACTACCTGTGTGGCGGCATCAAGGTTGACCTCAATGCCGAGAGCAGCATCCACCGCCTCTATGCGGTGGGCGAATGCAGTTGCACCTGTCTGCATGGAGGCAACCGTCTGGCCAGCATCTCGCTCATCGAAGCCGTGGTCTATGCCGACGCTGCCGCCAAGCACGTACTCGAAGTGAT
>JAZRVZ010000139.1:0-8235 GCA_045599425.1 Bacteroidaceae bacterium | reverse complement strand
GGCATGCCTGCAACCCGCACCCTGAATGTCCAGACGCCTGACAAGAAAGTTACAAGCGTGAAGTACACCGGCAAGCAACTGACTGTCAAGCTCTGATTGCCATACCTGCAAACAACGAAAGGGAAAATGTCAGCCATCGTGTTAAACTTTTTCCCTTTTGTTGTATCCTATTGTTGACAGAATCAGTCAATGTTCATTAAAAATCCTATACCTATGAAGAAGATTATCCTATCCCTCATGGCATCCGCAGCGATGCTGAGTGCGCATGCCCAGTTCCCCGGTGGCGGTGGTGGTTTCGGAGGCGGTTTCGGTTTCGGTGGCCAGCAGGTCAAGAACGAGGACATGCACTGTTCCGAGAAGTTTACCGACATCAACTATGCCGACGACGGTCAGGCCTATCACACCCTTGACGTCTACCTGCCCGACACCAAGGCCGACAAGTACCCCGTAGTGGTACACATCTACGGATCGGCCTGGATGAGCAACAGCAGCAAGGGCGCAGCTGACCTGGGCACCATCGTAACGGCCCTGCTCAAGGCCGGCTATGCAGTGGTTTGTCCCAACCATCGTTCCATCCAGGATGCCCAGTGGCCCGCCCAGAGCCATGACATCAAGGCCGTAATCCGCTGGATCCGCGGCAACGCCAAGCAATACAAGTTCGATTCCAGGTACGTAGCCACCTCTGGCTTCTCCAGTGGCGGCCACCTCTCCAGTTTCATGGGAGCCACCAGCGGCAGCAAGACCGGCAAGGTTGGCAACGAGGAGATTGACATCGAGGGCAGCCTCGGCAAGTACACCAAGGAGAGCAGCGAGATCTTTGCCTCCGTTGACTGGAGCGGTCCCATCGATCTGCTGAACATGGATTGCGGTGAGGCCATGAACATGGGCGACTTCCCCCCAGAGCGTAACCTGCTGGGTGGCGTCAGCAAGCAGGAGAACCCCGACAAATACCGTACCCTCAGCCCTATCTCCTTCCTGGATAAGAAGGATCCCGCCATCATCATCTTCCATGGCACTGCCGACAATGTCGTTCCCCACTGCCAGGGCGTTGAGTTTGCCAACGAGGTAAAGGCTGCCGGCATCACCACCGAGTTCTACAGCGTGGAAGGCGGCGGTCACGGATTCAACATGTACACCGAGGAGAACCTGCAGCGCATGATCCGCTTCCTTGACAAGGCACGCAAGGCAAAGAAGTAAGAGAAAGAAAGGAAATATAATGTTGAACCCCGGCAGGTTCGCTGCCGGGGTTCTTTATGAGCTAATGACTTAAAGGACCTTAGGGTCTTTAGGTATTAAGGACTTTAATGACTTTAGAGACTTTAGGTCGTCTTCGCCGGGTCAATACAGCTTGCGCTTGGAATCTACGGGCTGCAGGTACCAGCGTACGGCCCAGTCCAGTTTCTCGCCGGGCTTCAGCGTGGTATAGGCACCCTGTTCCTCCAGCTCCACATACACCTTTCCCTGGTGCACATACACCTGGATCTCGGCTTCCTCGGGGGCGGGCTGCGAGGCGTCCAGGTCCTGGAAGCGCTTCATCAGCAGCAGACCCTTGTTCGTGTAGCCCAGCCAACCCTTGCCGTCGGCATTGATCTTGCGCTGCTTCTCTGCCTGGTCAATGTCAAACCAGACCAAGCCATTTTTCTCCACGAAGTTCATCAGGCCGACGGGCGTAATGCTCTGCATGGGTGCGTCGAAGAAGATGGTACCCTCTGCCGGTACGCGGGTAATTTCCCAGGGAGCAACCTTGCGTTCCTGATCGCCCTCGTTGATGATGGAGTAGGTTACAATGATGCACTCATCCTTCTTGTCCACGGCAAACTGTTTCCTGATACGCAGGGGAATCTTGGCAGAGAGCTGGCTGGTCATCGTGATGACGCCATCCTTCTGCTCCACGTCATACTTCATGATGTCGTGCTCGCGAACGGGAGGCCAGTTCCATTCCTTCTGCGGACTGGTCCAGAAGGTGCTGCCGTACATGTTGGGCTGCGGATTCTGTGAGATCACTTCGGTGGTGTCATGTTTCAGCGAGGTGATGCGTGCACCGTTGGCCGCATCAATGCGCATCGTCACCTTTCCCACCTTCAGTTCGTAGTTCTCTGCCTCGTTCAGCGGCTGTGGCCTGAAGAACTGTGCATTGCAGGTTGTGGCCACGAATGCCATCATACCCAGTAGTGTCTTTCCTTTCATAATCTTTGGGGCTGTATTCGACCGTAAAGTTACGCATAATTTGCGAGAAACGTATGCCTTTGCCTGCTTTTTTCACCAGAAAAGGCACGAAACTCCTATTCCATTCTCACGTACGACATGTATTCGTCATACGAAATGTGCCTTCCGCCCATCGTCAGGAGATGCTCCGTCTCGAACTGGCAGTCGATCATTACGCCGCCTGCCTCCTGGAATATACGGGCCAGGTGAATGAGCGCCACCTTGCTGGCACTTGGCACCAGTGAGAACATGCTTTCCCCGAAGAAGCAGCGACCAAGGTTCACGCCATACAGTCCGCCCACCAGCCTGTCACCCTCCCACACCTCCACGCTGGCAGCAAAATGCTGGCGGTTCAGTTCGGTATAGGCCGCCGTCATGTCCGGTCCCAGCCAGGCACCCTCCTGCTCCTTGCGCAGGTCGCCACAGTTCCGGATAACCTCCTCGAAGGCCTCGTTGACCGTTACGCGGAACTTCTCCTTGTTGAGTAGCGTGCGCATGGAGTGCGAGACATGGATCTCATCCGGAAAGATCACAAAGCGGTCCATGGGACACCACCATTGTATCATGCCGTGCCGGTAGGCATACCAGGGAAAGATGCCATTGGAATAGGCCAGTAGCAGCCGGTCAACGGAGAGGTCGCCACCCACGGCAAAGAGACCGTCGGGATCACCCAGCCTTGGGTCGGGAAAGGCTATCTGGTCATCAAGCTGGAATATCATGGTTGTTCAATTTTCAGCGCTGTTCTATAAATAAATTCATGAACGCAAAGACGCAAGTTTTTTTTATTTTAGTCTCATAAGTCTTGAATAATTAGTTTTTGCGCCTTTGCGTCGACTTTTGAACGGCTTCAAAAGTGCGTTCAATGAATAGATATTGTTTTCAGTTTTCCATTCATATCATCACCAGGCTGCCGTCCTTCAGGTCAATCCGGGCCTTGCCACCCTTCTGCAGTTTGCCGTACAGTATCTCCTGCATCAGCAGGGTGGACAGGTGGACACGAATGGCACGATCCATTTCGCGGGCACCGTACTGGCGCGTGAATCCCTTGTCCAGCAGCCAGTTGTGTGCAGCGGAACTGAGATCCAGCGTAACGTCCTTGGTCGCCAGCTTGCCTTCCAGCTGACGCAGTTTCTTGTCCAGGATCAGCGTGGCCATCCGTCGGTCCATGTCGTGGAACACGACCGTGCCCGACAGGCGGTTCAGGAACTCCGGCTTGAATGTCTTCCGCACCTGCTTCATCATCGCCTCTCCACTGCTTACCCCATCACCGAAACCAATGCTGGCCTGGCTGGCATACTGTGCCCCGGCATTGCTGGTCATGATGAGGATGACGTTGCGGAAGTCGGCCTTGTTGCCCCGGTTGTCCGTCAGGCGCGCATAGTCCATCACCTGCAGCAGAATGTTGTAGATATCCTCATGCGCCTTCTCAATCTCATCCAGCAGCAGGACACAATTGGGATTCTTGCGTATTGCGTCGGTCAGCAGTCCGCCGTCCTCATATCCCACGTATCCTGCCGGCGATCCGATGAGCTTGGCCACTGTGTGCTTCTCCGTATATTCGCTCATGTCAAACCGGACCAGTTCGATGCCCAGCTCCTGTGCCAGCACCCTGGCCACCTCGGTCTTTCCCACGCCCGTGGGTCCCACGAAGAGCAGGGAAGCCAGAGGCTTGTCCTCGTCCAGCAGTCCGGCCTTGGCCATCTCCACGCTGGTCACCACATGACCGACGGCCTCGTCCTGTCCGTAGATCTGTTCCCTGATGCGCGAGGCCAGTGTCCTCAGTGCCTTGCCCGACTGCTCCTTCAGCGCCTCCGCGTTGATCTTGCACACCTTTGTCAGGACGGCATCCACGTCTGCCCGCTTCACCTTCCGTCCCCGTCGCATCTCCACGCAGGCCCCGGCCTCGTCTATCAGGTCCAGTGCCTTGTCCGGCAGGAACCTGTCGCGCATGTGCCTGGCACTGGCCTTCACGGCATATTCCATCATCCCCTCCTCATACTTCACGTGGTGGTACTCCTCATACCTTGCCTGCAACCCCTTCAGGATCAGTACTGCATCCTCCTCCGAGGGTTCCTGTATGTCAATCTGCTGGAAGCGTCTCATCATCCCCTGCGCCCGGTTCATGTAGCGGTTCTTCTCCGCGTAGGTGGTGCTTCCGATGAACCGTATGCCGTCATTCTCCATGTAGGGCCGCAGCATCTGCATGGCATCCATCGCCCCCTCGCCCGTCTGTCCGGCTCCCACAAGGTTGTGTATCTCATCAATGTAGACCATGCCATGACCCTCAGCCGCGATGCCATCCATGATCATCTTGATACGCTTCTCAAACTCACCCCGGTACTGGGCCCCGGCCAGCACACCGCCCAGGTCCAGTCCATAGACCCGGCAACCCTTCAGGCGTATCGGCACCCTGCCTTCCTCCAGGCGGGCCACCAGTCCCCATACCAGGGCCGTCTTGCCCACACCCGACTCGCCCACGTGCAGGGGATTATTCTTGTCCTTTCGGCACAGTACCTGGATGGTACGCTCCAGCTCCTCCTCCCTGCCAATCAGCGGGTTATGCTCCTTGACATGGTCGTTCATGCACACCACGAACTGTCGCCATGCCTCGCTTTCGGCCATCCGTCCGTCACCTTCCTCCTCCAGACCTTCTGCCTCCTCCATCTCGTAGCTCATGAGCAGGGCACTGAGCAACTCGGCATCCGTGCAGCCCACGGACTCCCTCAGCGTATCGGCCGCCATGCTGTCCGGCAGGGTGAGCATGGCATGCAGGATGTGCGGAACATCCAGCCTTTCCACCGCCGCCGACTCAGCCTGCATGAAGGCCTGCTTCATCATTCCGTTGAACTGCTCCGAACTGGTCAGCGAGTACGCGGCATCATCCGGCACCCGCTCCATCCTGTCGATGTAATCCTCCAGACTCTCGCACAACCATTCTAGGTCGCCACCGCACATATCCACAAAGGCCACCCTGAACTGCTGCTGCCGGGCGATGCCCATCAGCAGATGCTCCGGGCAGATGAACTCCGACCTGCGTGTCTGGGCCAGCATGGCAGCATGCTGCAGGGCCCTGTTGAAATTACCCGACTGTTCCATCACTCGTCCTCCGGCTCTATGGTTAGTCTCAGGGGAAAGCCCTCCTGCCGAGCCATGGCCACGGCCTTCCTCACCTTGCTTGTCGCTATGTCCCTGGAATATATCCCTGCCACGGCCTTTCCCTCCTGGTGAACCTGCATCATCAGTCGTTCGGCCTCAGCCTCGTTCTTGAAGAACACCGTGCGCAGCATCTTCACCACGAAGTCCATCGTCGTGAAGTCGTCGTTGTGCAGGATGACCCGGAAGCGCCTGGGCTCCCTGGTCAGGTCCCTTGTCCGTGTCCTCAGGTTGGTCTGTATCTTTTCCACTTGGCGAACTTGTAATTAAGTAATATCCATTAATTGAACGCAGAGACGCAAAGACGCAAAGATTATTTTTGTATCTTGCAGACTCTTAAATGGTTAAAACTTTGCGCCTTTGCGCCTTTGCGTTCTAGTCATAATTTATGGAACACCCCTTAGAATAGGTCAATCCTCGGAGGGCATATTGTTCCAGGGCAGATAGTCCTCCATATCCATGTCCACCCCCTTCTCGCGCTGGGCATATTCCTCCTGAACCTCCTCTATGCACTTCGCTATCATCTCCCTGAAGCCCGACAGGGCGGCAAAGGGTGCAAAGTGGCTTGCCCGCTTCGTCATCGGCATGCGCGGAAATACCTGTGAGGTGGGATGCTCCAGGTTGATGATGTCATCATAATTGTCCGTGGCGTCCTTTACCTTCATTGCTCTTCGTCTTGACATGACGGAAGGTGCGCCTGTCATGGCACACCTTCCGCATACGTTGTGTGTTGCGGGCCTTGTCCCGGCCCCGGTCAACTATTTGCGGATCACCTGCGTAAACACCGGCTCAGCACCTTCGGCCTTGGCCACGGTCACGTAGATGGTACTCTCCTCCTTGGTCGTGAACTCATAGTCGGTGCTGGTCTCCGTCTCGCGTACGGCCACACTCGCAGGTGTGCCCAGCGGGAACTGGTAACCGTCGCAAGCCTTGTGGAACACCTCCTTCTCCTCGGCCGTCACGGGATGATGCTCCATGAAGGCAGGCAGCGGATCGATCTCGCCGGCCATGTATCCACCCTCAATCAGGAAGCGCTTCACCTCCTCGCCGATGGCATCCACCCTGACGGTGCGCACGCCATATCCGGCCGTTACCTCCGACTCAGGCAGCGCCTGCTTCAGGGCCTCCGTACTCGTCTCCAGGCCACCGCTGCCGAAGGTGCAGAACGTCACGATCTTCTTACCCTCGAACGACTGCGCATGCAGCAGTCCGCCGATGGGCAGCGCATACTGGCCGAACCACACAGGGTAGCCCAGGAATATCAGGTCATAGTCGCCTATGTTGGCCATCAGCGGCTTGACGGCAGGCACCTCATTGTCAGCCATTTCCTCCTGGCAGCGCTGGATGGTCTGTTCGAAGGTTCCCTCGTAGGGCACCTCACACACCACCTCCTCGATGTCAGCCCCCAGCTGCTTCTGGATCTCCTCGGCCACGGCCTTCGTCGTGCCCGTCTGCGAATAGTACAGCACCAGGATCTTCTGCTCGGGAGCGTCCTCAGCCACTTCCTTCTCCTCGGTAGTCTTCTGTGAACCACATGCCGCCAGCCCCAGGCAGGCAAGCATCATCATGAACAGTTTCTTTTTCATGTCAGATAGGATTTAAAGGTTAATCAATCGCAAATATACGAAATTCTTTCCATACCGCCAAACAATTCACGCATAGATTTCGGGCCACCCCTGTGCAAAAATAAATAATTAAACTTTCCCACCTTAATGCTTATTCTTTAAAACATTAATTACCACTCTAATATCCATGCAAACGTAAATGGCAATGTGGATGATGCCGGTACAGATCACCGTCTGATCAAGTCACAGAGTGCAACAGGCGTTGCCAATACTTTGTTCAAGTTTGAAGCGAATGGTAGTGCCTTTTATATCCAGCATGTAAATAGTGGCAAGTATCTCAGCGGAGCTAGGCGGTGTAGACCTGCCTTTCGCCAAGGAAAATGCCAGCACTTATGAGCCTGCTTTGGTAAAAGGCCAGTGGTGGGGTATCAAGAAGTCTGGTACCAATATTCATTTGCATCAGAGCAACCATGCCGATAAGAAGCTTTTGGTTTGGGGCGCTCTCAATGTAGAGGCAGCCAGCAACTGGACAATCGAGGAGGTAGAAGAGATTCCCGTAAGCGTAGGTGCTGCAGGCTACTCAACCTTCTGTGCTCCCGTAAACGTTGTTGTTCCCAACACCGTTGAGGCTTACATCATCAGCAACTCAACTGACGAGAACGTTACCCTGACTCAGGTTGAGGGTACCATCCTGCCTGCCAATATCGGTGTTATCCTGAAGAACCAGGGTGAGCACATCTTCACCATCACAAACGATGTTGCTGATATTGATGTAACTGGTAATCAGCTGACCGGTACTACCATCCGTCGTCAGGGCTTCGCAGAGAACTCAATCTATGTACTGGCACTGGATAATGGAAGCGTTGCGCTCTGTCCCAACGGTACTGTTGAGGGTGTTCCCGCCAACAAGGCATATCTTGCCAATGGCAGTGCTGGTGTTGCTGCTCTCGGCTTCAGCTTTGAGGCTGTTGAGACCGCAATCCAGAATCTGGAGGCTGAGAAGATGGCAAATAGCACAATCTACGACCTGTCTGGCCGCAAGGTTAGCAAGGCCGACAAGGGTATGTTCATCATCAACGGCAAGAAGGTGCTGAAGTAATTGAGTACTAACGAATAACATTTAATACAGAATACATTATGAAAAAGACATATATCATTCCCAATTGCAAGTGTGCTGAGCTGGAAGCTTCTGATGCCTTGCTGGCAGGTAGCGAGGTAATGGGCAAATCAGTGAATGCAATCAACGATGAGAGTTCAATTCTCGTGAAGCAGGATGTTTCTCACAAGTCCCTCTGGGACGAGGTGTGGTAAT
>JAZRVZ010000138.1:0-6339 GCA_045599425.1 Bacteroidaceae bacterium | reverse complement strand
TACCCCTTCTATCTCGGTATGCCCAAGCCCTTCCCCTATGACAAGAACGAACCGCTCAAGCCTTTGGAACCAACCTATGGCACAGCTAAGTACGCTTGCTACCAGTACTCGCACGATGGCACGGAGAAACAAATTGGCTTCTTTGGCTTGAATAACATTTTCACCGGGGCCGAGCTCACCGGCTATTCTCGCCACGGATATGAGATTCAAGCCAGTCGGGTGTACCTTGCATCCCTCTACGCGCCCAAGGCACATCAGTTTTCCACGTTGCTGATTCCCGGATACCAGACAACCATCAATGTCGACGAAACCGCCTTTCTGGCTTCTTGGGCAGGCAGAAAGATTCCGGAGGACAGAATCATTCAGTTTGAGGGACCTTTAGCCGATATTCAGCAGGTGTGGTATCGCGAGCGTGGGATGAGAACGTGGCTGAGTTCGGTAGTAACCTGGGATGTGCTGCAGGCGAAAATTCGTGAGATAGAGGGCCGGAAGAACTATACGCGCCGCCAGAAGGATTTCGGACGCCTGATGGCGGAGTGGTATTATCTGCGCCGCTACAACAGTGATGTAGAAAAGGGCGATGCTCCCATGCGCGATCCCCATGCGCAGGATCTTGCCATACTCAAGGACGGCCTTTCGTTCTATCTCGTGGGTGACGATGCTTTCCTCGCCTATGCCCATGCCAACAACATTGGCGGCGAAGTAACTGAGTGGATGGAGGGCTTTCGCCGCGCCATGAATCTGGGTCGGAAGATGCGTAGCCTGGAACTGATGCCCGAGTCCGCCTTCGACACCATTCCCGCCTGTTTCCAGCAAGAACTGCGTGCCCTGAATGATTCCAATCGCGTAGCCATCGAACGACTCAGGAGCGCGGCAGGCGAGGTGAAACCCATGGACACCCCCGACTGCACTGGCGAGGAGTTCCTGGACCACGTCGTCAGCGAGAATCCCGGCGTGGTACTCTTCTTCGATTTTTGGGCCACATGGTGCGGTCCCTGCATGCGTGGCATCGAGGCAATGGAGCCTCTGAAGGCAGAGTTGGCGGGGCGTCCCATCCGTTTCGTCTATGTCACCAACGAGTCGAGCCCTACGCTCAAATGGTCAGAGCAGATTAACTCCATGCCCGGCCTGCACTACCGTCTGCCCGATGCTATCTGGAACAAGATACCCCATCTGGACGACGGCATCCCCCAATATTTCATCTTTGACCGCGAGGGCGAACTCTTCTACGAGCAAACAGGTTTCGACTCCATCGAACCGCTGAAAGAAAAGATAAACGAAGTGCTTGGGAAATAAATCAACAGACTTACAATCTAACATTTACTGTCCGATAAGCCCCTCTACCGGCGGATCGCATTCTGAGCCGGCTCAACCTGTCTGACCTAGGTCGATTGGTGATCTGACGCCGTGACAATAGGTGTTAGCGTGAAGCTGGTGATACAAAGTTTTTTTGACCAACGTTGATTATTTCTTTATCTTCTGCATTGCAGTTACAGATTATTTGGTTATATTTGCATGCGAAAAAGTTCGCAACGAAAAAGTTCGCATAACCTAAAGTATAGAAAATGAATCCATTCAAGTTCGGAACAATCGTAAAAAACGAGTACTTTACTGATCGTATAAAGGAGCTGGAGCAGGTAAAACAACTGCTTGACAGTGAGAATCATCTTGTACTCATCTCTCCCCGACGCTTTGGCAAGAGCAGTTTGGTTGCAAAGGCTTTGGCTGAAATAGGCCGGCCATCCATCACAATAGACCTGATGAAGGTTGTCAGTACGGAAGACCTTGCAGCACAAATACTCAAAGGGGTGTTCCGGCTGTACAAGATGGAGAAGGTAAAGCATTTCATGTCCCATTTCCGTATTTCTCCAACTGTTTCCTATAACCCGATGACAGATGGTTGGGATGTTAGTTTCATGCCCACCATGGAAAAGGCCACGATGGTACTTGAGGATGCCTTGTTGCTCCTGGAGAAAGTCAGCACACCAGAAGCCAAACTGATTGTTGTCTTCGATGAGTTCCAGGAAGTGGATGAGATAGACAAGAACTTGCTCAGAAATCTGCGTGCTACGATGCAAAGGCAGGAGGGACTTAACTATGTATTCATGGGTAGCCAGGAGTCGATGATGGAGGAAATCTTCGATAAGAAGAAGTCACCTTTCTACCATTTCGGCTGGCGCATCACCTTGAAGAAAATCCCTTATGAGGATTTTCATTCGTATATCTCTTCACGAATGCCCCAAGTGTCCGTCAAGTCCCCGGAAGAGATTGCCGACGAGATTCTGCGTTTCACCAATGTCCACCCCTATTACTCGCAACAACTGGCGGCTGCTGTCTATAATATGATTACCTATAATCAGGCAAGCGAAGATGTGGTAAGACTCGCCATCCGTCAGCAGGTGGAGGAGCACGACCTTGACTACGAACGTCTGTGGGTGACCATGAAACGCACGGACAGAATGATCCTCACATTGCTGGCCAATAAAGTTAATCCGCTCACGGAACGCAATGTTCCTACAAGTACCGCATTCAGTGCCATCAAGCGTCTGGTGAAGCAAGGCTATGTCATAAAATCGGATTCATACGAGCTTGAGGATCCCTTCTTCGGACAATGGATTCTAAAAGAGAAGGCATTATAGGTGGGAAAATATGCACTACCCCCAATCCCCGATGAATACGGCCTTTTTTGACGTTTTGTGAATTTTTTGTGAATTGCCAGATGCATTTGTGAATTTTTTGTGAATTCATTTTCTTGACACTTTCCAGCTTTTTTTACTAACTTTGCGGCCAGTAAATCACAAAGAAAAACGTACACTGATGCTTGCGATGCTCTCATCCGTCGCTATGGCACAAACTGATCTGTCTAAACTCAAAGAGAAGGAAAGGAATGAATATCTCGAAAGAGTGTCGAAGGAGGTGATGAGACACCTTGCAGAAAAGGACTTAAATGATTGCCAGACATGCAAAATATCCGGCCCAATAGAATTCACCGAGAAGGATTTAGGCCCAGATGAGAGGAACACTTCTCCGTCCGGAACGGGAAAATCGGCGTCAAAGTCTGAGTCGTAAAACAATGTTTGCCTGATGCCGTGACAATAGGTGTATGGCGACACAGTGAGGGCAAGATGCTCGACTTCGATGTGCTCAATGCCTTCGATTATCAGTAGGCGTCTCTGGTCGCTACACCATCCCCGGCATCAACATGACGGTCTCTGCCGATGCCAGCATGTTCAGCCGTCGCGGCTATGGCTCGTCAGCCCTCAATACCGATGACTTCGTGCTCAACGCCTCCCTCTCGCAGTCGCTCCTCAAAGGTAAGCTCATTGCCCGCATCGAGGCCTTCGACCTCCTGCACAACCTCTCCAACACACAGTATGCCGTCAATGCCCAGGGTCGCACCATAACATGGTACCGCTCTCTGCCTCACTACGCCATGCTACACCTGGTGTATCATTGGAACAAGAACCCGCAGAAAAAGTAGACCCAGGCCCTCAATCCCCCTAAAGGGGGAAGTCGGAGTGACTAAATGTCAATATGAGTATGTGTCAAGACATGGCTCGTAGGGACAGATTGCATCACGATTCGAATCCAATTTACGATTCAACAGGAATGTCTCCCCCTTTAGGGGTTGGGGGGCTATTCACACAACGAATTTACCAGCTTGTCCAGGTCGGCACCAGTGCCGTCCATGCCTGTAATCTTCTGATACAGACGGCGACGGAGGTTGCTGACATGGCCACGGGTGCAGAGCAGGAGGATGCCCATCTGCGTGGGGGCACATTTGGCCACTATGAGGCAGATGGCATGGGCTTCGGGTTCCGTGAGCGTGTAGTTCTTCTGCAGGGAGGGGAAGAGCTGGGGATATTGTTCGTCAACAAGGGATTGCAACTGCTGCCACTCTTCCGCTGAGGGATGGGCATCGCACGAGGACATCTCGTGTATGCGTTTCACGATGTCACTGTCCAACAAGGTACCCTTCGACTGCATCGAACTGATCAGGGCAGCATATTCTGCATTCTGCCTGAGGAGTTCCTGGTGCTGGCGGCGGAGCGTACGCTGACGGAGAACAAGGAAGAGGACGATGACGAAAACGATGACGATGACGAAAACGACGATGAAGGCGATAACTGTGCGCTGACGGTGGGCAGCCTCCACCTGCTCCATCTGGGTACGCAGGGACTGATAGACATGTTCGAGCATCTGTCCCTGCTTATCTGCCTTTTGGCCAGAACTGGCCTTTTCGGTTTCAGTCCACAGTTGGTGGTAATAGTCGGCCGAGTCCTGCTGCCCAAAGTTGCTGAAGGTAAAAAACAAATCGCGATAACCACTGCCATTGGTACCCTCGTAGCGTTGCAGGTCGGCATCAGCGTACTTCCTGTGATAATACAGGCAGGAGTCCCTCTCGCCCATCTTTTCGAACGCATTCGCTTTTGCTGCCCAGAACTGTCTGGCTCGCAGCGACTGTGGATGCTCTATGTTGTACGAGGTGTACTGGGCAAAACGGTTGAGCATCTCAAAATAGGGGTCGTCGCCAAAAGTAAGGAGAAGTGCGTGGAAGATGCAATCCTCTGCCAGCTGGCGATGACCGTGCTTGCAGAGATAGTGGTGAGCCGGCCAGGCCATGTCGAAGTCCAGATACCAATAGAAGTTCATGGCACGGAAGTACATGGCATGAACCGAGTCCCCCATCTCCTCTGCCAGTCGTATGGCCCGGTCAGACTGCTGTCGTGCCTGGTCACGCCCATGCGTGGCCGACAGCGCTTCGGCATACTCAGACAGCGTGTTGGCAAGGAGCAAGGTGTCGAAGGCCTGGGTGGTGTCGATGCTGCCAACAGCCATGCGGTACGCCTCGGCCCAGTAACTGTTATTGTCCATCCGGTGGTACATCTTGCCTGCCGCTCGCCATGCCCTCAGGCGTTCCTCGGGCGTGCCGTTCATCTCCATGTAGGTTGCCACCTGCAGGGCCAGCGAGTCGTTGGGTGCATGGTCGTAGTCCTCGACCTGAGCCTCTACGTTATTTATATATGTCCTTGCATCATCGCGTTTCGAGGTGCAACTTTGCTGAAAAAGCACCATTGACACGAGGGTCAGCATCAGGACAATCGGGTGTAGTCGTTTCATCGTTTAAGTTCTATTTTACAACTTCGTTCTTATTCCCTGCATTTTGACCTGAAGTCAAAAGCCGGGGATTAGGGGGGCTATTTTGCCCACAAAGGTAGTAAAAAAGCCCGAAAACATCGTGAAAAGTCTGCTTTCAATCAAAAGAAAACAAAAAGAAAGCAAGAAAATGCACGGAATTGTGCCCCTTCCACGTACTTTTGCCGTCGAAATCACACAACCGTATAAACTCATAAACGTATATTGATATGAAAACAACAATCGCATTTATCGCAGCCATGCTGCTGTCCTTTGCAGCATTCTGCCAGACCAATGACAGCATCGACGTGACGACGTTCACCGTCGGCTATGACTTCAAGGTTCACACCACGGACAAGGACGGCAATGCCATGACCGACTCGCTCCACACCGTTTTGCTGGTAGGCAGCAAGGTAACCAAGACCATGGGATACTACACCCACAAGTACAGGGTGCTGGGTATTGATGCCAAGGAATACTACGAC
This sequence comes from Bacteroidaceae bacterium, assembly GCA_045599425.1. Taxonomy (GTDB): domain Bacteria; phylum Bacteroidota; class Bacteroidia; order Bacteroidales; family Bacteroidaceae; genus Physcousia. Next base: position 718 of record JAZRVZ010000138.1, on the reverse strand, counting down.
GAGTGCCAGCGCGAGTGCATGGCGCATGTGCCAACCATCTTTGTGTCGCTGGCTGACAAGAAAATGGATGTGCAGGAGGATGTGCCACCTTACCACTATGCATATCAGGAAGCAGAAGACCTGAAATGGACCTTACTCGATGATACGCTGACCATCACCGGTTACCCTTGCCACAAGGCACAGACCACCTACGGGGGGCGCACCTGGTACGCCTACTATACCGAGGACATCCCTACCACAGCGGGACCCTGGAAGCTCAAAGGTTTGCCAGGACTCATCGTCAAGACCGAGGATGCAGAAAATACATTTTGCTTCGAGATGTTTGAGCTCACACAGCAGGCCATTGCCATCACCAATCCTGTAGTGGCAACTATCAACAAGACCAAGCGCGACAAGTTCGTCACGATGCGCAACAAGCTCTTCCTCGACAAGCGTTATATGGACGATCCGCTCTACTACTGGACGGAATCTGATGGTATAGGTATAAGCTACGAGATCTACGGCACGTACGAGGACTATAAGAAAAAGTATGGTGGTCTCATCTATGACTCTGACCTGACCTACAAAGTCAACGGCATCGCCGTACCCAGGTATGTAAAGACAAGAACCCAATATCAACCCCTTGAAAAAAAGTAAAATCATGAAAACATTATTCACTATCGTCCTTGCATTTGTGGCCAACATGATGTCGGCACAAGTGCTGACCCGCCGCAATGAA
>JAZRVZ010000137.1:0-7290 GCA_045599425.1 Bacteroidaceae bacterium | reverse complement strand
TGCGAAGCACCCGCAAGCGGCTGAGCGGAGCGAAGCGTCCGAACGTGGATACACTTTCACACGATTTCCACCGGAACCGGAAAACTAATAATGAAAGTTAAATTACGGCTTGTAGTTACAGTTTCTTGCAAGGACGTTTGGTTAAAATTACAAAAAGTAGTTATTTTGCCGGAACAATAATGATAATGTACCGAAACATCTGGAAAATACACAATGAGATTATGATGACCATGAAACCCTTTCTTTTTCTCGGCTTACTGCTATGCGTCAGTTGCAAGACAACATGGAATAACCCGATGATGGAGTATGAAGAGAACGATTCGCCCAAAGTTCTGTCTATCGAATTCCGTGACACTGCAACAATCGTAGAGATGGAAAAGCAGATTAAATACGGCTTCACAATAAGTGACGCTACGGTCCTTGTGACGGATGCCATGAGCACATCGACACTTCGGTGGAAGCGGAATGTCAAGCCCTTCATGGGATTCTACAGTGATGAAACGGTGCGCTTTACACTGGGATTCGATGCTGTGCCCAAAGGTGCCAAAAGACTTGATTTCATAGAAAGTCCGAACGAAAAGGACTTTCGTATCTGGGGACTTCGCCCCAAAGGGAAACAGCTGACAGCGTACAATTACAGTCCTTCCAAGGTCAAGTTGAACAATGACGACCAGGCGTTCCTGCAGAGATTACTTGAACGGCATCTTGGGAAAGTGATAGTCCTTCAGGTACTTGATGACTTGGATGACCTGGAAAGTGTTGACCTGCTGAATAGTACTGTTCACGCTCGCGACGAGTTGAGCCATGATCAGCGTATCAGTTTTGTCACTTTCTCAAGACCTGACGGGAAGGAGTATGAAGAAGGAGAGAAGAGAGCCATTCTCGTAGGGAAAGATGCAACCAACATGGAGCATATTACCCTGCAGGATTACCAGCGACTCGTTCATCTTGTCCGTCCGCATCTGGCAAAGGACAACACGGTTTGCCTTGATCGGAATTTGCAGATTCTCAAACCAGGCTTGGTCTTCAGGTCGTTAAAACTGCTTGAATTCCAATTGAATTTACTTACAGAATAAAATCGAAATAGATTTATGAAAAGAGTAATCGTCTTTATCGCAAGTCTGCTGATTGCATTTGCGGCTTCGGCACAGTTTGTTATCGTCGAGGAGGAAGAGACACCTGAGTTTTCCGGCCGTCCACGATTCCTCAAGGGTCAGGTGATGGATGCCTTCACGGGCGCAGCCATAAAGGATGTGGAAGTGAGTCTGTATCGCGACAGCACCCTGCTGGAGAAGAAGAAGGTGGAAGTGGGACACTTCTCGGAATCATACAAGGTGGATGCCGTCTATGACTTCCTGATCGGGGAGGAAAAGACGGACAGCAAGAACTACCTGCTCAGGTTCACGCATCCGCAGTACGCTACGGCCACCCTCGCCGTCTCCACAAAGAAGTATGGGCGAAGGATCACGATCGACCTGCCCGATGTCTATATGAACCGCACAGGCAGCCTGACGGAGTCCACGTTGAAGGAGCTGACGGTGGTGGCCACCAAGGTCAAGCTGTACCACAAGGGCGACACGCTGGTCTACAATGCCGATGCCTTCAATGTGCCGGATGGCAGCATGCTCGACGAGCTCATCCGTCAGATGCCGGGGACAGAGCTGAAGCCCAACGGCGAGATCTTCGTCAATGGCAAGAAGATAGACTGTCTGCTGCTCAACGGACAGGACTTCTTCCGTGGCCGCAACAAGCTGATGCTCGAGAACCTGCCCTATTATACCGTCGAGACCGTCAAGGTGTACAACAGGACAACCGACCGCGCCATGGCACTGAACGACCTCACTGCACCCAAGGACTATGTGATGGACGTCAACCTGAAGAAGGAATACCGCACGGGCTACATGGTCAACATGGAGGCCGGAGGCGGCAATCACGAATCGTACCTGGCACGTCTCTTCGGCCTGCGCTACTCCGACCATGCACGCCTCACGCTGATAGGCAACTCCAACAATACCAACCTTTCGGGCGGTGCCGACAGCTATGGATTTGACGAACGACTCACCACCAACGAGGCCCTCACCACCAAGCACTCTGCAGAGCTCGACTGGCTGCTGACGCGCAACAAGTACAAGAACGACCTGACCTTCGGTTTCGGGCATGACAGGACGGAGAGCGGAGAGACCGGCTATGCAGAGACATTCCATGGCCAGGAGGGCAGCACCTACAGCATGCACCAGCGCGCAAACGAGAGCAAGGCTTTGTCTCTTGACGCCTCCAACGTGTTCACCCTCAAGAAGCCTTTCTGGCTGGAGAGCCGTACCCGGGCCAGCTATTCGAATGCCAGACAGACGGAGCTGGAACGCAGTGGCAACGCCTTCGATGACGTCTGGCACACGCGCCGCATCGGGTATCTCGACTCGCTCCTGGCAGAGGGCGTGCCGGTTGTGGCTGCAAGTGTGCAGAACGCCAGCCGGAGGGAATACGAGAAGTCGCCCAACAGTACTGGCCTGCAGCAGAATCTGTCCCTGGCCAAGGACCTGACAAACGGTGACATCATCGACCTGAATGTGAACGTGAACTACACCGACAGGGACTACGATGCCACACGTCGCGAGAAGTATCTCTTCTGGCAAAGCACTCCCGGACTGACCTGGAAGAACGAGGACATCAGCGGCGGCAGACACAACCTGACGCTCGACAGCCATCTTTCGTACAAACTGAAGGACTTGTGGCTGTGCGACTGGACACTCTTCACCAGCTACCGGCACGGCCGCACCAAGGACTCGGAGAGCATCCTGAACACGGACACGCAACTGAGGGATGAGCAGAACAGCTACCATTACCTTACCAACGAGAACACCTGGTCGGCAGGGCTCGACTTCCACCGCGTGAGCGGTCTTGCCACGGAGGAGGATCTTCTGGTGCTGGGTGCCACCCTGCCCGTCAGCATCAGGCATCTCGGCACCGACTACCATCGCTCCACGCTGGATACCTGTCTGACGCAGCATCACGTCTTCTTCGAGCCCACGCTGAGTGCGGAGTACACGAATGGAAGGAATGAACTGAAGCTGGGTTCCGACTATCACTTCACCCTGCCCGAGGCAACACAGCTGATCTCCATGCCCGTGACCACCAACCTCATCAATACGTACATGGGAAATACAGACCTCAAACCCTCTTCCAGCCTCAACGTCTCGCTTTCCTACAAGCGTACCCTGCGCAGCATCAACTATCTGACAAACCGGATCTCCTTCGCCAAGACCTACAACCAGATAGTCAATGCCTTCGCCTACAATCCCGCCAACGGAACCTACCTCTTCCGTCCGGAGAATGTGGATGGTGCATGGAACATGACCTATGAGAACCGGTGCTGGTACTATCTGAAGGAGACGAAGAGTGCCACCTGGGTGGTCAAATGGGAGGGCTCGCTCCGCTATGCCGAGAATGTCAACTTCTTCTCCAACGTGGGTCAGGCAGACAAGCATCGCAGCATGAACAAGTCGCTCCACGCTGCCCTGCCCTTCTGTTTCGGTTATTTCTCAAAGGACTTCGAATGTAGTGTCGACGGACGCTTTGCATGGAATCACGCCTTCAACAATATCACCGATGTGGCATACGCCGATGCCCTGGATTATGGAGCAGGCCTGAGACTGAAGAAGAAGCTGTTCTGGGGTATTTCGGGCAGTACCGACTTCAACGTCTACATGCGTAGCGGGTATTCCGGTTCGGACCTCAACAAGACGGAGTATGTATGGGACTTCACCCTCGCCAAGACCATCCTCAAGGAGAAGCTCACCTTCCGCCTCTCTGCCATCGATGTGCTGCGCAACCGTAGCAGCCTCGTTTACACCGTCAACAGTCAGGGCGTGTCGGAGATACAGAAGACCAAGATGCCCGGCTACCTGCTGCTGACGGCCATGTACAGGATCCACAAGACACCAAGGAAGGGCGAGTAAGTGAGAGCGATAGTGAGCTCGCTCATATATCGCCGAACGGTAGCAACCTCGGCGAAGTCAACGGAAGCGCTTTTGCTGACGCGCCAAATGCAGTCGACCGAAGGTCAAAGCAAAGAAATTATTGTACAAGCCGGTAGATGCGATGGCGGTTCTCGCCCTCTGCTTTCAGGATGCCCATCTGGATGAGCTGCTGCAGTCGCAGAGCGGCCGTGCTGTGAGGGAGGCCGAAGAGCTGCTGGAGTGTCTGTCGCGTGATGCTGTCGTGCGAATGGAAGTAGTCGGTGAGAGGAGCCACGAGATCCTGGGCAGAGAGGGATGAACTCACCCTGGCAGGCGTTTCCGCCCTGAAATGAGGCTTCCCTATGCCTTGCAGCATCTCGCTGGAAGCACGGAAGTTGACACCCTCCACCCGGAGGCGGTTCATGCGCTGGCGCGTGGCGGTGGTGACCACCCCTTCCGTGCCAAGGTTCAGGCGGAAAGTACCCAGCTCGCGGATATCCACCGTCCTGCCTTCAGCCAACTGCTCCCTGATGCCATCCACCACCAGGATGAAGGCCGCCTGCAGTTCTGCCCTGCTGAACACCGACGCCCCTGCCATCTTCTCGCATACGGCATCAAGGTCCACCACCTCACTGTTTTTCATTCTGGGGAAGAGCCTTTCATCCTGCTCCCCCTCGCCACCTCTTCTGGGTGGCATCTTCTGCCATTCTATCGTTGCCATTTTTGGTTTAAAGTAATATCTATTTATTGAACGCACTTTTGAAGACGTTCAAAAGTAGACGTCAGCAAAGACGCAAAGAATATTTTTGTTTCTTGCTGATTCTTAAATAATTAAAACTTTGCGTCTTTGCGTCGACTTTTGGCCGTCGCCAAAAGTGCGTTCAAAATTTAATTTATAGAACACCCCTTAAAGTTTAGAGTTGAGAGTGTAGGGTTTGCGCGCTAAGCCCTACCCCTTCTTCACCCAGTAGTACATGCCATCACTTTTTCGCTTGCAGGCAAAGTTCACCTTGTGCAGCACCTTGCCCAGGAGCTTGAGATTGTTCATCGTCTTGCGGTTGAAGGCCTTGTGCTGGGTGAGGAGCACCATGATATCCGTCACCTTCATCCACTCGCCCTCCAGCGGATTCTCACCGGCAGGGTGCAGCGTGTCGAGCAGTACGAGTTCCAGGGGTGACTGTACGTCGAACGCCAGGTTCGTCTCGCGCAGCAGGGCTTCATCCTCGTCGTCGAGCCAGTAGCGCTCGCCCTTGCGGATCAGTTCCACGGCCTGGGCATAGAGCTGGCAGTAGTTGATGGGGGTCTCGGTGCGGATGGGGTCGGTCACCTCCACGCAGAGGTAGCGGCGATTGCCTGTGGGGTCGCGCAGTATCTCCTGATGGTTGCTGGTGCCGATGAACGAAGCATAGCGTCGCATCTGTGCGATGCTCTCGCTGTACATGCGGCGCACCGAGACGCTGGGCTTCTGGAAGAGGTGCTTGACGAAGGCAAACTGCTGCTCAGAGAGCTGGTCGAACTCATCTATATTAATAAGGAGGAAGCGTGTGAGATAGCGCTCAGCCTCCTGTTTGGTGCGGAAGTCCACGCTGTCGGTGAAGAAGCTGCGCAGTTCGGGGGGCAGCAGGATGCGGCAGAAGGTGGACTTGCGATAGCCCTGCTTGCCGATGAGGATGGGGGCTGTGCTGTTGCCATGCTCCTGGTCGATATCCATCCAGTGTGCCACCATCGAGAGGAACCAGCGACGGAAGAGGCGCTTCCAGTTGGGGTTCGCCGTAGGCACCATGTCGGCCAGCGCGTCGATGCGGTCGGTGCCGTCCCACGTGCCCAGGTTGTCTATGAAATCGTCGATGGGGTTGTACTGCGGGGTGTAGTTGGACTCGATGAAGCCGTTGATCTCCGCATCAAAGGCTTCGATGCCCTCTATGGCAGCCTCATACTTGATGGTATTCCTGTCGTACTTCGTCAGTTCGTGGAAACGGAAGTCGATGCTGTTCCTCACGCGGTACTCCAGCATCTGCGTCACCGCGTTGCGACGAAGCTCATAGCGACGCTCCATGAAGCGCTTGAGCATGATGCTCGCCACCTGCTTCTTGGGCATGGCGGGGTTGAGAGGCGGCAGAGGATCATAACCCTCGTAGACGGCACGCACGGTGCTGCGCACCACCATAGGATCCAGCTTGTAGTAGTGCCACAGGAGGTGGAAGGTGGCCTCCTCTTCGGGCAATCCCGTCTCGGCACATTCGTGAGCCAGACGGGTCAGCGAGGCCATGGGCGTGAGCCAGTCCTCCTTGCTCATCGCATGGCGCACGCGCTTGTAGCACCCATCAAAAACCTGACTCATGGAATAGAACTCGTGAGGATTGCCATGCGGGGCATTCATCTCGTTGGCTGGCAAGCGTCCGTCCATCAGCCTCTCCACCTCTGCCTTCGTGGGTTGCTCCACGATGAAGGGTACAGCATGCCCGTTCACCTTCAGGTCTTGGTCAAAAGGCATGAGGAAGGAGCTGTCCAGACGCGGATTTTCGATGGAGATGGGCATTCCGAGCACCGATTCGTAGCAGACCACGCCCATCCGATAGGCTTTGATGTGGAAAAGTTCGGCTTCATGCTCCTTCTTCGGATACAGATTGCCAGGAAGGGCCACCAGCACCAGGACCACCAGCGACTGACCGTCACATCCGGTCATTGCGGCCAGAGTCTGGGGCAAAAGCATGGCTTTCTCCTTCAGGGAGGCTATCTTTTGGGGCTCATGGAGACCCTTCACCTGCAAGGCGAGCACACCGCTATAGCTGCGGAAGACCCTTTCGCCCTCTGCCGTACGACCATAGCGAGCCGACACCATCACCTGGTAGAGCTGACTGTAGTAGCGGCTTTCCGAGGCATCCCTCAACTGATCGAAGCCTTCGCGAAAGAGCATGCCGTATGTAGCGTACTTGTTGGTTCTCACTGCGTCAAGCAGTTTCTCAACGTTGGAGTAGCTGTAGCAGAGCTGCCCCGTCTTCTCATTCTTTCTGGCCAGTGTAATTTCCATAGTTGTAAGTCATGTATGAGGTCAGTGATTCTTTCTTTTTGCAAAGATAAGCAAAAGAACCGACATTTCCAAACAATTTATATAGAAAATGCCATTTCTCTATACACGCTATACATTATACCGCTTAATTAACGGTTGTACAGCGTTTTGGCATAGTGTATAGAAGTCTGTTTTGCTATACATTCTCTATACACTTCACTACATTCATCCCGACTTGTCAGGCTCGCAGTAGTGTATACAAGTGTATAGGGATGTATAGTGTTTTATCGTTCTATACATCGCGAAACCGCTTGTAAATACAGG
>JAZRVZ010000136.1:0-5727 GCA_045599425.1 Bacteroidaceae bacterium | reverse complement strand
GGGGTGTTCTATAAATTAGTTTTTGAACGCAAAGACGCACTTTTGAAGACGTTCAAAAGTCGACATCAGCAAAGTTTTAATTATTTATGAGTCAGCAAGAAATAAAAATAATCTTTGCGTCTTTGCGTCGACTTTTGAACGGCTTCAAAAGTGCGTTCAATTAATGGATATTACCTTATGTTTTGATTCAGTTTCGATTCAGTTACCACTATTTGGTTTTGGTTTGCAGTTTGGAGTGACGGTACCTATGCCGTTGTCAGCGTAGCAGATGAATGGGTAACTGACCGGGGGGCCAGTGCAGGTAGCTGGCCAGGATATTGCCCTGCAGGTAGAGGCCGGTGGAGACGGGACGGCCCTGGGTGTCAAGAAGCAGAAAGGAGCTGGGCGGGGGAGTGCCCATGATGGATGAGTAGTGGAACTCGTGGCCACGGAACTCATGGCCATCCATCATGACGCGACGATAGCCCAGGTGCAGGCGGGCGCCCTGCATGGTGGTGCGGAAGGGGAGCAGGCCGGCCATGTCGTACTGGTCAATGCCTTGGGAAAGATACATCATACCGCCACATTCGGCAATGATGCGTGCATGCGTCCGGCGCAGGGACTGCATGGTGGAATGGCTGCGCGAGAGGGGTTCCAGGAAGAATTCGGGATAGCCTCCGGGCAGGTAGATGAGGTCGGCCTCCATGGGTACGGCCTCGTCCTGCATGGGGGAGAAGAAACGGACGGTACCCTGGCTGCGGAGCCAGTCGACGGTCTCGCGATAGATGAAGTTGAACGCCTCGTCCTTAGCAATGCAGATATTCATAGAGTCCGGTGTCTTTGAAGTTGTCGGCCACACGATCGGCCAGTTCACTGATGCGTTCCCGCTGACTGATATCCAGTCCGAGGTGGCGGCTGGGGGCATAGAGTTCGGGCAGACGGGGCAGTATGCCCAGGACGGGCATGCCGACCTCCCGGGCCGCCTGGAGGAGCATGGCCTCGTGCCGCTCGCTGCCCACCTGTCCCAGGATGACGCCGGCTATGCGGGTCTGGGGACGGTAATGGAGGTAGCCATGGAGGAGAGGAGCCAGGCTGTGGGCCATGCTGCGGGTGTTCACGACCAGCACGACGGGTACGTCCAGCAGTTCGGCCACCTCCGCACTGCTGCCCTGCAGGCCGTCGGCACCGTCGTAGAGTCCCATGACGCCCTCGATGATACTGACGTCCGCCTGCCCGGCATAGTGCCGGAAGGTGCCGCGTACGTGTTCCGGGCCATTCATCCAGGGGTCAAGGTTCACGGAGTCACGACCTGCGGCAATGGCATGGTATTGGGGGTCGATGTAGTCGGGGCCGCACTTGAAGGGCTGTACCCTGAGCCCCTTGCGTGAAAGGGCCCTGAGCAGACCGATGGTGACGGTCGTCTTGCCGCTGCCGGAAGAGATGCCGGCGATGAGGAGGCTGTTCATGATTTATAATCGGTATTGTCTGCTTTGAGAATCTCGTAAAGCAGGGGCATGTTGAGGTGGGCACGGACATGGTCGGCCAGGAGGTCATACTGGCGTTGCTTGAACGTCTCGTAGTCCTCGGTCACGACCTGACGGTCGGTGTAGGGAGCCAGGAGCCAGTCGATGACGGGGGCATTGTCCAGGATGCCGTGAACGTAGGTGCCGAGACATTCCCCCTCGCGTGCCACGATGGGAGGGGTAACCTGTGTGGTGGTGTCGAGGGTCACTCCCTGGTGTATCTCGTAGCCCTTGCAGGGCTGACCTTCGAAGGAGAAGGTGGTCTGGCAGGTGGTCTTCTCGCCGCTCATGGTGGTGACGAAGGGGAAGATGCCCAGTCCTGGCAGACGGGCGATGCTGCCCTCCACGCCGTCGGGGTCCTCCACGCTCTGTCCCATCATCTGGTAGCCGCCGCAGATGCCCACGATACGCCTGCCTTCGCGATGGGCGCGCAACAAGGCCTCCTTCATCCCGTTCTCCTGCAGTTCGTAGAGGTCGGCCAGGGTACTCTTGGTGCCGGGCAGGATGATGATGTCGGCCCCTTGCAGTTCCTGGGGCGTACGGGCATAGCAGAGGCTGACGCGCGGGTCGCCCTGCAGGCGGTCAAAGTCGGTGAAGTTGGAGATGTGGCGCAGCAGGACGACGGCCACCCGGACGGCTCCACCGGCTCCTGTCCTGGAGGCCTGCAGATCCATGCTGTCCTCGGCCTCAATCCTGACATCCTTCATGTAGGGCACGATGCCCAGGACGGGTACGCCGCAGATCTCCTCCAGCATCTTCCGGCCGTCTTCGAAGAGACGGATGTCGCCACGGAACTTGTTGACAATGATGCCGGCAATGCGTTTGCGGTCCTCGGGCTGCTGGAGCATGATGCTGCCGTAGGCCTGGGCAAAGACGCCGCCGCGGTCGATGTCGCACACCAGGATGACCCTGGCTCCGGCATGGCGTGCCATGGACATGTTTACCAGGTCGGACTGCATCAGGTTCAGTTCGCAGATGCTTCCGGCTCCCTCCATGACGATGGGATTGTACAGGGTCGAGAGACGGTCGAAGGCGGCATGTACCTCACGGCGCAGCTCCTCGCGTCCCTCTTTCCTGAAGTAGCTGTAGGCGTTGCGGTTGCCGATGGGCTTGCCGTTCAGCACGACCTGGGTGGTGTGCTCGCTGTTGGGCTTGAGCAGCAGCGGATTCATGTCCGTCGTGGCCACCACCCTGGCGGCTTCGGCCTGCACCATCTGGGCCCGGCCGATCTCGTAGCCGTCGGCCGTGGCCGCACTGTTGAGGGCCATGTTCTGGGCCTTGAAGGGGGCGGGATGGTAGCCATCCTGCAGGAAGATGCGGCAGAGTGCCGTGGCCAGGACGCTCTTGCCCACGTCGCTGCCCGTACCGCCGAGCATGATGGGAGACAGTCTGTCATTCATAATGCAACATTTATTTATTGAACGCAAAGACGCGGAGACGCAAAGATCATTTTTGATTCCTTCTGGCTCTTAGATAATTAAAACTTTGCGTCTCCGCGTCTTTGTGTTCAAAATAATTTTATTAAACATTCCATAATTCATAATTCACAATTGCCAGGCAAAGGGTTACCATGGCCACGGCTGCAATCTCTGCATGCAGGTTGACTGCTGTGGCACGCTGCATGTCCCTGAATGTAAACGGCCGTTCGTTCGTGCCGATATAGGGTTTGTAGAAGTATTCGCCGAAGTAATGGTGCGGTCCGCCGAAACGGCAGTCCAGTATGCTGGCCAGGGCCGCCTCGGGCCATCCGCTGTTGGGCGAGGCATGCTGCGGACCGAAATGCAGGACGAACCGGATGCGTGACGGCAGGCTACGGCCCTCCACCAGCAGCATGAGCAGGGCCGTGAGACGGGCTGGGAGGTAGTTGGCCACGTCGTCCATGCGGGCAGCCCAGCAGCCAAAACGAAGGTAACGCTCTGAATGATAGCCGATCATGGAGTCCAGCGTGTTTACCATCTTGTAGGCCATCATGCCGGGAATTCCCAGCAGGGCATACCAGAAGAGCGGGGCGATGACTCCGTCGCTGAGGTTCTCGGCCAGCGTCTCCAGGGCGGCCGTGCGACATTCCTGCAGACTGAGTTGGCTGGTGTCCCGTCCAACGATGCGAGCCACCTGCCGGCGTGCCTTTTCCTCTCCCTCCTCTGCGGCCTGGAAGACCATCCTGACCTCCTGCCTCAGCGTCTTGCCGGCCAGGCAGAAGAATACGAGAATGGAGCCCAGCGTGACGTGGATGATGGAGTTCCATGGCTGCGGACAGCCGTCTGCCAGCAGGAAGATGCCCCATACGGCACAGCCCGTCAGCAGTATGCTTGCCACGGCCAGCACGGCACCCTTGGTCATCCGCCATCCGCCATGGTTCAGCCGCTTCTCCCAGAAGGCAATCCACTTGCCCATGTACACAATGGGGTGGGGCAGGCGTGCCGGGTCGCCGAAGACCAGGTCCAGCAGCCAGCCCACGAGAAGAGGGAGGAGAAACTGAAAGCTGAAAGTTGAAGGTTGAAAGTTGAGCATAGCTGTTTCTAACTTGCGATCCACGCTTCTATGGCCTCTGTCAATTCGTCATCCTCCTGGCGTCCCTGTACGGCGATGCGGAAGAAGCCGGGATCAAGGCCGTAGAAGTTGGAGGCGTCGCGAATGAGGATGCCATGCTCCGTGGCCAGGTACTCCTTCAGGGCGGCGGCCCTGCCCATCCGCAGACGGCAGAGCAGGATGTGGGTGTCTGAGGGCCAGACCTCGATGCACCCCAATGCCGCAAGTCGTCCGGCCGTGCGCTGGCGTTCCTGCATCAGGGCCTCCACGTCCATGACGTATTCGTCCTGGTGGCGCAGCAGATAGTGTCCGGCATCAATGGCCACCTGGTTCACCGACCAGGGCATGCGCTGGCGGGAGAGGCACTCGATGAGCGGAGCGGCAGCCGTGACATAGCCCAGTCGCAGTCCCGGGATGGCAAACTCCTTGGTCATGGAGTGCAGCATGATGAGATTGGGCAGTTCCGTACCCTCCCGTGGCGTAATGAGGGGTTTGAGCGTGAAGGGGGCATAGCTGGCATCCAGCACAAAGAGCACTTCCGGATGCTCCGCGATGCACTTCGCAAGTTCCTCCTTGTCCAGCACGGTGCCGGTGGGATTGCCGGGACAGCAGATCCATGCCATGTTGGCATCGGACGGCAGACGGTCCAGCGAATGGATGTGGCAGATGGTGTGTTCGTGCAGCCGGCAGGCATCGGCATATTCCTGGAAACAGGGGCCCAGGATGGCCGACTTGCCACGGCGGAAGGTCTGGGCCGTCAGGTAGATGGCCTCCGTGGCTCCGTTCGTCACCATCACCTCCTGTTCCCTGATGCCCGACAGGGCTGCCAGCTCGCGTGCCAGGGCCAGGGGTTGCGGTTCGGGATAGGACACCACGTTGTCCAACCTGTCGGCCAGGTGGCAGAACAGGCCTTCGTGGTCCAGGTGATTGTAGACATTCGAACTGAAATTCAGTCGGATATCCTTGTACTTGTACGTATCATCGCCGTGTCCTTGTAGCATGTATTGTCACTATTTATATATAATGTGTAGGCTCTGCAACCTGTTGTTTCTCAGTGTGAAATGCGGCATCAGTCCGCTCTTTTCGGTCGCAAAATTATAAAAAAAATGAAGAAAAGCATACGTTGTAAGGAAAAAATGTGTAATTTTGCAGTGCATTTCGGTGATGCCCACAGTCAGCAAGCTGGGGGGCAGAGAGGGAATCCGGTGTAAATCCGGAACAGTGCCCGCTACTGTAGATGCCCTTTATGGAGAAGACAAGGAAGCCACTGCCGGTGAAGCGAAGCCGACGGGAAGGTGTCCTCTCAGGGCAAAGTCAGGAAACCTGCCGATGATGTTCCATAGGTCAAACCAGCTGTGCCACGGGACCATGGCGCGCACAATTTGAATCATCCGGAAGTGAACCGTTTCCTGAGCATGTGCATCCTTGCGATGTGCCTTGGTCTTATTCCTGCCGTCTGTCTGGCCCAGCGTTCCGACGCTGACAGCACAGCCATGAACCGCAGCCTGACGCAGGTCGTGGTGACGGGAACGGGTACGCACAGCCGTGCCAAGGATGCCGTGGTTCCCGTGCAGGTCATTACGGCCCAGGACCTGCAGCGCATGCACGTCACCAGTCTGGAGGATGCCCTGCGACAGCTGACTCCCAGCGTGACGACCATGACGAACGGCATGGGTACCACGATGATGATGAACGG
>JAZRVZ010000135.1:0-18189 GCA_045599425.1 Bacteroidaceae bacterium | reverse complement strand
ATGATTGCGGGCGGTGGTGTGGCCATTTGTCCGTCACTGGCGGCAGCCGACATCATGGAGACCCTGCAACGCGGACAGATCGGTATCATGATCGGTGTCCCCCGCCTCTGGCAGACACTTTACCGGGGTATCAAGGGAAAGATTGATGCCAAGGGTATCACGCGCATGCTTTTTGGCTTGTGCGAGAAGGTGGGTAGCCGTACACTCTCACGTATCATATTCAAATCGGTACGTACCAAGATGGGCGGCAAGATCAAGTATTGTGTGGCCGGTGGTGCCGCATTGGACAGTGAAACGGCACGCGGTCTGCAGACCTTGGGTCTGGATGTGCTGGAGGGCTATGGCATGACGGAGGCGGCTCCCATGATCACATTTACCCGTCCCGGTGACATCCGTCCCGGTTGTGTAGGTCTGCCCATCCCCTCGGTGGAGGTGAAGCTGGTTGACGGCGAATTGTGTGCGCGTGGCAAGAATGTCATGCAGGGATATTATAACCGTCCTGAGGAGACGGCTGCCATCCTGGACCAGGATGGCTGGCTGCACACGGGAGACCTGGCCACGATTGATCAGGTGGGACGTGTGACGATTACAGGGCGCAAGAAGGAAATCATCGTACTGTCGAACGGCAAGAACGTGAATCCCTCGGAAATAGAGGAAAAGCTGGAGCAGTACAGTTCCATCGTCAAGGAGGCGGCGGTAACCCTGGAGGGTGATCTGCTGAAAGCCATCATCGTTCCCACGGAGGCCTGGCGTGCAGGCAAGAGTGAGGGAGAGATGAGTGAGGCCATCAAGCGCGATGTCCTGCAACCCTACAATACTACGGTGGCACCCTACAAGAAGCTGATGAGCCTGTTTGTATATCAGGGTGATCTGCCACGCACCCGACTGGAGAAGCTGCAACGCTACAAGCTGCAGGACCTGATGGCGGGCAGGCTGGATACGGAGGAGACAAAGGCAGAGGATGCAGATACGGATGACCTGAGTGAGGAGTTCCGCATTCTGCAGGAGTATATCTCGGCGGAAAAGAAACTGCCTGTACGGACGACGGACAACCTGGAAACGGATTTGGCCATGGATTCGCTGGACAAAGTAGCCCTGCAGGGCTTCATTGAGCAGACCTTCGGAGTGAAGCTGTCGGCTGAGAAACTGATTTCCTTTGCCAATGTGGGAGCATTGGCCGACCATATCACGCAAACCAAGACACAGACCAAGGTGGAGAGCATTGACTGGCATAAACTGCTCACGTCGGAAGAGGGTAGGAAGGATCTGGAGATTCCCCGCATGGCCTGGACCGGTTTTGTCTTCTCGCAATTCTGCCGATGGCTGTACGGATGGCTGTTCAAGTGTGAGGTAAAGGGACTGGAAAACCTTCCAGCGGACGGGCCGTATATCCTGGCTCCGAACCATCAGAGCTACCTGGACGCTCCGCTCGTGGTTTCACATCTGTCCAAGAGGGCGCTGTGCCACACGTATTTCTATGCTAAGCGTGACCATGTAAAGACGCCCATAACCCGTTGGCTGGCCAGCCGTCACAATATTGTGATCATGGACATCCGTACGCTGAAGGATAGCATCTCAGTATTGGGTCAGGTTCTCTCAGAAGGCAAGAACCTGGTCATATTCCCAGAGGGAACCCGTACCAGAACGGGTAAGATTGGAATGTTCAAGAAGACATTTGCCATATTGAGCAAAGAGTTGCAGGTGCCCATCATCCCCGTCAGGATTACGGGTGCCTATGAAGCCTGGCCGCGTAACAAGAAGTTGCCTCGTCGCCACAAGGTAACCGCAGAGTACCTGCCCGCCATAGTGCCACAGAAGGATGAAACCTACGACCAGTTGTCCGACCGTGTCCGGGCCGAATTCCTGAAATAGCGGGATGAGCACATGGGTTGGCGATGGCAAAGGGAGACCGATAAAAAAAAGAAGGTTGTCATCCCGACAACCAATCTTTAGTTAACCTTAAATCTAATACCATGAAAAACACGATGCAAAGGTACGGCTTTTCTGCAAACCTTCAATAGGCATCGTGTTTTTTATGTATGTTTCTTTGTTTTTGTTGACGAAGGTCAAGGGCACATGATTAATGTCAAGGGAATTGAGAGGCCACAGCTTCCGTATTCCCTGTGATTTCTATGGCAGCTGCTGTATATGCAGCCTGTAGTCCTACAGCATTTCGCGCAAGAACTGGGGCGTGTAGCCCACGTCGCACTTGGCCACTTCCTCGGGCGTACCGCAGGAAAGTAGACGTCCACCGCCGCGTCCACCCTCGGGGCCCATGTCGAGGATGTAGTCGGCAGACTTGATGACATCAAGGTTGTGTTCGATGACAAGGACTGTGTTGCCTTTATCAACGAGCCGGTTGAGGACGGAGAGGAGCTGACGGATATCATCGAAATGAAGACCGGTGGTGGGCTCATCCAATATATATAAGGTACTTCCGGTGTCCTTCTTGGCCAGTTCTGTGGCCAGTTTGACGCGCTGGCTCTCGCCGCCGGAAAGGGTGGTGCTGGGCTGGCCCAGCTTGATGTAGCCCAGGCCCACGTCCTGCAGGACCTTGATCTTGTTCAGGATGTGCGGCTGGTTCTCGAAGAAATCCACGGCCTGATTGATGGTCATGTCCAGGATGTCGGCGATGCTTTTGCCACGGAAGCGCACCTCCAGCGTCTCGCGGTTGTAGCGCTTGCCCTGGCATTCCTCGCAGGGTACGTAGACATCAGGCAGGAAGTTCATCTCGATGGTCTTGTAGCCGTTTCCGGTACAGGCCTCGCAGCGGCCTCCTTTGACGTTGAAGGAGAAGCGGCCGGGCTTGTAGCCGCGGATCTTGGCCTCGGGCAGCTGAACGAAGAGGTTACGGATGTCGTTGAAGACACCAGTGTAGGTGGCGGGATTGGAACGGGGCGTGCGACCCAGCGGACTCTGATCGACGTCCACCACCTTGTCGATATGCTCGATGCCTTCGATGGAATCGTAGGGAAGTGGATCGCGCAGGGAGCGGTAGAAGTGCTGGCTGAGGATAGGGTGGAGGGTGTCGTTGATGAGCGTACTCTTTCCGCTGCCGCTGACACCGGTGATGCAGATGAAGGTGCCGAGGGGGAAGGATGCGTCAACGGACTGGAGGTTGTTGCCGGTGCAGCCGTGCAGGGTGAGCCAATGGCCGTTGCCCTTGCGTCTTTCGGCGGGTATGGCAATCTGCTCCTTGCCGTTGAGGTAGTTGCTGGTGAGGGTGTCTTCCTTCAGCATCTGCTTGTAGGTGCCCTGGAATACGACCTCGCCGCCCAGCCGGCCGGCACGGGGCCCCATGTCGACAATGTAGTCGGCATGTTCCATCATCTCCTGGTCATGTTCCACGACGATGACGGTATTGCCCAGGTCGCGCAGTGACTTGAGGGAACGGATGAGGCGGCGGTTGTCGCGCTGGTGGAGTCCGATGCTGGGCTCGTCCAGGATGTAGAGGACGTTGACCAGCTGGCTGCCGATCTGGGTGGCCAGTCGGATGCGCTGGCTCTCGCCGCCGGAGAGGCTGACGGAGGAGCGGCCGAGGGAGAGGTACTCAAGACCGACGTCGAGGAGGAAGTGCAGGCGGGTGCAGATCTCCTTGATGATTTCGGGTGCAATCTTTCGCTGGTGATCGCTGAGCCTTTCGTCCAGGTGTCGCATCCACTGATAGAGTTCGCCGAGGTCCATCCCGGAGAGTTCGGCAATGTTCTTACCGCCAAGCCTGAAATGCAGAGCCTCCTTTCGAAGTCGCTGACCGTGGCACTCAGGACAAGGAGCCGTGCGACTGAATTGTTCCACCCACTTCTGGGCAGTGGCACTCTGTTCCTCATCCTTGACGTTCTGGATGTATTTGATCAGTCCCTCGTAGGTGACGTAGTAGTCGCTGGTGGTCTTGACCGCGGCGGCAGGGATGCGCAGGCGTTCGTCGCAGCCGTAGAGGATCTCATTGATGGCTTCGGAGGGTAGTTCCTTGACGGGGGTGTCGAGGTCGGCCTGCTCGTAGCGTGCCAGCAGGGCCTCGATCTGATGGAAGACGAGGCTGGTGGACTTGTACTTGCCGAGGGGGGCGAGGGCACCCTGACGTACGGAGAGGGTACGGTCGGGGATGACCTTGTCGACGTCGGCCAGGGATACGTAGCCCAGTCCGTGGCAGCGGGGGCAGGCACCCTGTGGGGAGTTGAAGGAAAAGTCGTGGGG
Organism: Bacteroidaceae bacterium; assembly: GCA_045599425.1. Lineage (GTDB taxonomy): Bacteria > Bacteroidota > Bacteroidia > Bacteroidales > Bacteroidaceae > Physcousia. Next base: position 13,995 of record JAZRVZ010000135.1, on the reverse strand, counting down.
AGCGGGGTCGTGATAGGAGATGCCGCTGGTGGGACACATGAGGTGACGGCTGTAGTGGCGCACCTCGTCGGCATCGACGTCATAGACGAGCATCTCGCCGTCACCCTGCTTGAGGGCATTGGCCACGCTGCCGGAAAGCCGCTTGTCATCCTTGTCCTGTATCTTGAGGCGGTCGACTACAACCTCGATGCTGTGGTTCTTGTAGCGGTCGAGCTTCATGCCGGGCAGGATCTCGCAGATCTGTCCGTCCACCCGTGCATAGAGGAAGCCCTTGCGCTGGATGCTCTCAAAGAGTTCGCGGTAGTGGCCTTTTCTGTTCTTGACCAGGGGCGAGAGCAGGTAGACCTTCCTGCCTTCATAGTCGTGCAGGAGGAGGTCGATGATCTGCTCCTCGGTATATTTGACCATCTTCTCGCCGCTGACGTAGCTGAAGGCTTCGCCGGCACGAGCGTAGAGCAGGCGGAGAAAGTCGTAGACTTCGGTGGTGGTGCCCACGGTGGAGCGTGGGTTCTTGTTGGTGGTCTTCTGCTCGATGCTGATGACGGGCGACAGTCCGGTGATCTTGTCCACGTCGGGACGTTCCATGTTGCCCAGGAAGTTGCGGGCGTATGCGGAAAAGGTCTCGATGTAGCGGCGCTGGCCCTCGGCAAAGATGGTGTCGAAGGCCAGGCTCGACTTGCCGCTGCCGGAAAGGCCTGTGATGACGGTCAGGCTCTGACGCGGAATCTCCACGTCCACATTCTTGAGGTTGTGCACCCTGGCACCCAATATCTCTAGTCTTTCTTCACTCACGGAATTAAAAATGTATGAAATGTTGTGAATCAGTCATCCGACCCCCCTGTCTGGGAACTGTTGTCGTAGCCGGTCAGGACATTGATGGTCTTGCGGATGTTGTATTTTCGCCCGTCGGCCCCTCTGGCAGTACAGACAAGATAGTACACGCCATCGCTGATATAGCTGCCGTTATACCTGCCGTCCCAACTGTCGGCAGGGTTGTCCCAGGTATAGAGGCGCTGTCCCCAGCGATTGAAGACGGAAGCCTTGAATGACACAATGCTCTGGTAGCCATCCTTGGCACGATACACATCGTTGTATCCGTCTCCGTTGGGGGAGAAGGCATTGGGGAATTCCAGCTTGGATTCGCAGATACTGACCATGATGGGATTGTCTTCCCCCTCCGCCGGCAGGGATATGGTATCGTTGCCCAGGACGAAGGTGGCATACAGCCGTACGGCAAAGCTGCCGCTCTCGGTGAACGTATAGTCCAGGTTCTCGTCAAAGCGATGTACAATGACTTCCGTAGAAGTCTGGGTGGAGCGGGTGATGGTCCACTCATAGCGGGCGCTGTAGTTGCCCACATTCTGGGGATTTGCCAGGAAATGGGCCACGAGAGGCGCACTTTGCGAGGAACTGGCATCATCAATTTCTTCTCCTTCCGTCGTCAGGAAAAGTGCAGTCGGGTCAACCGAAGGCAGCTCGTCCTGGGCAGCCGGATGGCAGAAAGGAACAAGCAGCAAAAAGGCCAGCAGGTACAGGTTTCTCATGTTCATTGCAGAATATTTGTGCAAAAATAACAAATAAAGTTCATACATAAAACAATTCCTTATCTTTATTTTGCTTTTCCCCCGCTTATTTGTACCTTTGTACAATTATATTTTATAATGATGCGACAGAACCTACAAAAACTTATACTTTTGGCAGCCTTTGCCTGTATGGCCATCATGGCGCAGGCACAGAAGAACACACGCTACCATACCGTAGAGGAGGGACAGACACTCTACTCCATCGCAAGACTCTACAGTGTCTCTCCCGGCGAACTGATGCGACTGAATCCCAAATCGGGTGATTTGATCAAACCTGGTGACAAGCTGCGCATTCCCGACACGGCTGCACCTGTAGCAACAGGACCCGGTGCACAGTTTGTAGGAACCACGACGGAAAGCACCCCACGCCCCACGAGCGTTTCCCGATGCAAGCAGATGTATCAGGTGAAGAAGAAGGACAACCTCTACCGGATCTCACTGGATTTCAATCTCACCCTGCAGGAGCTGGTAGCAGCCAATCCCGGTATCAAGGCTGACAGCAAGCTGCAGAAGGGTGACTGGTTGTGTATCCCCTATTCCAAGGCAGAGTTGCAGATGGAGTCTCACCGGCTGGCGGCGGAGCAGGCCGCCTCGGAGGCAAGCTCAAAGCTGGTGTCCCACAAGAGTCACCTGAATGCGGCCGTAATTCTTCCCCTGAAGGAGAATACGGACAGGGGGGGCAAGATGATAGAGTTCTACCAGGGACTGCTAATGGCCGTGGACAGTGTCCGCAAACAGGGGACATCCATAGATATCTATGCCTATCACAGCGGCAACGGACTGGCGGAACTGAACGGCATCCTGGGACGGGAGGAGATGAAGCACATGGATGTGATATTCGGTCCCCTGGATGGAGTGCAGGCAACGGTGTTGAACAATTTCAGCAAGCAACACAAGATCCGCCTGGTCATGCCCTTTGCCACGACCAACACATACGGCAGCAACAATCCCTACGCCTATGTGGTTTCCGCACAGGCAGACCTGGTAAACAAGATCGGTGCATCAAGCATAACAAGCATGTTTGCCAGCCACAACATTGTTGTCCTGAATGCAGGGCAGCCTGACAGCCGTGGCACAAACTTTGTTGTTCAGCTAACCCAGGAACTGAATGCGCGTGGCCTGGTGACCCGCACACTGAACGCCGATGCCGACGAAGCCATATACTGCAACACGTTGCATCAGACACGCAACAACCTGGTTGTCGTGAACAACAGTTCCCAGGCAGCCATCCAGAAGGCCACCCGCAAGCTGCGTGAGTTCCTGCGCAAGCATCCGGAATATCGCGTTTCCCTGATGGGATATCCGGAATGGAGTACCTATCAGGCTGGCATCCTGCAGGATTTCCATGCCTTGGATACGTATGCATACACCCCCTTCTTCCGCAATTCCAGCGACACGCGTATCCAGGCATTCGAACGGAGGTTCAAGGCAAATTTCGGCCACGACCTCATCGTGGTTTCCCCCCGCTACGGTCTCCTGGGAATGGACCTCGGATATTTCTTCCTTCATGGCCTGGCCCAGCTTGGAGACTATTTTGACGAGCGTCAGCATACCCTGAAATACGCTCCCCTTCAGAGTGACTTCCAGTTTGCACAAAACGGGGCAGGCATGCCATACATAAACAGGCAGGTGAATCTGGTTCACTATGCCCCCTCGGGCAGTACGGAGGTCCTGAAGCAGAAGTAGGACGTGGCGCATATACCGGGGAAGAATGGCCGGTCATTACCCACGCGGCCATTCCCTGAGACTGTCAACCCGCAAACATTGGAAATACTGACAAAACACGAATCATGAAGTTGAAATCCCTTCTCCTGGGCATTGCCCTGTTGATCGCATCTTCCATGCATGGGCAGGTGGGAGAGATTCGCAATGAGTTCGCGATTGGCGTGAACGGAGGCTACGCACTGAACCGTGTAACCTTCAACCAGCCCACCATCAAGCAGTCGTTTCACGGAGGCACATCCTTCGGCCTGACGATGCGTTATACCTGTGAGAAATATTTTGCCCTGTGCTGTGCCTTGCAGGCAGAGGTAAACTACACGGAGATGGGGTGGAAGGAACTGATCGAGACAAGTACAGACACGTATGAGCGCGACATCAATTACATCCAGGTTCCCCTTCTGGCACGCCTGGCCATGGGAAGGGAACACAAAGGCTTCATGGGCTACCTTATCCTGGGACCGCAGGTGGGGTTCTATCTCAATGACGTGGAGAAGAAGGGAACCAGTGACGGCAGCGAGGGCTGGACTAACCTGACACTCTGGAACCGCCCAAACCATGTGACGCAGCAATACGGTCTTCCCGTCAAGAATACCTTTGAGTATGGCATCACAGGCGGATTAGGCATGGAACTGAATACGGAGATAGGCCACTTCCTGCTGGAGGGACGTTACTACTACGGACTGTCAGACATCTTTGGAAGCAGTAAGAAGGATGTCTTCGGAAAGTCTTCCAATGGTGCAATCATCGCGAAGGCGAGCTACCTCTTCGACATCAGGAAAAAGAAGCCAAGGGAATAGGGAGGAAAGTCCCGGAAACAGTGAGGCGGGATGCTTCTGGGGGAACGAAGGAACCGGTCGGACAGAACGATAGCAAGGGGGCGTGTCATTTGCTTTTGACACGCCCCCTTGCTTATTCTGCCATGTGATCTTGGACTACCTGAGTCTGTCCAGCGACTTTACCAGGTTGTCATCCTTGCGAACGGCCCTGAGGGCCAGCAGATCCAGGACAAGGCTGACAAACGGAAGGGCAGCAAAGACCGTGGTCCGGAACCTGAAGTCATGCTCGTCACAAAGACGCCAGACGAAGACAGCCTCCACGATGTAGTAGCCTGCCAGCACCAGAACACACCACAACAGGGTGCGCATCTGCAGGGTGCGCCTGTTGTATATAAATATATTTAATAAGGTGAAGGTTGCCGCAAAGGCCAGCAGGGCAAAGCCGGCCACCCATGGGGTAAGTTTGTGAACCACATCACCCGTAGAGCCGTTGGTCACGCTGAGCCACAGGTTGTAGAGGTCAGCCACCGGCCCCGTCTCTGCGGTGAACATCCCGACAGGACTGGCCAGGCAGACCACACAGGCCACCACGCTCAACAGCATATAGACGCTCTGAATCCTCTGTATCATCCGTACGCGGGATTTGAGTTAGTCCATCAGGTCACTCTCGTGACTGGGGTTGCGGAAGTACACCTTACCCTCGATGAACTCCTGCGTGGCAATAAGGGTGGACTTGGGCATCTTCTCATAGAAACGGCTGATCTCAATCTGCTCGCGGTTCTCGAAAACCTCGTCCAGGTTGTCTGTGCTGGAGGCAAATTCCTGCAGCTTCTTGCTCAGCTCATTCTTGATGTCAACGGAAATCTGGTTGGCACGCTTGCCGATGATTGCTACGCTCTCGTAGATGTTGCCGGTCTGGTCGCACAGGTTCATGATGTCACGCGTAACGGTGTTCGTAGGTGCTGTACTCTTCTTGTAATCCATATCTTTTGTTTGTTTGTTATTCTTTGAATATTGTTTCGGCAATTTTGATGCTTTGCCTCAACTCTCCGCTCCCGGTTGCCTTAGTCTTCCTCCTCAAGGTTCAGGTTTCTCTTCCTGACGATATGCTCTGCCTCCTTGAGGATGTTCTTTGCCTCTGCCGTATACTTGGATTCGGGGTAGTCGTTCATGAAGGAATAATACTCGTCAATAGCATCGCGGAAACGGGCAATGCGCTTTTCCGGGACGCTCTCCCTGGCCAGCTGGTACTTGCTGCGCAGGACCAGTACGGACAACTCCTCCCGGCGCTCTGCCGATGCATAGGGGTACTCCTTCAGGGCATTCTGGGCAGTGACCACGCATGCCTCATAGTTGTTTCCTCCATAGGCGCAGTTGATCATATAGGTGCCCAGGTCGTAGTAGAGCTTTGCAGCCAGATACTCCTTCTCGACCAGCTTGTCCTGCAGTTCCATGACCATTACCTGGGCGCGGGGCTTCAGATCCGAGTCGGGATAGTAGTCCATGAAGTTCTGGAACTCCCTGATGGCCTCCAGCGTGGCCGACTGATCCAGGCGGGGTTCGGGTGTCTCCATGTACAGGGCGTATGCCGTGTAGAAGCGTGCCTGCTGCACATAGATTCCCTTGGGGTAGCTCTGGTAGTATTTCTTGAAGTAGGTTGAGGCGATGTCGAAGTTCCTGTTGCAGAACTCGCTCTGTGCCAGCAGGTAGAGAGACTCCTCCGCGTTGGAAGTGCTCTTCATGTACGCAAGCACGTCACCCAGCAAGGCGGAAGCCTGGGTGAACCTTCCCTCCACGAAGTTGGCCTTGGCCACCTCGTAGCGGTAGTCAAAGTCCTGACTCTTCTGAACGGCGGTGTACTCACCGCAGGATGCGAGGAGCACCATGGCCACACCGAGGACTATGAGGATTTTCTTCATCTGTTTTTCTTTCGTCTGATTCCGCGCCAGGGACTGTCCTGCATCCGCAGACTGCCATCTGACGTGGGATACAACCATATTTGGGATGCAAAGTTACTGCTTTTCCGTGAGACGAACAACAAATTAACAATATTTTTGCCTTTGCGCATGCACATAAGCATACGCACGTATTGGCCATGTCGGAAAAATATGCTACTTTTGCAGTTTGTTTCCGGTTTTTCCGGTCGCCTGGCCTTCCGGTTTTCAGGGCTTGCCCTGCTGCCAGAGGTGCAGGGAACAATATGCTTGACCTAAAACGTTACCGAATTGAACCAATTTGAACTGACATCAGACTATCAGCCTACCGGCGATCAGCCGGAGGCCATCGAGCAGCTGTCCCAGGGCCTGCAGGACGGTCTGCCTGCCCAGGTGCTGCTGGGTGTGACCGGCAGTGGAAAGACCTTCACCATTGCCAATGTCATTGCCCGGGCCAACCGTCCCACCCTCATCCTCTCCCACAACAAGACGCTGGCCGCCCAGCTCTACGGTGAGATGAAGGCCTTCTTTCCCAACAATGCCGTGGAGTACTATGTGAGCTACTATGACTATTACCAGCCCGAGGCCTACATCCCCAGCACCGACACCTACATCGAGAAGGACCTGGCCATCAACGAGGAGATCGACAAACTGCGGCTGGCGGCCACCAGTGCCCTGCTCTCTGGACGCAAGGACGTCATCGTGGTCAGCTCGGTCAGCTGCATCTACGGCATGGGCAACCCCTCGGCCTTCTACGAGAATGTCATTGACCTGAAGGTGGGCCAGCGCATTGACCGTAACGTGCTGCTGCGCAGGCTGCTTGATTCCCTCTATGTGCGCAATGACATCAGTCTGGGACGCGGCGAGGTTCGCGTGAAGGGCGATACGGTGGACATAGCCCTGGCCTATTCCGACAACATCCTTCGCGTCACGTTCTGGGACGACGAGATCGAGTCGCTGGAGGAGGTGGATTCGGTATCGATGATGCGACTGGGCAGTTTCCCGGAATACCGTGTCTACCCCGCCAACCTGTTCCTCACGACCAAGGAGACGCAGGAACTGGCCATCCGCAAGATCCAGGATGACCTGGTGGAGCAGGTGGCGTACTTTGAGGAGATTGGCAAGTCGCTGGAAGCCAAGCGCCTGCAGGAACGTGTGACCTATGACATCGAGATGATACGCGAACTGGGACACTGCTCGGGCATCGAGAACTACAGTCGCTATTTTGACGGCCGCGAACCCGGTACGCGTCCCTATTGCCTGCTGGATTTCTTCCCGAAGGACTTCCTGCTGGTCATCGACGAGAGTCATGTCAGCGTGCCGCAGATCGGTGCCATGTACGGTGGCGACCAGGCCCGCAAGAAGAATCTGGTGGAGTACGGCTTCCGACTGCCGGCCGCCAAGGACAACCGTCCCCTGCGCTTCGAGGAGTTCCAGGAGATGGTGCATCAGTGCATCTACGTCAGCGCCACCCCGGCCGACTATGAGCTGAACGAAAGCGAGGGTGTCATCGTGGAACAGGTCATCCGGCCTACGGGCCTGCTGGACCCCGTCATTGAAATCCGTCCTTCTGAGAATCAGGTGGACGACCTGATGGAGGAGATCCTTCAGCGCAACGAACGGGATGAACGCACACTGGTGACCACGCTGACCAAGCGCATGGCGGAGGAGTTGACGGACTACCTGATCCGGCATGACATCCGCACGAAGTACATACACTCCGACGTGGATACCCTGGAGCGCGTGAAGATCATGGAGGGACTGCGTGCCGGCGAGTTTGACGTGCTGGTGGGCGTGAACCTGCTGCGTGAGGGACTGGATCTGCCGGAGGTCAGTCTGGTGGCCATCCTGGATGCCGACAAGGAGGGTTTCCTGCGCAGCCACCGATCCCTGACGCAGACCGTGGGCCGTGCCGCCCGAAACATCAACGGCAAGGCCATCATGTATGCGGACAACATCACCTGGAGCATGCAGCAGACCATTGACGAGACCAACCGCCGGCGCGAGAAGCAGCTGAGATACAACGAGGAACACGGCATCACGCCCAAGGCCATCCGCAAGGCACACAACATGTCCTCCCTCTCACAACTCAGTCAGCAGTCCGACCAGCGTGCCTACATCGAACCCGAAATTCCCGTTCTGCAGGCTGCCGAGCAGGAGGAACAGATGCACCTCACGCCGGAGGAGACCCGCAAGCTGATTGACAAGCTGCGCAAGCAGATGCAGGAGGCTGCCAAGAAAATGGACTTCATCGAGGCTGCCCAGATACGCGACCGCATGCTCGCCCTCATGGCGGAAATGGAAGAAATGGAAAATTGAAAGGGCGAATACAAGAGATTGAAAGGTAATTGATTTAGAAGCCCCTGCCTTCCACTCTTCACTTTTCTCCCATCCACACCTCCAGCGTACCGCCGGCCACGATGTCCCGGTAGTCGATGGAGGTTTTCTTGTAATCCTTGCCGTTCAGCTTCATCTTCTTTACGTAGATGCCCTTGCCGTGTGTCTCGATGGTGAAGGTCTTGCCGTCACGCACCTTCAGCACAGCCTTCTTCACGATGGGACTGCCCAGCTGATAGGTGCCGCCACAGGGCTCCACCTGATACAGGCCCAGTGCCGAGAGGATGTACCAGGCGGACATCTGTCCCACATCCTCGTTGCCGCAGAGTCCCGCAGGCTGATCCGTGTACAGCTCGTCCAGTACCTGTCGCACCAGCTTCTGCGTCTTCCTGGGCTGATCCACATAATTATAGAGGTAAAGCACGTGGTGGCTCGGTTCGTTGCCATGGGCATACTGGCCGATGAGTCCCGTGATGTCGGGATTGGCATGCTCGCCCAGGTCGCTGTCGGCCGTGAAGAGGCTGTCCAGACGCCCGGTGAACGCTTCCTTTCCGCCCAGCAAACCAACCAGTCCCTTCACGTCATGAGGCACCAGCCAGGTGTACTGCCAGGGATTGCCCTCCGTATAGTCGCCCGTCTGGTGTCCCGGATTGAATCCCTCGATACTGCGGAACTCACCTTTGCTGTTCAGCGCACGCATGCAGCGTACCCGAGGGTCATACAGCTTCCTGTAGTTCTGGGCAATGGAGGCAAAGTGGATGCTGTCCTCCCTGTGTCCTAACTTTCCTGCCACCTCGGCCAGTGCCCATTCGGCCAGGTAATACTCCAGGTTCTTGGCCACCGTCTCGCCCTCCGTTCCGTCAAAGGGCAGGTAGCCCAGTTCCTCCAGGTAGTGCTTGCCACGGTTGGGCTTCAGCATGCTGGCCTTCATGGCCTGGTACGCCTTTTCGTAGTCAAAGCCCTCATAGCCCTTCAGCACCAGGTCGGCCATCACGGGAATGGCCGGACAACCCACCATGCAATAGGTCTCGCAACCCGTCAGATGCCATACGGGCAGCTCACCGCGTTCCCCGGCAATGTGCAGCATCGTCTGTGCATAGTCCTTCATGCGGTCAGGGAAGATCAGCGTGGCCAGGGGGTGCGCGGCACGATAGGTGTCCCAGAGCGACCAGGTCGTCAGGTTCTCAAAGTCGGCAGAACGGTGTACCTGATAGTCGGCACCCCGATAGTCGCCCGTCACGTCGTTCCACGTCTGGGGCGCCATCATCATGTGATACATGGACGTATAGAAGATCCGGCTCTCACGCTCCGTCTCAAAGCTTGCCTCGATGCGGCCCAGCTGCTCTTCCCATTCCTGCAGCGCCCTTTCGCGGACTTCCTGGAAATTCCATCCAGGCATCTCTGCCGCCAGATTCTGCATGGCATTCAGTTCGCTGGTTGGCGACAGTGCCACCTTCGTCAGCACCGTCTCGCCCGGTCCAACCTCAAAGATGGCCTGGCCGTAGGGCGAATCCTGTCCGGCCGAGAACCAGGCCTTCATCGGCTTGCTGAACTGAATCATGAAATACTGGTGCTGTTCGTTGGCCCATCCGCGACTGATGCGATAGCCCAGCACCGTCTGCTCGTCCACCCTCACCAGTCTGGTATTCATCATGTTGTCACCCACGCCATGCTCCAGGTCAATGATGATGCGTGCATCGCCCGTACCCCGTGGCCAGGTGTAGCTGTGCATGGCGGCACGACGGGTAGCCGTCATCTGACACAGGATGTGACTGCGATCCAGCACCACCCGATAGTAGCCCGGTACCACCTCCTCCGAGTCATGACTGAACGACGAGGCCAGTCCCTCCCGCGTCAGCTCCACCTCTCCGGCCGTAGGCATCAGTGCCACGTCACCCAGGTCCGAGCAACCGGTTCCGCTCAGGTGCGTGTGGCTGAATCCCACAATCTTCTTGCCGTCATAGTGATAGCCCGAGCACCAGTCCCATCCGGTCTCCAGTTGCGTGGGACCTACATTCACCATGCCGAAGGGCACATGGGCACCCACGAACACATGTCCATGGTCCGCCGTGCCGATCATCGGGTCGACATACTGGGTAAAACGCTGGGCAGAGAGAGAGGCGGGGCACAGTAAAAGCGCCGCCACAAGGCTATGGATAAAGTTTTTCATGATACCTTATTAAATGTGTGATGCAGAGATACGAATAAGCGTGGAAACCCAAATTCTGCTTAGTATACTTTACAGGACTTTCTTCAAAAGTTCAACGGGAAGAGTCGTGCTTACGGCTATTTCCTCATAAGACTTACCCATTCCCCACAAAGCCTTTGCATAACCTATCAGGGCCTTGTCCTTCTCTGCCAACTGGCCATCCTTCTCTGCCAACTGTGCATCTCGTTCTGCTATTTTCTGGTCACGCAACATAATGGCAGTGTCACGATTCTCTATGGCCTGGAAGTACTCTTCCTCAACGTTCATGTCCTGACGCACTTTGGCATCAGAGGCTGCAGAGAGCAGACGGGTAAGGATGCGGTTCATCTCATCATCATTGCCATAGATATTCTCATCGATATTGAGTATCTGGCGGTTATGCTTGTCCTTGTATGTCTGGTCGAAAACGGAGAGCACTTCTTCAAGTCGGTTGTTCACCTGCCCACGAAGCAAGGGAATCTGCACTATAATGCTGTCATGAACCAGACTCTCTATGAAAGGATCGGGAACTCCCTTCGTCACCTCGTTTCCGTCGTAGTCGTATGATTTATGGTTGACATAAACTACGGGAGCCTCCACGTCCCCCACTCTGTGTCCCAACAGGTACACGGTTACCATGGGTATGCCGAATCCCATGGGGTTGTCATCCTTCTGGATGTTAGCCGGATCTGCATACTGGGTACCCAGATACTGGCGGAACCTTAGGGTCTCCGTCTCGAGCCAGGTTTTCTGCAATTCAATCAGGATGAGTTTCAGTGAACCATCGTCCTGACGCACTTGTGCAGCAAAGTCAATACGGAACATAGATATTTTGTCACGAGTCCCATTGGAATATTCGTGCTTACGCACTTCGACCTCCACGATTTCGCGTTTCAGCAACGCAGAGAGCAGGGTCTTGGCCACACGCGTATCTTCCATCAGATATTTGAAGACGGCATCATAAATAGGATTGGCGACATTTATCATTTCCTTGGCATATTAGAATTTAGCCGCAAATTTATACAATCTTCATGAAAAGAGCAAATATTTGCCGGCAGAAGTTCACCATGTACTCACAAAAAGCAAAAGCAAGGTACAATCTTATATACAAGGCAGAAGGATTGCTCCCTCTGCCTTGTAATCGCTGTTCGCGCCCGATGACCTTCACGTCATCGGGCCGTGTGTTTGGAAGCTCTTGTGAAATAAATATCCCAAAACTTTCCCAACCTTAGTGTTGCTTGGCAAACCATAACTCGTATCGACTCTTTATTAACTTGGTTCCAAATTTGCAAAATATTCTTGAAATGTTTTATGGATTGATTTTTTTTTCCTACTTTTGCGGTGTACAAAGCGCCAATTGATTCAACCCCCAAAGGTATAATCCTATAAATATGAGCAGGTTTTCTGAACAACAACAGATAAAGACAGAAAAGAAGGACAGAGACAAGACTAGTCGCGATACCTTGGGCAAGTATTTCTACGACTTGTCCAAACTGACATTTGTCGCTACAGTTCTAAATGGAGGTACATCCTTCTTTCAGGAATCTGCAACATCCGACCGATGGTTAAACGTCTTCATTGGAACAATATTTACTACATTATTGGCATTAGCTGGATATAGAACAATTACAAAACATTAGATAATATGAATCCGTACACTGTTTTTTTGATTATTGGTTGCCTTATGGCTGGTGGATTTCTCCTTTGGACATTCACAAAACCCGGCAAGAAGTGGTTAAATGCTCTTTGAAACGAGCTGAAAACGAGAAATATAGTATTAACATTTTAACAAACAATAATTTATTAAACCGCGTGACTGATTAGTGACTTAAAGCTAACCGCATGTGATACGGCTCAGCCGTAGCCACTTGCAAGACATAATATTCTTGGACTTTGTCCTTGTTTCTCGATCCTACGAATCCGCCAAATTCAACATGTGAGAACAAGCGACGAAGGCTCATGTCCTGTATGGGCGTGAGCTGTTCGTGCTTTTCTACATGTAAGGTTCTTGGCGGAACCAGTAGGACGGAAAAGCCACTGAGCAGTTCCGCCCAATTTTTTTATTATGAGAACACTTTTGTTTTTTTTATCTTTATTGATTGTTGCAGGCGATTTATTCGCATACGACTTTTACGTGAATGGTATTTACTACAACATCACTTCTGATACAGATTTGACGGTAGAGGTCGCTCAACACCATCACTATTCCGCTGTTGACCAAACTTTTTATCCAGAAAGGTGTCCTTTGTATAATGGGAAAATAAATCTTCCAGAAAGTGTGGAATATAGTGGACATACTTATAGGGTCACTGCAATTGGAGTTTCTGCTTTCTATGGTTGCCAGTTCGATGTTGTGTATATCCCTCATAGTGTTACTTCAATAGGAGCGAGTGCGTTTCAATACTCAAAAGGTCATGTCTTCGTCCCTAATAGTGTGACGCACTTTGGTGGTGGCGCATTTGAGTATGGGCCAAGTGTAACACTTGAAGAGGGGCTTAAGACCATTGGAGATGATGATGAAGACACATATGGATTATTTGTTGTTAACACCATGAAAGAAGTGCATATTCCTGGTTCGATTGAATATATTCCTATTGGAAGTTTTAGTGAATGTCATAGTTTGGAAAAGGTAACCATCGGAAATGGAGTACAGAAGATAGGAAGCTATGCATTTGGAGGATGTGAGTCTTTGAAGGAAGTGAATTTTCCTTCAAGCGTAAATACTATAGGGGATGAGATCTTTTGGCGTTGCATGTCGCTGGAGAATATAAATATTGATGAAGATAATCCTTATTTTCGTTTTGAAGATGGCGCTCTATATGATAAGGATATAACTCGATTATATACGATTGCTCCAACCTCCGTACCTGATAAGTTCGTAATTCCTTCTACGGTGCGTCATATAGAACCTTATGCACTAAATACATGTGCAGGAAATGGCCCAAAAGAACTGGTGTTACCTCGTGGCATGAGAATCATTGACGATCATGCTTTTGCAACTACATATAAGAATAGAATCGTATCTATAGTAATTCCCGAGACAGTTGAAACAATCGGAAGTTATATAATGGGTTTTAATTTTGAGGTACTAAAGGATATTACAAACTTTTCGCCCAATCCTCAGGTTTTGCGTGAGAATGCATTTTGTGATGGATATGGTGATGGTTCGCCGCTCCCATTAGGCAACGTAACCCTCCACGTCCTTCCTGGTTGCAAATCTGCATACGAGGCTGCGGATGTATGGAAAGATTTCAAAATAGTTGAGGATGCCGTGCTGCCAGTAGAAGCTACAGATATTGCTGCATACGATAACGTCATCTATTTTGATGAGGCGAAAGTACGTAAGGGCAAGCAGAAAACGCTTGAGTTACAGTTGAGGAATAAAGCGGATATTACAGCAATGCAATTTGATCTTGAACTGCCTGATGGTGTGACACTTGACAAAAACGGTCGTG
>JAZRVZ010000134.1:0-2260 GCA_045599425.1 Bacteroidaceae bacterium | reverse complement strand
GATCATCGGCACGTGGATCATGACCTCGGCGAAGTACGAGGGCGAGAACAAGGAATACATCAACGACAGCTACAATCAGGTGAAGGTCTATCGTGCCAATGGTGAATATGCCTGTGCCGAGGTAGCCAAAATGAAGGACGGCAGCTACATAGTATTGCCCCATGAGTACGGCACCTACTCACTCAAGAACGGCATGTACACCGAGATGGGACGCAAGCCCATCAAGTTCACATTTATCGACAAGACCCACTTCGGAGGCCGATGGAGGAACCGCATCGACAGATGGAAGAAGGTCAGCATGCCCGAGAAGCTGACCCAATACATCGTGGACAAATGCAAGGCCAGCCGTAAGGAGTCTGAGGAAATCCAGCAGCTCATGAAGAAACACATCTTCGAAAAGTAACCTACTTACCTTATTTTTATACTATTCTGTAAATATTTTCTCTTCGCATAACAAACAGTCAATGATGCGAAGAGAGCAAATCTTGTACCTTTATGAAAAGACTTTTTCTGCTGGCATTCCTATGCCTGCAAGCCACCCTCATGTCTGCCGACGTAGTGAAAGGACGCGTGATGGATGCCGACAGCGGCGAGCCCCTGGAGGACGCCATGGTGGAGATGTGGATGTATCCCATCGGCGAGAACTGGATAGAGCGAGAGAAGATGAGCACCGACAGCCTGGGCTACTTCTGCCACGAAGTGGACTACATGGCCAAGATGAGCATCAACATCAATTACTTCGGCTACAGCGAACTGAAGAAGAGCTTCAACGTGAAGGGTGGCCAAGATACGCTCAATCTGGGCGACCTGAAACTAAAGATGTCAGCCGAACTGCTGAAGGAACTGGAAGTGAAGGGTCATGCCAAGCGCTTCTTCATGAAGGGCGACACCGTGGTCTTCAACCCCGACGCCTTCCACCTGGAGGACGGCGACCGTCTGGCCACCATGCTGAAAAAGCTGCCCGGCGTGAGCGTGAAGGACGGCAAGCTGACCTTCATGGGCAAGGACGTACACCTGATGGTCAACGGCAAGGACATGGCCGACGAGATGCTGACAGCACAGCTGCCCGTGGAGGCGGTGCAGAACATCGAGGCCTACGAGCGGAAGAGCGAGCTGGCCGAACTGACGGGAATGAGCGACGGGCAGGAGCAGCAGGTGCTCAACATCGTGGTCAAGCCTGGCTTCATGGACCGGTGGTACGGACAGACGAAGCTGAGTGCCTACGCTTCGCCCAACTACCGTGCCTCTGCCAACCTGCACTACCTGACGGAGAAGGATCCGCTGAACTTCTTCGCCCGTGCCTCGGACAACGCCAGCCAGACCGCCGGCGTGTATGGTGATAATGACTACGAGCGCGGCAATTCGCCCATGCGCCAGCAGTATGGCCGCTTCTCCTACCAGCACAATTGGAAGCCCCGGAAGGTGGATTCTTCCTACAACCAGGATCACTGGAGCGTCAGCACCTCGCCCCAGCACCTGGACAGCCACCAGCATTTGTGGATCAACGAGGAGACCTTCCTCAGCGGACAGCCCTCGACCTTCAGCAACAGCCATTCCTACAACTACAACCATAGCGTCAATGCCCCTCTGAGCTTCGGCACACAGCTGCATCTGGGTCCCCGAACCTCGTTGTCTCTGAGCTTCGATGCTGGATACAACAAAGGCGAGAACCGCACCACCGACGAGCTGCAGACCTACCGTGGCGACAAGCATTCCGACGACCCGCAGCAACTGGTGAACAGCCGCAAGAGCGAGGGTCTGAACCGCACGGAAAACGGTATCGTCCGTACCAATATGAATCTGCGTCACGTGTGGGAGAGGTCCGACATCTACTTCCGCCTCAGCATGGATTACAATCGCGAAAAGGGCAACGCCAGCAACCACTCGGAGTACGAGTATTTCAACGAAGACAAAAACAAAACCGATGACGATGACGATAACTTTGGACGATCGGAGGTCATCGACCAGCTGACGCAGAGCCGCAGCAACCGCCTGCAAACCATCTTCGACACGAAGTACAACATCCAGATCATTCCCAAGAAGCTGAAGGCCGGCGTGGGCTATTGGGTGGACTACTGGCACAAGGCTGAGGAGAGCGACAACCAGCGGGATGGCGTATTTGACTTTGCCAACAGCTTCGATCGCACGAAGAGCTATCTGGTCAATGAGCCTCGTGCCGAGGTGGAGGCAGACCTGGGCAAGGTGTGGATGCATGCTGCCGTCAAGTTGCAGAACGTAGGCGAGGACTTTGACTATCAGC
>JAZRVZ010000133.1:0-14258 GCA_045599425.1 Bacteroidaceae bacterium | reverse complement strand
GAACGTTGCATGGCACTCTACGAGGAAGCCCTTAGGGTGGAGGATGTCGTGGGGCTGGTCATCGGTACGCGTCCCGACTGCATGCCCGACGGGCTGCTGGATTACCTGACGGAGCTGAACCGACGGACGTTCATCATTGTGGAATACGGTCTGGAGAGTGCCAGTGACGCAACGCTGCGCCGCATCAACCGCGGACATACCTGGGCCCAGAGCCGTGATGCGGTGACAAGGACTGCAGCCCGGGGCATACGCGTCGGTGCGCACGTCATCCTGGGACTGCCCGGTGAGGGGCATGACGAACTGATGAGGCAGGCCGATGAGATTGCACGACTTCCACTTAGCACACTGAAAATCCATCAGTTGCAGATTATCAGAGGCACCAGGATGGCAGAGGAATATGCCGCCTTCCCCTGGCCCATGCCCACGGTGGAGGAGTACATTGACCTGGTGCTGGAATACATCAGTCGTCTGCCCGAAGGTCTTGTGCTGGAGCGCTTCGTTTCCTCCTCTCCGTCCTCCCTGCTCATTGCTCCCAGGTGGGGCCTGAAGAATTATGAGTTCGTGAATTTGGTCAATAAGAGAAAAAATGCTATCTTTGCAAAAAGTTGAAGGAACTTCTGGAAACTTGAATCGAAATGTCGGTTTATCGAGTAATCGAATAATCGATTTATCGTGTAATCAAGTGATCGCCTGAAAACCATTTAACCAAAATACAGACATGAGAAAAACACTCCTCACGATGCTGCTTGCAGTATGCTGCTGCAGTACACAGTTCACGGCCCAGGGTCAGAAGATCACTGAGGCCAGGGACGTCCTGAATCTCATTGAGAAGGTCAATGACTACTGGCAGGAACACAACACGCCCTATTGCCGTGGCTTCTGGGACAATGCCGCCTATTTCACGGGCAACATGGAGGCCTACAAGCTTACGGGCAAGGCCCAGTACTATGACTACAGCGACAAGTGGTGTCGTCACAACGAATGGATGGGTGCGAAGTCCAACGACAAGAAGAACTGGAAGTACCAGACGTACGGCGAGGGCAACGACTTCGTGCTCTTCGGCGACTGGCAGATCTGCTTCCAGACCTACATTGACATGTATAACCTGGTGCCTGCCGACTACAAGGTCGCACGTGCCAAGGAGGTGATGGGTTACGAGTGTGACATGGCGGACAACAAGTTCTGGTGGTGGGCCGATGCCCTCTACATGGTGATGCCCGTCATGACCAAGATGTACAACCTTACGGGGGACATCAAGTACCTGGACAAGCTGCATGAGAACTTCCTCTGGAGCGACTCGCTGATGTGGGACAAGGAGGAGCAGCTGTACTACCGTGACGGCAAGTACATCTGGCCCAAGGTCAAGACTTCGTGCGACGGCGGCAAGTCGTTCTGGGCCCGCGGAGACGGTTGGGTACTGGCGGGTCTGGCCAAGGTGCTGGCCGACATGCCCAAGGACTACAAGGGCAGGGACATCTTCGTGCAGCGCTTCCAGCAGCTGGCAGAGGGCGTGGCCCGCGTTCAGCGTCCCGATGGCTACTGGAGCCGCTCGATGCTCTGCGAGGGTGATGCTCCCGGTCCCGAGACCTCCGGTACTGCCTTCTTTTGCTACGGTCTGGAGTGGGGCGTGAACCATGGCTACCTGTCAAAGGAGAAGTACGGCCCAGTCATTGACAAGGCATGGGGCTATCTGCGCGTGAAGGCCCTGCAGCCCGACGGCAGCATCGGTTACGTTCAGCCCATCGGCGAGAAGCCCGACCCAACGAAGACGGTGAACGAGAAGTCTCAGGCTCCCTTCGGTACCGGTGCATGGCTGCTGGCAGCCTGTGAGCGTGTACGCTATCTGGAGGGTTCAGCCAAGGCTCAGGACGTGAAGCCCGGTCAGCCCGGTTTGGCAGCCGGTGCCAGGCAGAACAGCCTGCAGAAGACCATCAAGAACCCCACCAACGTGGAACGTCAGGATGTCGTTGAACTGAGTGGCAATGAGATCTTCGGCCAATTGGGTCTCTCGGGTGGCCGTCAGATCGTCATCACTGACGGTGATCAGGTAGAGGTACCCTACCAGCTGACCCGCGACGGCAAGCTCCTCGTGCAGGTATTCTTGGCGCCCAAGGGCAGCACTACCTTAAATATATGTAAGGGTGAACCCCGTCAGTACCGGCTCGACTGTAACGGTCGCATCTATCCCAATCGCGAGGACGACCTGGCATGGGAGACCGACAAGAATGCCTGGCGCTTCTATGGCCCCAAGATGCACAACAAAGGCGTGAATGGCTTCGATACCTTCACCAAGAACGTGACCTATCCCATCCAGGACAAGCTCTATCAGAGCGAGTTGGGCAGCTATGGACTCAATGAACGCCTGAAGAGGCAGAACCGTGGTGGCGAATGGAACCAGCTGCATCGCGACAACTACACCTACCACCGCAACCGCGGCGAGGGTATGGATGCCTACACCGTGGGGGCTACCTTAGGTGCCGGTGCGCCTGCCCTGATGAACGGCAATGAACTGATCCTCCCCGATGTCTACGAGAAGGCTGAGATCATCGAGAACGGTCCGCTGCGCTTCCGCGTCAAGCTCACCATGTATGAGCAGAATGGCATTCGTGAGATGCGCAACATCACCCAGGACAAGGGCACCCACCTCGCCCATGTCGAGGTTGCCTATATGAAGAAAGGTGGTTTCACCCAGAACTTTGCCTGTGCCGGTATCGCCGTTCACGAGAGCCAGCCCAGTGCATACGTCATCAATCAGAAGGCAGGTTACATTGCATACGCCGATGCCCTCGACACGCCCAAGGGACAGAACGGTCAGCTCTACATTGCATGCCTCTTTCCCAACGCCAAGAACGTGAAACTGAGCTATCTGCCCTTGACGGAGAAGAAGAGTGGAGCCGTGGGACATGTCATCGGTCAGACCAAGCTTGCCAAGCCCTCCGTGTCCGAGGACACGACCCTCATCACCGGCTTTGACTACTTTGTCGGTTCTGCCTGGAGTAGATACGACGTGCCCACCATGGCTGTATGGGAGACCCTCCTGCAAGGCTATGCCGGGCAGATGAAGACTCCCCTCGTGGTTGAGTAAGGTTTAGTTGCGAGTATGAAATATTTTGTACTTCGTTTGCTTTGTGTCGTGGTACTTTGCCTGTTCTGGCAAGGTGCCACGGCTCAGTCTGTATGGGGTTCCATCAAGGAGAAGGCATCGGAGGCATGGAACTCGGACGCACGCAGGAATGCCTGGGAGAAAACCAAGGAGAAGGTGTCTTCCATCACCGAGTCTGACATGTTGAAGTCCGTGGAGTACACCGTTCCCATTACGGGACGGGAATTCTATAACTTTGTGCCCGACAAATACATGCTTCCGCTCAGCGAGCAGCAGTATCAGTCCTACCTGAAAAGCAACCGCATCTCGCAGGATAAGACCCAGACGGTCCAGGTTAACAGGGTGGCGAACCGTTTGATTGAGGCCACGAAGAAACTCCTGCGCGACAATGGCAAGAAGCAGGAACTGGAATCCTTCAAGTGGGAGGTGAAGCTGGTGAATAATCCGGAGGCCAATGCTTTCTGCATGCCTGGTGGCAAGATTGTGGTTTATGACGGAATCTTGTCCATGGCAAACGACGATGCGTCACTGGCCTGCGTCCTGGGCCATGAGATTGCGCATGCCATAGCAAAGCACAGTGCGGAGCAGATGACGAAGGGACTGATGTCCACGGCTGGGGTTCTCGTTCTCTATTCGCTGATAACCAGCGATGACATGAGCAGTGGAAGGAAGCGACTGTATGCCATCCTGGCATCGTCGGGGCTGACCCTGGCCAACCTGAAGTTCTCCAGACTGAATGAGACGGAGGCTGACCGTCTGGGACTGATTATCGCTGCCATGGCTGGTTATGATCCGGAGGCGGCTGTCGGATTCTGGCAGAAGATGGGAGAGAAGAGCCAGTCCAGATCTTCACGGGACTGGTACTCGACTCATCCGTCCAATGCGAACCGAATCAGCAATATAAAGTCCTTCCTGCCTGAGGCAAGGAGGTATATGAAGTCACGTTAGGTGGAGGGGACGAATGTCCTGTACCTGCATCTTCGCTTTCCAGTACTAATTTGCAGAACAAGCCTGCTCAGCTAATTCGCATGTTCGCGGCGCCTACTTCTTCTTTCGCATAAAATTCAGTCCTGTATAGAGATTCAGGGTGAAGAAGGAGTTGTGCATGGACAGGTCATCATAGCGGTAGTTGAAGTTATGGGCTATGAGGCTGAGCCCGGCATAGTGGTGTGCGTTGTTCCATACCAGACCGAAACGTCCTGTCACATTGAAATTGACGTTGCCTCGTGACACGAAGAAGCGACGCATGAGTTCATTGCCACCTGGCACCTGACTGCCGAGATCCTCGTCCAGCCAGAGTGATCTATGGGTGCGCTTGTATCCCAGGGCTGGCGCAAGGTCGATACTGAGGAGCCAGTTGCGACGGAATACCCAGTTGTATGCATAGCCTGCGGACAGGCTGTAGTCCATGTAGTCCACCTGTGCGGTATGGAAGGGATTGCTGCCCTGGAGCGGCGGAAGCTGTTCCTCCAGACGCTGATAGTCTATGTCTATCTTGTGCTTTGTCACGGACAGTCCGAATTTCCAGGATCCAGCACTGCGGCGCTGGACGGTGCTCTGGGAGAAGGCTGCCGGGAGGGAGAAGTGCCGATGGTTGACGATGTAGTACACATTGGCGCCGGTCATGGATACGCGGATGCCATCCATCTGACGGCCGTAGTAACCTGAAAGGTCAAATGTGCCGGTGCCTTGCAGGGGAGCAATGGCACGGCGCAGTGTGAAATCGTCTCCCGTACGGCGATAGAAAAGGTCGGCGCCCAGCATGCTGGAATAGAGCGACAGTTCAAATTCCGTCTTCCGGCTTTTTTGCCGTCCTATGGTCGTGACGTCTATGGTATACCCCAGGAAAATGAAGCGCCAGCCGAGATAGGGACCGATCTTCATGCCTGGTCGTGAACCGAAAGCCAATCGGGAGAGACCCTGCTTGTCCGTGAGAGAGAACCTCTCATTGGTGGTCGTTCCCTGGAGCATGACGGTCCAGTTGTAGAGGTTGGGTTCTATGTACGTGGTGTCATACTCATCAAATGCCTTGATGAAACGGACGAAGATATTGCGTGACTCACGAAGTTTCTCACGTGTTGTCAGGGTACTGTCGTTCCTGAGCAGGCGCAGCTGTGGAACAGGGTGCAGTGCGTCGCTGTCCTGTGCATGGCAGGTCAGGGTGGAGAGCAGCAGGAGGATGACAGTGAGACGTCGCATCACAGCTTTCGTAGAATACGGTCCATGACCCAGTTTACTGCAGTGCCGGAAATACTGTCGCAAGTGCAGGTTCCGGTGCCTTGCAGATCCTGGACGATGTTGCTGATGAGGGGGAGCTGGACAAACTCCGGGTTCTTTACGATAATTTCCTCACGTCCAGACAGGGTGTGCAGGGCAATGGGATCGTAGGTAAAGACCGAGAAGCAGATCTGGCCTTTGTCACCGATGAGTTCGATACGGTCTGTCTTGGCACTTTCGTGTGCAGCAAAGCACCATGAACCGGAGCCTGGAAGTCCGTTGTGGAACATGAAGGCGGCGCTGACGGTATCCTCCGACTGGTACAGCCCACCGCGGTTGTCGCAGAATCCATGAACGCGTGTGATGGGTCCGAAGATCATCTGCAGGAGGTCAAGCTGGTGCGGAGCAAGGTCATAGAAATAACCGCCGCCGGCAATGTCCTTCTGTACCCGCCATGGCAGGTCCTGCTTGTTGTAGTCAAGGTCTCTGGGTGGCGCTGCAAAACGGATCTGTACGTTCATTACCTTGCCTATGGCACCTTTGTCAACCAGTTCCTTTACCTTCTGGAAATAGGGCAGGTATCGGCGATAGTAGGCTACGTAGCATTTGATTCCTGTTTCCTGCGAGACGTGGTTGACACGCTGGCAATCCGCATAGCTGGCGGCAAGGGGCTTCTCCACGTAGACAGGTTTGCCGGCCTTCATGGCCATGATGGCATAGGTGGCATGGGAAGAGGGTGGGGTGGCGATGTAAACGGCATTGACTTCCGGGTCGTTTACCAGGTGCATGGCATCGTCATACCAGCGGGGTATGGCATGGCGCTCGGCATAGGAACGGGCCTTGTCACGGTTACGGCTCATCACGGCCACGATGCGTGAGCCGGGAACCAGTCCGAATGCGGGACCGCTCTTTGTTTCTGTGGCCTCACCACAGCCAATGACTCCCCAGTGTATTTCTTTCATTGTTGCTATTTAGGATCTATAGGGTCTGAAGAGTCTTTAGTTTCTCTAAAGTCTCTAAAGTCTTGAGGTTCTCAGGGTTCTTTTTAGTTGAAGAAGTTCCAGCTTACTCCCCAGTGTATGGTCATGGGATTGAGTGGGTAATGTGGTGCAAGGAACATGTTTCCAGTACCTGCATTGACATGGTTTACATCCAGGTAGATACGGCAACGCTTGAGGTGGAGGTTCACGTAGGCATTGATGATGGGATAGTTGCCGCACTTCACACGGGGATGCGTGGCATCCTGCACGGCAAACTGCCCGACGGAAGGGGCATAGTCAGGTGCATAGTAGCGTGTGAAATAGCGTATGTCTCCTCCTAACTCCACGCGCAGGACCTTGGCAATGCGGAAGAGCAGGTACAGATTGGAATAGACGTTCAGGGCAGGAAGGGGCAGGAGATCCTGATTGGTGCTGGTCTGGTAGGTCAGGTCATTTTCCCAGTTGAGGGGACCAAGACGGAAGTCCTGCTTCAGTGTCAGGCTGAGTACCTGAATGTTGCCATTGTCCTGCAGGGACTGGATGTGGTGACTGTAGTCACCGTTGTTCACGCTTCCGGCATCCTTGCCCTGGAGCAGTGTCTTGCCGGCTGAGAGGTAGGTGTAGTTGGTTATATTTTCCACACCGGCACGCAGCGTGGTGCGTGAGCGTCTGTTGGTTAGTGATCCCTCAATGCGTGTACGGAGCTCCTGACTGAAGTCGTTTTCCCACCATGTTGAGCGTGAGTGGAAGTTGCGCAGGTAGAAGCTGGGGGTGAGATTCCTGATGTAGGCACGTGCATCCAGTCTTACGGTATCACGCTTGCCCAGGGCAAAGTTCAGGTCTCCTGTTCCCTCAACGGAGAAATCTCCGATTCGTTTGCCCAAAAGGCATATTTCGCCATTGACATTGTAGTGTAGCAGTTTTCCGTCCCGCTTGCTGATCTCGCCACCAATCATGACATTGTGTTCCTTGTATGTGCCCCATCCCACGGAGTCTGGAACTAGTGGCTTGCCATCCTGATCCCACCGGATTCCATCGGGAGTCTGCAGGGCTCCATTGCCAGACGTTCCATAGACGAGGGAAGGAAGGCCATAGCTTTCCATCTCATGTGCTGCATAGGCGGTGATTCCCATCTTAACCCATTTCTTGAAACCTTCCTGCATAGCCAGACCAACAGTGTTGCGGATGCGTAGTCCGGTGGTTCGGTCTTTCAGAGGCTGGTTTTCACCGTAGAAATTATAGGTATAGTATGATGCAGGTGTCTGTTTGCCTTCATAATGGACATGGCCGAGGTGCGAGATATGCAGGGTGTGGATCAGGCTGGCTACAGGAATGAACTCTGTAGGCACGACCTGACTGCGTGCCCATGCTCCATGCAGGGAGTCAAGGACGTGCATGCGCTGGATGGAGTCGTTGGCAAGGACTTGTCTGATGCTGTCCCTGAGACCCAGCAGCAAGTCTGCATCTGCAGGCATCTTGGGCTTGAGTGAGTCTGGTATCTCTATTTCGCGATAGTATCCCAGATTGTATCTGTGGCTGAGGTGATAGTTCTGATGGTCGTTACGATTGTAGACATCATTGAGCATTACGGGTATGTCATTGCTGCCATATCGTTGTGGGAAGCTCTGAGGATCATGTATGTATGCGTCATCCTCAATACCTCCGTTCTCTGCGTTCTTCTGGTGGTCAGCACCAACCCATGCATGCATCTGGTAACGCTCGCCGAGGTAATAACCGAACAGATCAGCATTGAAGTCTGCGTTCTGGGAGTCTGCATAGTATCCACGTCCATAGAGGTAATCCAGCTTGAATCCGAAACCGCTGATCTTGTTGATGTTGGATGCAAAGTATGCCCTGACGCGGTCTTCTCCGTTCTGACGTGTTCCGCAGCTGTGATAGGAGAGGTTGGTTATGGGACTGAGAGTGTTGGTGAACATCAGTCCATTGATGCCTGTCTGCGAGTAGCTGAACGGATTGATGAAAAGGAAGGGTGCTGATTCCTCGCGATTGAGGAAGATCCTGGAAAGACGGGGCGAACCCAGATTGCCCAGATAGTTGTATTCACCGTTGTATCCGCCCGTATGGTTGAAGTTGCTGAACAGATGGGGCACGGTGTCGCGGTTCTCAGTGGGGATGACGTTGCCCAGAACAGGATCAATTCGCCATTGGAACAGGCCGATGGGAATGTCATTCTCTCCACCGGTGGACGTGGTGTCGCGTCCCCATGAGAGATTGTTTGTGCCATGTCTTTCGCTACCCGACGATGTGTCAAGGCTGCTGCTCTCCACGCTGTTGTCCGTCTTTATGGTATGCTGCGCAGCCAATGGCAGTGCCATAAGCATCAGGCTGGCTATGAAAAATAGAAATCTTTTATTCACGAATCTGTTGGTGGGATATGAAGATTGGATTGGGACGGAATCTTTGTCTGTCTGTTTCTCAGGTCAGGGATTCCATTCCGAGTATAAGGGCTTGCTCGTTCATGGGGATGAGCGAGTGATGACGCTCTGGCAGGGTCTTGCGCAAGGCATTGAGCACATTGTCAAGAGTAACAATGGGCAATGCCTTCATCAGTCCGCCCAGAACGATCATGTTGAATCCCTTGGGATTGCCCATTTCAATGGCGGTGTCTGTAGCAGGAATCTGACGGATGGTGATGTCCTTTCTGACAGGAGGCTCGCAGATTGCATTGGGATCATACAGAAGCAGTCCGCCAGGTTTGACGGCATCCTCAAACTTAGTGAGTGAGGGCTGGTTCAGCAGGACTGCTGTGTCGTATCGGCTGAGGATGGGAGAAGAGATGGGTTCGTCGCTGATGATTACTGTCACGTTTGCCGTTCCACCACGTTGCTCGGGACCGTAGGCTGGCATCCAACTGACCTCCTTGCCTTCCATCAAGGCAGCATAGGCCAGAATCTTGCCCATTGACAGAACGCCTTGTCCGCCAAATCCGGAAATCAATATCTCGTTTTTCATATTCTTCGTTTTTCCACTATTTCCTGTCTTCTTCAACCGTTATTCTTCAGGTCACCTAATGGGTATGCCTTGAACAGGTTTTCCTCCATCCACTGATTGGCCTGCTCAGGAGTCTTCTTCCAACCGGCATTGCATGTGCTTACAATCTCCACCAGTGAGGCTCCCTTCTTCTGCAAACTGTTCTGGAAGGCTTGTCTGATTGCCTTTTTCGTTCGGTTGATGGCACTCACGGTGTGCACGGCCTGTCGGGTGACATAGCATGTTCCAGGCAGGGAGGCTGCAATCTGAGTTATCTGCAGGGGATAACCGTGAAGGTCGGCCTGACGTCCGTATGGGCAGGTGCTGGTCTTCATGCCCATCAGTGTGGTCGGAGCCATCTGTCCTCCAGTCATGCCGTAAATGGCATTGTTGATGAATATGACGGTGATGTTCTCACCACGATTCAGGGCATGTATGGTCTCACCTGTACCGATGCAGGCCAGGTCGCCGTCTCCCTGGTAGGTGAAGACGAGATGATCGGGCCACATCCGCTTTACCGCACTTGCAACTGCCGGTGCCCTTCCATGGGCAGCCTCTATCCAGTCTATGTCAAGGTAGCGGTAGGCAAATACGGCACAACCAACGGGACAGATGCCGATGGTCTCTCCTTCCAGTCCCATTTCCTCGATGATCTCAGCCACAAGCTTGTGTACCATGCCGTGACTGCAGCCTGGGCAGTAGTGCATGGGTTCATCGTTCAGAAGACTTGGCTTCTTGTAGACGAGGTTGGCTGGCTGTATGAGTTCTTCCTTTGTCATGATATTCTTGTTTGGGTGTCAGGATTGCCAACTATGCCGTAAAACGGAGAATGAACTCCATAATCTTGATGAACATTGCTACACCGATCAATGCAAGTGCAGGTACGCGTCCGTGTTCCTCAGCGGGAAGGTATATATAAAGGACTATTCCGATACCTGCCAGGATGAGGAAGACCGTGTTGAGTACTGCTCGCAACCTATCCCTGTTGAAGCCTGACTTGCGTTTGTTACGGATGCGTTGTACCTCGGCTTCCAGGGCTTCCAGTTCTTCTTTTGCGTTGGACATATCTGAGACTCTGAATTTTCTTGTTGTGATAATTTTATTTCAGGGAATCCTACCATTGGCCGACCTTCTGCAGGATGACCTCGGAAATCTCCTCTGGTGTTGGAACCATGCCACCCATGCGTCCATAGTGACTGACGGGACACTGTCCTTCGACGGCAAGGCGGATGTCTTCAACCATCTGTCCAGCATTGATTTCCACACAAAGGATGCCTTTTACCTGTCTGGACAGGTCGCGGATGGCCTGGCTGGGGAAGGGCCAGAGTGTAATGGGGCGGAGCAATCCAACCTTCATTCCCTGCTTTCTGCAAAGCTCAATGGCCTTTGTGCTGATGCGGGCTGCACTGCCAAAAGCAACTACGAGGTACTCGGCATCCTCACAGCCGGTGGTCTCATATCGTACCTCTGTCTGACGGATCAGCTCATATTTCCGCTGCAGGTGCCGGTTGTGCTCTTCCATGACTGCCGGATCAAGGTCAAGGGACGTAAAGATGTTGTTCTTCCTGCCACCTCGCTTGCCTGAGGCAGCCCAGGGGAAATCGCGTTCTATCTCTTCACGTGTACGACGTGGCCTGAAAGCCGGCAGTCGCAGTTTCTCCATCATCTGACCGATGACTCCGTCACTGAGTATCATGGCAGGCATGCGATAGCGGAATGCCAGAGTAAAACTCAGATCCACAAAATCTGCCATCTCCTGTACGCTTGCAGGAGCCAGGACAAGTACCTGATAGTCTCCGTTGCCACCTCCCCGGGTTGCCTGGAAATAGTCACCCTGGCTTGGCTGGATGGTTCCGAGACCCGGACCTCCACGCTGTACATTGACAATCAGACCGGGAATCTCTGCACCAGCCATGTAGGTAATACCTTCCTGCATCAGTGCGACACCGGGGCTGCTGCTTGAGGTCATGACCCTTTTTCCCGTAGCACCGCCGCCGTACACCATGTTTATGCTGGCCAACTCGCTTTCGGCCTGCAGCACAACCATTCCGGTTGTTTCCCAGGGTTTCTCAAGCGACAGTGTTTCCAGTACTTCGCTCTGTGGGGTGATGGGGTAACCGAAGTATCCGTCGCATCCGCATCTGATGGCTGCGTGTGCAATGGCTTCGTTGCCTTTCATCAGGACATATTCCTCCTGAATCCTTTCCTGTTGCTGAGCCTTATCGTTATTTTCCATTCCTATTCCTCTCTTTTTCTATAGACGGTGATGCAACCGTCCGGGCAAACCATGGCACATGCGGTGCAACCGTTGCATGACTGCCAGTCCTGTTGCTGTGCGTAAGGATAACCTTTGTGGTTTACCGCCTTATCGGTCATTGTAATCAGGTTGAGTGTGCATGCTTTCATGCACAACCTGCATCCCTTGCATCGCTCGGTATCCACCACAATGGCGCCTCTCATCTTACCCATATATTGTGCTTTATTTCTTTTCTAAACGTTATATCTCTCCTTGTCGTAAAACTCCATGATCTCTGAAATCATCTGCCTGGCATGTCGGGCTGGACTGTCGGGATTGATTTCAATGGCCTGGGCGTAGGCCTGAAGTGCCTCCTGCCATTGGCTTCTTTTGCGGTAGATGTTTCCCATCAGGAGGAAAGCCTCATCATCCGCCGGAGTGGTTCCAATGATATGCTGCAGGATCATTTCGGCTTCATCAAGCCTGAATGTGCCAATCAACCGTGTAATTTCTGTCTTTTCGGAAGCTTTCACAATGCAAATTTAACATTATTTGCGCTATAATTTCCCATAATACTTTAAAATTGTTGCATATTTAACCAATATTACAGGATACAAATAAGTCTCAGTGTTGTTATCTGGTTGATAATCAAACACTGAGACAATAAATATCTCGTAGTTGTATTTGCAACGATACGTGAGTGTGATTCAATTCTGACTTCCTTTGTCTTTTTGTCTGGAAGCCATGTTAATGCGTGAATGTAGTCTTTTCTATATAATGCTAAAGTTCGTTGACATGTGCACGAATCTTCATGGCAGGCACTGACTTTGCGGCATTCTCCTCTTGCTTGGCATTCTCCTCGAAAGTATCCATGATATCCTCAAAGAGTTGCTCTGCACGATCAACTGTCAGGCGACGGAACTTGTTGCTCTTGGGAAGCAGTTTGTTGCCAGCTTTGTTCAGGGCCATCTTGTCACTGATCCATTCCTCTGCACGGTATGTCTCACCATTGTTACCTTCCTGATCCTCACCATAGTAATAGGACAGGCGCGTCATGTCAATGCTGACCTTTCCATCCTCGATGATGACATTCAGCGTAAAACGGAAACGTGAACGGTCCAGGTTAAGGAACTTCTGCTTGTAGACCTGCCATTCACATACCTGGGCGGCCAGCGTGTCAGGGCTGTCCTGATGGATACGGGCATAGGGTACGGGTGAGAGAATGGAGTTTTCTACAAGCTTGGAAAGATAGGCTTTCATTACCTTGTAAATCTCCTGCTTGCTCTTGCCGGGTACGCCAAAAGCCTTATGGAACGTTACAATTCCGTTCACCTCAGGTACGGCACCCTTCAGGTATTTACTGTCATCCACCTTCCCCTTTGCTGAAATGGTGAGGGGAAGTACCATCATGATAATCAATATAAGCTTTTTCATATTGTTTTATATAATGTTTTTAGTTTACGGTTAAATGCCTTCTTTGCTTTTTAATGTGTGTGGAGGTGTCGGTATGGTAGGGATTATGCCCTGGGCCTCCGATTATGCTGTTACTCGTATCGCAATGCCTCAATGGGGTCCATACGGGCAGCCTTGCGGGCGGGAATGAAACCGAAGACCAGTCCGATGAAGACGCATACGCAGAAACTGAGTATCACGCTCCACAGGGGGACATGGCAGGGAAGGCCCACTGAGGATGCACCTGCGCTGAGCAGATAGCCCATTCCGATGCCTATGAGTCCGCCGGTCAGACTGATCATGACAGCCTCGATAAGAAACTGCCGGCTTATGTCTCGGCCTCGTGCTCCAACGCTCATACGCAGACCTATCTCCTTGGTACGCTCTGTCACGCTTACCAGCATGATGTTCATGATACCGATACCTGCAACAAGAAGTGAGAATGCAGCGGCAACTACCAGTATGATGGTGATGGTGTCCATGGTGCTTGACATCGTCTCCATCATTTCCTGCTGTGAACGGATCGTAAAGTCGTCGTCCTGTCCTTCCTGCAGCTTGTGATTCTGTCGAAGGATGCCTGTCATTTCCTCAATGGCAGCATCACTCTTTTCCTCTGTCACGGCACTGACCACGATACTTCCAAGGAAGTTCTGTGCAGAGATTCGCTTCATGACAGTGGTGTAGGGGGCAATGATGACATTGTCCTGGTCCATGCCCCAGCTGTTGTATCCCTTACCCTTCAATACACCGACGATACGGAACGGAATACTCTTGAAGCGGATCATCTTGCCGATGCAATTGGCATTCCTGTCGCCGAAGAGTTCCTGGACG
This sequence comes from Bacteroidaceae bacterium, assembly GCA_045599425.1. Classification (GTDB taxonomy): domain Bacteria; phylum Bacteroidota; class Bacteroidia; order Bacteroidales; family Bacteroidaceae; genus Physcousia. Next base: position 448 of record JAZRVZ010000133.1, on the reverse strand, counting down.
ATTGTACGGCCAACCACACAAACCTTTGCACTCTTGCGTATATCCTCATCATTGAAACAGTCCCCTTCCTCAACGTTCCAGAGCTTTATGTCCAGGTACTCCATGCTCTCACCATAGATGGTGGTCATGGTGTTGTTGGAACCATAGATGGCCTGTCCGCTGGCCGTAACCTCTGGACTTGAATGTGACACCAGTCTGGCTTCGGCCTTGATGCGCTCATAGTCTTCCACTTTCAGCGTCTGAAGTGCCGAAGGGTCGGGACGTACGCCACTGCTGCGCATGTCCGCACCCGGACGCACGGTCAGAAGGTTGGTGCCCATCTTGGACAACTCACCCCGGATACTTTCCTTTGAACCCTGACCGATGGCCATCATTACGATTACGGCCATGACGCCGATGATGATGCCCAGCATACTGAGCAGCGTACGTATCTTGTTGTTCAGGATGG
>JAZRVZ010000132.1:0-18412 GCA_045599425.1 Bacteroidaceae bacterium | reverse complement strand
CAGGAGGCCATGCGACTCATCGGCGACTTTGACCTGCGTGCGGCACGGGACAAGAGGCGCTTTGAGCTGGAGGACGAGTAGAGGCTGAAGCAGCAGCGTAACGATGCTGTCTGGAAATCCGGCATTGAGTGGCATACCATGCAGATCGGCTCGGGCGGATTCTATCTGTCCAACAACGGTCATGAACCCTTCATTTCCCTTACCCGCACAAAGACTATCCTGGGCGATGCAGACCTGTGGATGCGTGAGGGCAACGACCAGGATGGCTATACCTTATATAATAAAGAAGCGGGGCCGGACAAGGTGCTGGCAGCCCCCGTCAGCATGATGGGGGCGGACGGCGGTTCGTCCTATCCCGTCCTGGTAGACCGCAATCAGGTTCCTGCTGGCTATTGCACCCTGTGGCTCTTTTCTCCCAGCAAGGATCTCGGTACGGAGGCCTGGTATATGTATGAGAAGGACCATCCCGCACACAAGGTGAACAACCGTGGCGGACTGCTGGCTTTTTGGAGTACGGGAGCCGATACGGGCAGTTCCATCCGGTGGACGTCGGCCAGGGATGCCGCCAGGGCAACCAAGCCTGAGCCCAAGGTTGACGTATTCCCAACCCGTACCAATGACGACATTCCCTATCGCATACCCGCCATTGCCACGGCCTTCGATGGTACCATCGTGGCAGCGGCCGACTATCGCTTCACCCGTGCCGACATAGGCGGTGGCCGACTGGATCTGCACATCCGTCGCAGTTCCGACAATGGCAAGACCTGGGCCCCCATACAGATGCCTGAGGTCATGAAGGGCGACGGCAACGTAGTCCAGGGTCACCAGGAGGCCGGATACGGAGATCCCTGTCTGGTGGGCGACAGCGGCAGTCCCCGCATGCTCCTTACCTCCTGCTCCGGATCGCCCGGCTTCTTTGGCGGTACACGCGAGCATCACCAGGGATGGGCACACTGGTGGAGCGAGGACAACGGCAAGACCTGGAGCGAGCCTGTCTATCAGGACGAACAGTTCATCTACTCCCGTTTCGACAAGAGTCAGTACGGTCCCATCCGCGGATGGTTCGTGGGCAGCGGCAAGATATGCCAGAGTCGCATGGTCAAACTGGGCCGGTACTACCGCCTCTATTGCGTGGGAAGCAGTTGTCGGCAGGGCAGCAACGAAACGGCCAACTGGGCACTCTACAGTGATGACTTCGGCCAGACCTGGGAGTTCCTGGGCGGATGCGATGTCAGTCCGGTGTCCGGTGGCGACGAACCCAAGGCCGAGGAGCTGCCCGATGGCAGTGTACTGCTTTCCAGTCGTACATACGGCGGACGAAACTTCAATATCTTTACCTTCGCGGATTCCACGAAGACCAGCGGCACCTGGGCCACCCATGCCTTCAGCGGCCAGGACAATCAGGGCGTGACAGCCCTGGGCAATGCCTGCAATGGCGAGATCATGCTTGTGCCCGTCACGCGTGCAAGTGATGGCAAAGCCATGCATCTCCTGCTGCAAAGCGTACCTTTCGGCAATGGTCGCACACGTGTCGGCATCTACTACAAGGAATTAGTAGATTCCACCGACTACCAGTCGCCCGAGGCCATTGCGGCCAACTGGACCGGCAGCTATCTCTGCAGCACGCTCAGCAGTGCCTACAGCACCATGACCTGGCAGCATGACAATACCCTGGGCTTCCTCTATGAGGAGGATACATACGGTACGAACGGCGGTGGATACAACATCGTCTACAAGAACTATACCATCCAGCAGCTGACTGATGGGAAATACGCCTTCAGGGGCAAGACAAGCAGCACCCGGAAGGTGACAACCACCAAGAAGACAACCAGCAAGGGCAAGAGCTCCAGCAAGTCCAGGAGTAAGAGTACAAGCAAGAAGAAGACTTCGGGCAATAATTCAAAGAAAAGGAGATAAGACATTGAATATAATTCATATAACAGATATCAATACGCCTGGCGTTGAGGTCTACGGAACCCTGACCGAGGCCCAGTTGCGGAACCGGCTGGAACCGGAGAAGGGCATCTTCATAGCCGAGAGTCCCAAGGTCATCCGCGTGGCCCTGGATTCGGGCTATGAGCCTCTCTCGCTCCTTTGCGAGGAGCGTCACATCACCGGTGATGCGGCCGACATCATCCAGCGTTGCGGAGACATTCAGGTATACACCGGCTCGCGTGAGATCCTGGCCAGCCTGACTGGCTACACCCTGACCCGTGGCGTACTATGCGCCATGCGCCGTCCCATGCCCCGGCCCCTTGCCACGGTACTGGAACATGCGCGTCGCATCGTGGTCATTGACGGGGTGGTGGACAGCACCAATATCGGTGCCATCTTCCGTTCGGCTGCCGCCCTGGGCATTGATGCCGTACTGCTCACGCCCGACAGTTGCGATGCCCTGAACCGCAGGGCCGTCCGCGTCTCCATGGGCAGCGTGTTCCTGGTGCCCTGGACCTGGATTGAGGGGAACCTCACCCAGTTGCACGACTATGGTTTCCAGACCGCGGCCATGGCCCTGTCCGACAATAGCATCCCTCTGGACGATGAACGCCTCAAGGCAGTTGACCGTCTGGCCCTGATCATGGGTACCGAAGGCGACGGACTTGCCCACGACACCATCCGGCAGGCCGACTATGTCGTGCGCATTCCCATGAAGCATGGTGTCGATTCGCTCAACGTGGCAGCTGCCTCTGCCGTAGCCTTCTGGGAACTGCGGCTAAGATGAACCAAGTCATGATTACCTACAGAAGTTAATTTTCAACCATTACCAAGGAATTCAACAACTCACAAAACATATCAATCTCACAACCATGGCACAGATCAAAGTAATACATCTGGAACTGGAGGGCGAACATTACTACTTCGGCTCTCCCAAGGCAATGTTTGACATCCTGGGCAAGGAGAAACTGGGAATGAGCTACCGTTCCTTCCACAGCAACATCCACCTGAAGGTGGGTGTTCCCTATCATAACCGTCGCCGTGGCTACACCATCCGCGTAGGCATCCTTGGGCAGGCCAAGACCAACCGCAACAACCGACTGAAGGCCATGGCCCAGGTCGCAGCTTCCGAGTCTGCGCCCATGCCCGTCGAAAAGACCGTGCAGCCCGTTGCCGTGGATAATTCCACTGCCAAGCGCAAGAAGAAGGACAAGGATGTGCCCGAGCAGCTCACCCTGTTCTGATTTTACCCAAGGTCAGGGCGCAGCTTGCGGGAGAGCAAGTCGCACGACCTTGCTGGTCAGGTTAATTGACCCTGGTTGCTTAATCAAGCAACCAAGGTCAATTGATCAAGTAACCAGGGTCAATTGATTAAGCAACCAAGGTTGGTTAATCTCTCCTCCCTGCTGCTGAAGCCTGCTTCGCCCACTCCTGTAACCTGCTTTCCCTACTGCTGAATCCAGTTTCCTCTGTTGAAGTAACCTGCTTCCCGCCTCTCTGCAGTTCCCCGTCTGGGTTCGGTGAAACATCTTTGTGAATTGGTGAAGTATGGGATGCTTCACCATATCTCGTTGTAATATAGCATTTTATCTGCCATGGTGAAACATTGAAGGATGTTTTTGTGTTTGGCAGTGTATAGGGGTTTGTTTGGATGGATCTTTGCAATACCCAATAAAATTGCGTTGATTGTTGCTTGTTATCATGCTTTTTTGTAATTTTGCATCGCAAACATTATCAGTATTATCAGTTTTTTGAAACACAAGAGCGCTAAGGCGTAGAGGCGCAAAGATTATTTTTGTATTATGACGAACAAGAATTCGAAATATGGCATTTTGTTGCTGCTGGCAGTAGTATTGGGTATCTATGCCGGCAAGGAAGGCTTTGCCGGAGGTGATGAACCGGAACAGGCTGAGGAGGCTGCCCTGGGACACATTTCGGGTGGTAGCGTGGACCTGCAGGATGAGGTTGATACTGCCCCTGCTGAACTCTATGCCCAGGTATCGGCCACGGCACCCATGGAACTGCCGGTCGGCGGATTGAACCACGGCATCCTGATTGAGCATACCGGCTATACGCTGAGCTATGACACGGTGAACCATAATCCTTTCTGGGTGGCCTGGCAGCTGACGGCCAGTGAGAGCAGGGGCAGGGAGGAGCGAGCCGATGAGTTCGTACAGGATCCCCAGTTGCCCGAGCGTCATGCCGTGCGCGAAAGTTCCTACCGCGGTACCGGCTACACCCGTGGCCACATGTGTCCGGCAGGCGACCAGAAATGGAGCGAGGATGCCATGCATGATTCCTTCTATATGTCCAACATGTGTCCCCAGACGCGTGAGCTGAACAAGGACTGGTGGGACATGCTGGAACGCAAGGAGCGTGAGTGGGCCCGGAAGGAGGGTAGCGTGTATATTGTCTGCGGACCCGTGTATGAGTCCGGTCGTAAGGTGAAATCTTTACGAAAGGGATTCTTTATCGGCATTCCGCATGCCTTCTTCAAGGTCATACTGTCCACCCGCAAGGGACATGAGAAGGCCATTGGATTCATCTATCGCAATGATGCCTCGGAGCAGCTGATGGAGCAGACGGCATGCAGTGTGGACGAGGTTGAACGCCTTACGCACTATGACTTCTTTGCCCCGCTGGAGGATGGTCTGGAGGAACGCCTGGAGAGCCGTTTCGACCTGTCTTCGTGGAATTGAAAGGCAGTTGTCATGCATGAAACAGATGCATTTGATTGATTTGCTTATAATCAGTAATTTAGTTGAACGCAGAGACGCAGAGACGCAAAGATTGTTCTTTTGTTCTTAAATAATCAGGACTTTGCGTCTTTGCGTCTCTGCGTTCCATAAATTGATGCTTGTATAAATCATTACATTATATCCGATTTTCCCTTCTTCTTCCCGTTGCGTGCCAGAGGCCACGGCTGGTAATTTTGCTTGACAGGAGAAGTTTTATGCCCAAAGTCTTGGCTGTTTGCTGAATTTTTGTTAATTTTGCATAAATTGCACATAATGCATACGCGGTTACGCGCGTATCCGTGCTGATACACATGCGTGAGAGAGAGTAAACGAACAGTAAACGGAACATGATGGAAGCCGTCCAGACATACGACATAGCAGAGCAACAGGAGGAGATATTCATACCCTTCCCCGATGCGCCTGAAGCTGACACTGAGGAGCGTTGGTACGTGCTCAGGGTGGTACAGCCCAGTCGCAGTTGCATGGAGCTGCTGGAGCAGGAGCCTTCAGTGTTCTATCCCACCTACTTTGAGAAGTTCGGGAAGCCTGGTCACATCCAGACCGTCATCCGTCCCAAGATCTCCGGCTATGCCTTCATGCGAGGCATCAGGTCGGATGTGGCTGCCTTCTGCATGTCCGTCTCCGGCGTCAGTATGTCGGCCGTCAAGGAAGGCAGGGGCAAGCAAATATTCTACCGTCCCATGACGGTTGGCGATGCCGAAATGGAGTGCTTCATGGAGGCCGTCAACAAGATGGAAGGCGAGATGAAACTGTTTGATCCGCGTGACATTGACCTGACCGAGGGTGACCAGATCCAGGTAGTGGGCGGTCCCTTCGACGGCATCGAGGGCGTGCTCATTGCCCAGCAAGGCAAGGATGGCGGGATGGTGTATATCCGTCTGAACGACAGCCTCTATGGCAGTACGCTGCAGATTGAGTCCTCGCAGATCCGCATCATGGCCTTTGGCAAGGGCAACCGCCATGTCTATGACAAGCTGAGGTCCGTGCGCCGCCGCATCGAGTCGGCCGCACCGGTCTTTGCCTCCGGTCGCAGCATCAGTCCAAGGGAGCAGCAGGCCTTCCAGTTCTTCCTGCAGCGCTATGGCGACGTAAGGCTGGACACTACGCGCCAGCGCATTGAATTCCTGCTGGCCCTGCATACCATCCATACACTCCTCAGGCAGGACGACCAGCCCCAGGGCCAGCGCGTGCTGGGGCAGTTGCAGGAAATCAGCGATAGCCTGACACAGTCGCTGCCCACGCTGCGCGCCAAGGATGCCCCTGCCCGACGGCAGCAGCTGGCCGATCTTCAGTGCGGCATACGCTACGTCAGCGAACTCAAGTCCAGCCACCTCGGCAAGAGGCGCCTGGCCAGACCGTGACTTTTTTTGGAAGTTAACGGTTGATTCTTTGTAATGTGCAGTACTTCAGCAAGATATGGCTTGCTGGGGGACTATTTCCTATGGAATCAATCTTGATAAGAAGAAAAAAACTAACTATATAATGAGAACGTTTGAAGACCTTAAGATTGCCGTAGCCGGAACGGGCTACGTTGGCTTGAGTATTGCCACGCTGCTGGCTCAGAAGCATGAAGTAGTAGCCGTGGACGTTGTGCCTGAGAAGGTGGAGAAGATCAACAGCCGCATCTCTCCCATCCAGGACGATTATATTGAGAAGTATCTGGCCGATCCTGCCGTCATTGCCTGTGTGGGTGACGAGGCAGCGCCCGCAGATGGGGGTAGGAGAGGATCGCTCAGGGCTACACTGGACGGAGCAGCTGCCTATCGTGATGCCGACTTTGTTGTGATTGCGGCACCCACCAACTATGACCCCGTCAAGAACTTCTTCGACACCCACCACATTGAGGATGTCATCGACCTGGTTCTCAGTGTCAATCCCGATGCGGTGATGATCATCAAGTCCACCATCCCCGTGGGCTATACCCGCAGCCTCTATCTGAAGTACGCGCTGAAGTTCCTGCTCAATCCCGGCCTGAAGGGAAAGCACTTCAACCTGCTCTTCTCGCCTGAGTTCCTGCGCGAGAGCAAGGCACTCTATGACAATCTCTATCCCAGTCGCATCATCGTGGGCTATCCCAAGCACATCCTGACCTCGCCCGAGTTTGACGAGGAGAATGCTGCCATTGATGCCATCGGCAATCCCGATGCGGAGAAGTTTGCCCGGATATTTGCCAGCCTGCTCATCGAGGGTTCCATGATTCCCGCCGAACTGAATCCCTCAGGCATCCTTCCCCTGACCGATGCCACGGACAGGGTGCTGTTCATGGGTATGAAGGAGGCAGAGGCCGTGAAGCTCTTTGCCAACACCTACCTGGCCCTGCGCGTCAGCTATTTCAACGAACTGGACACATACGCCGAGGTAAAGGGTCTGGATTCGCAGGCCATCATCCAGGGAATCGGTCTGGATCCCCGTATCGGCACACATTACAACAATCCCAGCTTCGGCTATGGCGGCTACTGTCTGCCCAAGGACACCAAGCAGCTCCTGGCCAACTACCAGGATGTGCCCCAGCAGATGATGTCGGCCATTGTGGAGAGCAACCGTACGCGGAAGGACTTCATTGCCGACCAGGTCCTGCGCATGGCCGGATGGTATGACTACAGCAGCGACAACCAGTTCAACGGCAGTCGTGACGAGGTGGTGGTGGGTGTGTACCGCCTGACCATGAAATCCAACTCGGACAACTTCCGCCAGTCGTCCATCCAGGGTGTGATGAAGCGTATCAAGGCCAAGGGTGCGCAGGTCATCATCTACGAGCCCACGCTGGAGAACGGTTCGACCTTCTTCGGCAGCGTGGTGGTCAACGACCTGGATGAGTTCAAGAAGAAGTCGGATGCCATCGTGGCCAACCGCTATGATGCCTGCCTGGATGATGTGGAGCAGAAGGTCTACACGCGCGACCTCTTCCGTCGCGACTGATTCTGCTTCCCAAGCAATAATTCTGTTAACAACAAAAGAATATAGTCATGAACACGAATTACCAATTTCATATCTTCAGCCCATACCGTGTTTGTCCCCTGGGTGCCCATGTGGACCACCAGCATGGTCTGGTGACCGGCTTTGCCATCAACAAGGGTGTGGACCTCTGGTTCAACGTCCGCGAGGACAGCAGTGTCCGGCTGAGCTCCCGTACCTTTGAAGGTGAGGTGGAGTTTGATATCGACAGTGCCTCGCTCCTCAAGCAGAAGAACTGGGGCGACTATGCCCGCGGTGCCAAGTATGCCCTGCGCAAGCGCTTCGAACTGCGTCATGGCATTGAGGGCGTCATCCAGGGTTCGCTGCCTGTCGGCGGACTGTCATCCTCGGCTGCAGTGCTCATTGCCTACGTCATGGCTTTTGCCAAGGCCAATGACATCGAACTGAAGCCCTTCGAGGTTGTGAAGATTGCCAGCGAGGCCGAGCGTGAGTATATCGGTCTGAACAACGGTCTGCTGGACCAGGCCTGCATTGCCCTGGGCAAGAAGGACGGTCTGCTGTTCCTGGATTGTGACTCCGACGAGTACCGCGTCATCCGTCGCAACCCCGAGATGCCTGAGTTTGAGATTGGTATCTTCTTCAGCGGACTGACCCGCAGCCTGGTCAACTCCGACTATAACCTGCGCGTGTTCGAGTGCAAGACCGCTGCATGGAACATGCTGGCCTACAAGGATATGCCCCTGAAGACCTTCGACAAGACCTTCCTGCGCGAGATTCCCTACCAGACCTACGAGGAGACGCGCGACATCATGCCGGCACGCTTTGCCCGCAGGGCTGAGCATTTCTACAGCGAATACCGCAGGGTTCGTCAGGGCGTGACGGCCTGGGAGAACGGCGACCTGGAACTCTTCGGCAAACTCTCGTTTGATTCCTGCGAGTCCTCCATCCACAACTACGAGTGCGGTTCGCCCGAGCTGATTTCCATCTATGAGATCATGCGTCCGCTCAAGGGTGTCTACGGCGGACGATTCTCTGGTGCCGGTTTCAAGGGTGCCGTCATTGCGCTGGTGGATCCGGCAGAGAAGTATAACATCGAGGCTGCCCTCACCGAGCAGTACCTGCAGAAGTATCCCGAGTATCGCAAGACCTTCAAGGTCTTCTGGGTGAAGCCCGACGACGGTGCCCGCTTTGCAGGCGACTGGGAGACGATCAATGGGTAGTGTTTAAGTAATCAGAACAGCAACTGAAATGAAGAATATAGTAATAGCCGCAGGATATGCCACCCGTCTGGGTGAGCTGACCAGGAACTTTCCCAAGCCCTTGCTCAAGATAGGCAAGAGTACCATCCTGGGAAGGATGCTGGACGATATTGACCGCATTCCTGAGATTGATGAGCATATCATCATAACCAACCATAAGTTTGCCCACATCTTCGAGGAATGGGCCAAGGGACTCAGCTACACGAAGCCCGTCACCATCATCGATGATGGTACGGAGACCAACGACACACGCCTCGGTGCCGTGTGCGACCTGCTCTTTGCCATGGACAAGCTGCAGATCGATGATGACATGATGGTCCTTGCGGCCGACAATATCCTGGAGTTCTCCTTTGCCGACTTTGTCAGCTTTGCCCGTGCGAAGGACTCCTCCTGCATCATGTGCCATGAGCAGAAGGAACTGGCCAAGCTGCAGCGTACCGGAGTGGTGGTGCTGGACGAGGACGGCAAGGTTCTGAACATGGAGGAGAAGCCCCAGGAACCCAGGTCAACCTGGGCCGTCCCACCTTTTTATATATATATGAAGAAGGATCTGGATCTCGTGCGTCATTCCGTGGAGAACGGTTGCGGCAAGGATGCCCCCGGCAACCTGGCCCACTACCTTTGCGACCACACCACCATGCATGCATGGCCCATGGCTGGTACGGGCGAGAACCTGAGATTTGACATCGGAAGTTTGGATACTTATAAAGAAGCATGTGAAAAATATGGTAACGAATAATGTAAACCTTGAGGGCAAGACCGTCCTCGTTACCGGCGCAGCCGGATTCATCGGTGCCAACCTGGTGAAGCGTATTTTCAAGGATTTCCAGCAGGTCCGTGTGGTCGGACTGGATTCCATCACCGATTACTATGACGTAAACATCAAGCATGAGCGTCTGGCAGAGATCGAGGCCCTGGGACGTGACTGGCGTTTCGTCAAGGCCAACCTGGCCGACAAGCCTGCGATTGATGCACTCTTCGCCGAGGAGAAGTTTGCCGTGGTAGTCAACCTGGCCGCCCAGGCCGGCGTGCGTTACAGCATCACCAATCCGGGTTCCTACATCGAGTCCAACCTCATCGGATTCTACAATATCCTGGAGGCTTGTCGCAACAATGAGGTGGAACACCTTGTCTATGCCTCATCCTCAAGCGTTTATGGAAGCAACAAGAAGGTGCCCTACAGCACGGACGACAAGGTGGACAATCCCGTTTCGCTGTATGCAGCCACGAAGAAGAGCAATGAGCTGATGGCCCATTCCTACAGCAAGCTATACAATATCCCCAGCACCGGCCTGCGTTTCTTCACCGTCTACGGTCCCGCCGGTCGTCCTGACATGGCTTATTTCGGCTTCACCAACAAGCTGCGCGAGGGCAAGACCATCCAGATTTTCAACTATGGCAACTGCAAGCGCGACTTCACCTTCGTGGATGACATCGTGGAGGGTGTGGTTCGCATCATGCAGCATGCGCCCGAGAAGCAGAACGGCGAGGATGGCCTGCCCATTCCTCCCTACAAGGTTTACAATATCGGCAACAACTCGCCCGAGAACCTGCTTGACTTTGTCACCATCCTGCAGGAGGAGCTTATCCGTGCACAGGTCCTGCCCCAGGACTATGACTTCGAGGCTCACAAGGAACTCGTGCCCATGCAGCCTGGCGACGTGCCCGTAACCTACGCCGATACAACGCCCCTTGAGCAGGACTTCGGCTTCCGTCCCGCCACACCACTCAGGAACGGCCTCCGTGCCTTCGCCGAGTGGTATGCGCGCTACTACGGCACCTGCAAGTAAGATTGCTTCAATCAAGGAAATCATGCCGAGGCAATTCCGTGGCATGCATTCACCGGATTTCTGGCAAGAGAGTTAGGACAGTACAAATAAACGGAAACACACACGCATGAAATTCATCCAGAAAATATGTAATTGGTATTTCACCAACCATACACTTTCCTATAGGTTCATCCTTTTCCTGGACCTTAGCATTGTGGCACTGACGGCCATGGTCTGCTTTGTCCTTACCCAATCCTGGGAACAATTGATTCAGTCTCGTTTCCAGATTGCAGTGACACTTGCCCTATGCCTTCTGGTACATGGCATCTTTTTCCGCCTGTTCCATACCTACCGTGGCATCATCCGTCACAGTACGATACACGACCTGCGCAACGTTGCCACGGCCATGGGCTTTGCCGTACTGGGTATACAGCTGTTCCATGCCCTTCAGGAGGCCTTCGACCTGGATCCTTTCGTGGTCGTTCCAAGCTTTCTGGAGAATTTCACTATCTTCTGTATTTCCACGGCCATTATCTGGATTGTGCGCATCAGCATCCGCTCACTCTATGATACCTATCGCCCTGCTCGGCAGAACCTGCGACGTGTCTTCATCTACGGTTGCCGTCAGGGTGGTATCTCCCTGGCCAACAGCATACACGGTGAGGATCCTGCCCGCTATTCCCTGGAGGGATTCGTGTCTCGCGACCCCAAGCTGCACAATACCTGGCTTATGGGTACCAGGGTCTTCTCGCCAGAACATTGCAATATCGTGACCGAGATGAAGAGCCTGGGTGTTACCCTGCTTTTCGTTTCGCCCAGGCAGGTTGACTACTTCCGTGAGCAAACCGACCTGATCAACGATCTCATCCAGGCCAAGATCAAGATCATGATGTTGCCTCCTGCCGAGGTATGGGATGGCAAGTCACAGATCAATAGTAATCAGTTGCAGGAGGTGGATATCGAGGACCTTCTGCCACGCGACAAGATTGAGGTGGATATGAAGGCCATCGGCGAAATGCTCCAGGGCAAGCGCATCCTGATTACCGGTGCCGCTGGCTCCATAGGCAGTGAGATGTCCCGCCAGGTGGCCAAGTTCCATCCTTCGGAACTGATCCTCATTGACCAGGCTGAGACGCCCATGCATGATGTCCGACTCTACATGGCACGAAATCACGGCGACCAGAAGGTATGGACCATCGTGACCTCCATCACCAATGCCGAACGCATGGAGGAGATCTTCTCCGCCCACAGGCCAGAGTATGTGTTCCATGCCGCGGCCTACAAGCATGTTCCCATGATGGAGGACAATCCCAGCGAGGCCGTACAGAATAATATATATGGTACGCGCGTAATAGCCGACCTGGCCGTGAAGTACGGTACGCTCAAATTTGTCATGATCTCAACCGACAAGGCTGTCAATCCCACCAACGTCATGGGATGTTCCAAGCGCATCTGCGAGATTTACTGCCAGAGTCTGAATAAAGCAATTCAGGATGGAACCCTCTCAGACCATCCAGACTTCTCGAATATTTCAAACCCGCAAACACAGTTTGTCACAACCCGTTTCGGCAATGTACTCGGTTCCAACGGCTCTGTCATTCCCATCTTCAAGAACCAGATCCGGAAGGGCGGTCCCGTAACCGTAACTCATCCCGACATCATCCGCTTCTTCATGCTGATTCCCGAGGCCTGCCGTCTGGTACTGGAGGCCGGTACCATGGGCAGGGGAGGAGAGATCTTTGTCTTTGACATGGGCAAGCCAGTCCGCATCGTCGACCTGGCCAGGCGCATGATTGCCCTCTCCGGTGCCGAGGGCATTGAGATCAAGTTTACCGGACTGCGTCCCGGCGAGAAACTCTATGAGGAGGTGCTGTCGGATGCCGAGACCACGTTGCCGACCAACCATCCCATGATCAAGATTGCCAAGGTACGTGAATATTCCTATGAGCAGGCCCTGCGCAATGAACAGGAACTCATGGAGATTGCCCGTGGCTTCGATCCACTGTCCGTGGTACGCAAGATGCAGGAGATAGTTCCCGAGTACCACTCCGAGAACGAGAGTTACAAGTAGTCGCCTCTCAGCCTCACAACCTTAAAACCTCACAACCTTACAACCTCATAACCTTACAACCTCATAACCTTACAACCTCAAGACTTCAGATGAAAAAGAATATCGTATTGACCGCGCTTGTCGTGCTGCTTGCCGTCAGTGCCTTAACCTGTCCTTCAGCAGAAGACCATGAGAAGAAATACAACGAGTATCTCACCAGTCAGGTCAGTGAACAGCTTTCCGGAACTGACAACAAGCTTATCAATGCCGTGGGTGGAGCCGTAGGCGAGATGCTGGGCGGAGCCGTGTCCAGACTTCTGGTCGGTGCGACCATGGAGTACCACAGCTACTTCTTCTTCAGTACCGGTGTCATCAATGACAAGACCGTCACCCTGGGTCTCTTCAACAAGGTCTTTGCCGTATCCGATCCACTCTGATTCCTTTTGTAATCAATTATCCTCATGCCAAAGAAAGTATTTGTTTCCGGTTGCTACGACCTGCTTCATAGCGGACATGTCGAATTCTTCAAGCAAGCCTCCTCATACGGTGAACTCTACGTAGGTATCGGCTCAGATGCCACCTATCAGGAGTACAAGCACCGCAAACCCATGTTTCCCCAGGAAGAGCGCCTCTTCATGGTAAAGGCCGTCCGTTATGTCAAGGATGCCTACATCAATGAGGGCCATGGTGTTATAGATTTCCTGCCCACCCTCGACCTCGTATGTCCCGATGTCTTTGTGGTCAATGCCGACGGCGGGAGTGAGGAAAAGCGCCAGCTGTGCCAGGAACGTGGTATAGAATATATTGAACTTCAACGCATTCCTGCAGAGGGACTCGAAGCCCGTTCGTCTTCGGCCCTCAAGCAAAGCCTCTCCCATGAGACCGAAACGCCTGCTTCCCTCCCCCGTGAGGGACAAGTGGGTGGTATTCCCACCCGTCTTGATTTGGCCGGCACCTGGATTGACCAGCCATACGTCAGCATGTATCAGCCCGGTTGGGCCATTACCATATCACTGGAACCCACCTTCGAGGTGCGTGACCGTTGCGGCCTTTCCACTTCCACCCGCAAGATGATCCAGAAGATATGGCCCGTCAGGCTTCCCAAGATGGATCCCGAGATGCTTGCCCGGCTTGTCTTCTGTTTCGAGAACAATCCCGAGCGTGAGGACGGTCATATCAGTGGAGCACAGGACTCCATCGGCATCTGTGTGCCCGGCCTCTGCCGTCACTACTACGATCAGGGTTTCTGGCCCAAGAAGATTGAGTCCACCAATGATGAGATGGTTCTCCGCTTCCTCGAACAGCACCTTGTCATGATTCCCATGGAACCCCGCAAGTCCGGTTGCTCCGTGGTTGAAGGCAAGGACATTACACCGGACAAGGTAAAGGCCCTTGCACAGGCAGCCGATGATTGCTGGCAGGCCATCCTTGCCAGGGATCTCACCGCCTTTGCCCAGGCCTACCGCGCCTCCTTCGAGGCCCAGACATCCATGTTTCCCGGCATGGTGACTCCTACCTATGTGGGACATGAGGAACTGGACAATTCCTATATCCGCAAGGCCATAGACCACTACAGTCAGATTCCCGGTGTGCTTGCGTGGAAGATGCCTGGTGCCGGTGGCGGTGGCTATCTGGCCCTGGTGGTTGAGGATGCCCAGTCGTTTGTCTGCGAGAATCCCGAAGCTTTCCCCCTCCACATCCGTCGGGAGTAAATTCATATAGACAATGAAGCGTAGCCTATACGATATAAACCCTACCCGCACTTCGCATGATGTGGGTCAGAAGCGTGTGCTTCTGGCTGCAGACGAAAGTGGGTGCAGCCTCACGCAGATTGCCGTAACCGACCTTAAGGCCGGCGAGACGGCCGTGGCCCATATCCATCCCGATATGCAGGAGGGATTCTACGTCCTCTCCGGGGAGCTTGAGGTCACCCTTGACGGTGAGACTCAGTTGTGCCGCCCCGATGATTTCATCTATGTGGATAGCGGTACGGCACACGAGATGAAGGCCCTGACCGACGTTCGCATCATGACCATTGGATGCGTCATCGAGGCCATGCGTGAGAAGCTCTATCCCATGCTCTTCGAACCCAATCTTCATGAGGTTGTCTGGGGTGGACAGAAGATTCTCAACTGGAAGCAGCGCGGCAGCTATTCGGACACTGCGGCCAACCAGTCAACCGTTTCCGCAGAGGAAGGAACGGCCGAAGGACTTATCGGCGAAAGCTGGGAGGTCAGTGCCGTACCCTCGTCATCCAGTATCGTGGCCAACGGTACCTGGGCGGGCTATAACCTGCCCGATGTCATTGCCCGCCGTCCCAGGGAGATACTGGGCAAGGCGGTAGCGGCAAGATATGGCAGTCAGTTGCCCTTGCTGGCCAAGTTCATCGACGCCGACAAGGATCTTTCCATCCAGGTCCATCCCGATGATGAGATGGCCCGTCGTGAACATGGCAAGCTGGGTAAGAGCGAGATGTGGTATGTCATTGATGCCAAGCCTGGTGCCTACCTCTATGCGGGATTCAGCGAGGAGCTCACACCTGAGCAGTACAAGCAGAGAGTGGCAGACGGTACCATCACCGAGTCGCTTGCCCGGCATGAGGTTCATCCCGGCGATGTCTTCTATCTTCCTGCAGGACGTGTACATGCCATCTGTAGCGGCATCCTGCTGGCAGAGATCCAGCAGAGCAGCGATGTCACCTATCGTATCTATGATTACGGCCGACCCGGTATTGACGGCAAGCCTCGTGAACTGCACACTGAACTTGCCGCACAGGCACTGGACTATGAGGTGCAGGGAGATTACCGTACCACCTACGAACATAATTCATCCCCTGCGGGTGAGAACGCCAAGGGTTCCGTTGCCAGGTGCCTGGATACCACACACTTCAGTGTGCGCATCGTGGAAGCAACTGCCACCACGCATCGTGACCTCATCAGGTATGATTCCTTCATCATCCTGATGTGTACCCATGGCCAGTGTACCATCCGTACCCGTGCCACAGGAACCGAGGTTCCCCTCTCTGAGGGTAACAGTTGCCTCATTCCTGCCGCCATAGCCAACTACGATATCATCCCCACTGGTGAGGTACGCCTTCTGGAGGCCTACATAGATAACCGTCCCAAGACCTTCATCCGTACGCTGGTCAACGGATTCCGTCACCTTCGCTTCTGATCTTCGCAAATATCCAATCTGTATGGAACAGGCTACTCAGTCACTCATTCCTCAGTTGAAGGAACTTCGTCGGCTGTTTGCAGATGCACTGCCAACCGACCCTGCTGTCATCAACAGGTATGCATGGATTATAGCCAAAGCCTTGAATCGCGAACATCTGACATTGGGATCCGTGGAATGTCGTCAGCTGTTGCTTGATTATCTCAAGCTCCCCACGCAGCGCCCATCACAACTTCATTCTGCCATCCTCTCGGCGGCCATCAAGGTGGCAAATGCCTATCCCGACTTTCGCTTTGCTGCTTTCCTGAAGATGTGGGACACAAGCAACCTCCGTCCTGAGGATCATGAGCGACGGCAGATGCCTGCCGCACCAGGAGTACCTGCATCAAGCGGAAAGACATTCCCCTCCCTCTCTGAACGGACAGTAAGAGCCCTTGCTCACTCCTTGCTCCTTCATCCCGGGAATACAGCTGTTTCCGATGATGACGCAAACTTCCTCGCTTCCCACGGCTACTCCATCCACCAGATGCTTGTCACCCGCATCAAGGAAGCAAGTGGAAAGGACGGTCGCAAATACCATTTCGCCAGCCTCGCCTCTCCGGAAGGACTTGAAGTTGAGTGCATCATCAACCAGTTGCAACCCAATCCCCTCCAACCCCTTCCTGAGGGTAAAAGACACTACGTCAACATCGGCCAGCTCTACGGCTGCATCCTCCATCAAAAAAACGACACCGTTCCTGGTGGATCACCATCGGTTCAGACCGCAACACTTCCCAGCCGTTCCTCGCTATCGCTGATGGCAGCCTGCCTCTCTCCGCTTAACCCCACTGATCTTTTCCCCTCAGCCATTGGTTACATCGAGGCCATTGACAGCCAGCATGGTCACATGCACGTCTACGATCAGTATTCACGTCACTTCGTCGCTCCTGTCCAGCGATTCAGCCGTGAGACCCCCGGAACCTT
The DNA here is from genome assembly GCA_045599425.1 of Bacteroidaceae bacterium. Lineage (GTDB taxonomy): Bacteria > Bacteroidota > Bacteroidia > Bacteroidales > Bacteroidaceae > Physcousia. The sequence goes on along the minus strand of JAZRVZ010000132.1, from coordinate 1,587 downwards.
CGTGCGTTTCATTCCTATCATCCCTCAGACATCCAGGTTCAAGACTGCCATCCTCCTGGCCAACGTTCACCCGGCCTCTCCCGAGGTTCAGGGAATCCTCCGCGAGATCCGCATCACTTCCATCAACCGTGAGAAGGGCTTTGCCTCATGGGAACTCCATGACAAGGAGCATCCCATCACCGAAAGGCTCTCGCCCCTTCAGCTCTCCCAGGGCGAGCAGTCCCCATCCTTCACCTCCGGCTATCTTACCCTTGACGGGACGCTATCAGTCTCAATGGAATCATACAGAGCCTACATCTACCTTCGCAGAGGAAAGGACAAGCTGAAGCGTCCGCATATTGCAAAGCTCTTCAGCATGGAGAAATAGAGTGGGGGAGATTAGCTTCTATAAAGTAGTAAAACAAGATATAGAGATATATGGATAAGAATTCTAAAATTTACATTGCCGGCCACAACGGATTGGTTGGATCGGCCATCTGGAATAACCTCAAGGCAAGAGGTTATAACAACCTTGTCGGTCGTAGCCACAAGGAACTGGACCTCACCGACCAGTATGCCGTCAAGCAGTTCTTCGACGAGGAGCGTCCCGATGCCGTTGTCCTGGCTGCCGCCTTCGTGGGTGGTATCATGGCCAACAGCCTCTATCGTGCCGACTTCATGATGATGAACATGAAGATCCAGTGCAATGTCATCTCCGAGGCGTACGCCCACGGAGTCGAGAAACTCCTCTTCCTCGGTTCCACCTGCATCTACCCAAAGAACGCACCACAGCCCATGAAGGAGGATTGCCTCCTCACCAGCGAACTCGAATACACCAACGAGGAATACGCCATTGCCAAGATTGCCGGCCTCAAGATGTGCGAGAGCTACAACCTCCAGTATGGTACCAACTACATTGCCGTTATGCCCACCAATCTCTACGGTCCCAACGACAACTTCCACCTGGAGAACTCACACGTCATGCCAGCCATGATGCGCAAGGTCTATCTTGCCAAGCTCCTCCACGATGGTGACTGGGCCTCCATCCGCAAGGATCTTTCCATCCGTCCCGTTGGTGCCAACATCAAGGAAGCCACCGTTCCTGCTGCTTCTTCGGCCACCGTTCCCGCTGCTTCTCCAGCCACCGTTCCTGCTGCTTCTCCAGCCACCATTCCCGCTGCTTCTCCATCCACTGTTCCAGTTGCTTCTCCAGCCACTGTTCCCGCTGCTTCTCCAGCGGGCATCACCCGCTACGTCATCGATGGCAACAGCGAGCAAGCTCTCATCGAGAAGGTCCTTGCCTTCTATGGCATCGAAAACAACAAGGTCACCCTTTGGGGCACAGGCAAACCCCTCCGTGAGTTCCTCTGGAGCGAAGATATGGCGGACGCCTCCGTTCACGTCCTCCTCAATGTCAACTTCTCCGACATCATCGGCATCGAGAAATACTCCAGCGTTCATTATGGTGTAGCAGCCGATGGAGTCGTTGACCGCAACCATTCCACCGGACGTGGAGGAGCCATCCCATCCCTTGGCGAGATCCGCAACTGTCACATCAACGTCGGCACCGGCAAGGAACTCACCATCCGCGAGCTCTCCGAACTCGTA
>JAZRVZ010000131.1:0-11432 GCA_045599425.1 Bacteroidaceae bacterium | reverse complement strand
GCAGATACAACGACAATGACCGGCTCTGACTGAGCCTCTACAATCTTCTTAACGTTCAGAATGCTTTCCACGGAACCTACGGATGTTCCGCCAAACTTCAATACTTTCATTTTGAATTCCAGATTCGTTTCACGCATACGCACATGCGCTCATACATAAAATTTCGCGCAAAGATAGTAAAATTCCCGCAATTTCCACGTTAATCTGTCAGTTTTTTGCCACAATACGTGATAAAAAGAAAACCAGGCGTCCCAAAAGAGAGCCTGGTCGATATCTCTCAACATGACAATCACAAACTAACGAATTGAAACCTTGCAAGGTCGCTGAAGCTGACGGCGCCATGTACGCAGGCCCTCAAACCAATCCTTTGCGCTGTGGAATCCGCCCTCCAGCTGCATGTCGGCGGCTACGCTGAGGAAGTAGCGGATGTGACCGTTGACGGGATGGAGGTGAATGAGGTAGTTGATCTCGTCCTCAAGCACCCTGCTGACATACTGGCTCTCGGCATAGACGCCTATTCCCACGCCCTCGATCAGGTCAGGTGCATTCTTGTCGGGCACGTTCCGTCCCCAGGAACCGACCATTCCTTCACGGCGCGAGGCAAAACCTTCGTTCTCCAGTTCCAGTTTCTGCGCTCCGGTTGCAAACACGTCCTTGTCGGACGCTCCTTCCAGCCACACGTCGACTTGCACGTCGCGGTGTCCTCCGTACATGGTGTAGCGCTGGGTCATCTGCACCTTGCGGCCATTGATCTGCCAATCCTTGTCCCATACCTCCACCACGGTACGCAGGGGACCTTCCTCCACCACGCGCTGACCGCGTGCCGAAACGGTATCGACATAGACGGGCTGACCATCGCGCAAGCCACGGAAACTGCCGGCGCCCACGCTCTGGCCTGCCCACAGGATGTCCTCACCGTACCCGGCCGCCAGATAATCCCGGCTGGAATAGAAGTTGATCGTGTCCAGTTCCATCCGGGGATGTTTCTTGCCATACAGGTCAATGCTCTGGCGATGATCCATGTAGACGCGGAACCCCACATACTCACTCTCCCACATCGCCCCGTGGCCATAGATGGCATCATAGGTGGCACGCGAGTCGGCATCGCCCCGGTACTCGATGCTGTTGATGCGGGGATAACGATACTTGCGATCCCACAGTTTCATGTGTGCATGCACACGTTCCTCGTAGTCGAAGGAGGGTTGTCCGCCCTGCAGATCCACACTGTAGGTGGCTGTCGACTTCCCCCTCACGTCGGCCAGGAAAACCAGTTCCCTGCCGGATAGCTGACAGGGGATTTCCTGGATCAGTTCGGGGCGGTTCCTGCTCACGATGTGAGCTTTCACGACGGGATGGAATTCCTCACCGGTATCGTAGCCGTCGAGGTTGATGACCACGGGTACGTCGGTACGGGCCTCACCGGACGGATTCTCCACGCTGACGGTCAGTTGCTGGGCAAACAGGGGGAAGGTGGCCAGGAAGGCCAGTGCAAACAAGATTATCTTTTTCATCTTGACAATGATTGGTGGGTTATTGATTCATGAAGGCTGCCGCCATCTCTGCACAACGCTCGCCGTCAACGCCGGCACTCACGATGCCACCGGCATAGCCGGCACCTTCGCCACAAGGGAAGAGGCCCTGTACACGGACATGCTGCAGGTTATCCTTGTCGCGCAGGATGCGGACGGGACTTGAGGTACGCGTCTCCACGCCGATGACCGTCGCCTCGTTGGTCAGGAAGCCATGCTGACGCTTGCCGAAGGCCTTGAAACCTTCCTGCAGGCGGTGCGAGACGAACTTCGGCATCCAGAAATGCAAAGGACTGCTGATCAAGCCAGGCGCATAGCTGGATTCGGGCAGGTCGAACGACAGGCGGTTGTTCACAAAGTCGGCCATGCGCTGCGCAGGAGCCGTCTGCCTGCGGTTGCCCTGCATCCAGCACTGGCGTTCCATCTCCTGCTGGAAGTACATCATGCTGAGAGGGCTCTCCGGATCCTTTATCCGGAATTCCGGATTGTGGATGGATCCGAGATCCTCCGGATGCAATTCCACCACCATACCGCTGTTGCTCCACTTGCCGGCGCGGTTGCTGGGCGACATACCGTTCACCACAATCTGCTCGTCACCCGTGGCGGCAGGTACGACAAAGCCACCGGGACACATACAGAAGCTGTAGACACCACGTCCGTCCACCTGCTGCACCACGCTGTACTCAGCAGCGGGGAGGTACTGACCCCTACCCTCGCGACGATGGTACTGCAACTGGTCGATGAGCATCGACGGATGCTCCAGTCGCACGCCCACGGCCAAGCCCTTGGCTTCAATCTCCACCTGGTTCTGATGGAGCCACTCGTAGACATCGCGGGCACTGTGACCCGTGGCAAGGATAACGGCAGATGCCAGGAAACTGCGCTCCACGGTGGATTCATTTTCCTTATTTACCGAAGACTCGGGATCCCGGGAATCCGGAGATCCGGGATTTAGAGGATTCGAGGAATCGGGATTTCGATGGCTTGAAGCCCCGCTTCCGCCTACAACCTGCACCGTTTCAATTCCCCTCACCTGGTCGCCCTCGATGATAAGCCCCGTCATCCTTGTCTGAAAATGCACCTCGCCGCCGCATCGCAGGATGGTATTGCGCATGTTCTCAATGACACGCGGAAGCTTGTCCGTGCCGATGTGGGGATGGGCATCGCTAAGGATGGCCGCCGAAGCACCATGCTGCACAAAGACATTCAGGATCTTCTCGCTGTTGCCACGCTTCTTGCTGCGCGTGTAGAGCTTGCCGTCGCTGTAGGCACCGGCACCGCCCTCACCGAAGGAATAGTTCGATTCAGGATTGACACACTGCTCGGGTCGGATGCGGGCAATGTCCTTCTTGCGCTCACGCACATCCTTGCCACGCTCGATGACGATGGGACGGAATCCCAGCTCAATCAATCTCAAGGCGGCAAAGTAGCCACCAGGCCCCGCACCTACCACAATGACCTCTGGGGCATCATCCACGCAGGGATAGATGGTTTCCTGGTATTCGGGTTCGGTGGGTTGCTCGCGCACGAAGACGCGGACGGTCAGGTTGATGAAAATGGTTCGCTGACGGGCGTCAATGCCACGGCGCAACACGCGCACGGCGGTGATGGAACGCGGATCGAGACCTTTCTCGCGTGCCACGTTCTGCTTGATGCTATTTTCATTGGCTGCCTGTTCGGGCAGAAGCCGGACTTGAAATTCGTGTATCAAATGAGTTAATGATTAAAAATGAAAAAAAAAGTTTATTGGGACTTACTTCTCGAAGTGCTGATAGTCCTTGCTGGAGCGCCATGCACCTCCCCATCGGAAGCCATGCTGAATGAACAGCTTGTAGCAGAGGTCGTTTCGGTCAATCATCTGTTTGTAACCCTTCAGCTTACCCGTCTTTTTCCCGGCATCGCGACCGGAGGCATAAGGCTCGCCGGCAAGGGGTTCGACGATGGTCTTGCCGTTACGCACCCGCACATACGGATTATACAATGGATTGATGTCAATGGCCATACCCTTGCCGTGCTTGCTCACCGTCTTCGTGCCACTCACGAAACGGAAGTTGAAGCAGGAGGTATTGTTGTCCGTCATGCTGCGCTGGTCATCGGCATCATATTCGTCGATGAGTTTCATGCGTGCAATGACGTAGTGCTGACGGTAAAGCTCACGGAAGATGTCGATAAGGTCCTGTGCAATGGCCTTGTTGCACACCAGTTCGCCCGTCTGCACCTTGCCTTGTTCATCGTAGTGCAGTACCCTGAGGTATCGCAGTTCGGAGCGTTCGGTCGTACATCCCTTGGCAAAGGATTTGCCTTCCATGTGCTGGAAAATGCTGTCGGGAATCTGCAAGATAGTAAAGGAATCCTGCGCCTTAGCCATATCAGACAGCATGCAGAGGAGTATGATGACAAGGAAGTTCTTCATCAGCCAAACAATTCTCTTACGGCCTCGCTCACCTTGCTGACGGGCACCAGTTCTATCTTGTAGTCATGGGGATTCAGTCCCTTGAGGTTATGGGCAGGCAGGAGCATGCGCCGGAAACCCAGCTTCTGAGCCTCGGCAATGCGCTGCTCGATGCGCGCCACGGGACGGATCTCACCACTCAGTCCCACTTCGCCAGCCATGCAGACGCTGCCCTCGATGGGCGCATCCACATTGCTGCTCAGCACGGCCGCAATGACGCTGAGGTCAAGGGCAGGGTCGGTGACCTTCAGGCCGCCGGCAATGTTCAGGAACACATCCTTCTGTGCCAGTTTGAAACCGACACGCTTCTCCAGCACGGCCAGGAGCATGTTCAGGCGCTTGCCCTCAAAACCGATGGTGCTGCGCTGCGCCGTACCATACGCCGCCGTGCTGACCAGTGCCTGCGTCTCGATGAGGAAGGGCCGCACCCCCTCGATGGCACTCGCGATGGCCACGCCGGAGAGGCCTTCGCGATTGTCGCTCAGCAGCAGTTCGCTGGGGTTGGTCACCTGACGGAGACCGTCGTGCCGCATCTCGTAGATGCCTAACTCGCTGGTGCTGCCAAAACGGTTCTTGATGCCACGCAGGATGCGGTACATGTAATGCTGGTCGCCCTCGAACTGCAGCACCGTGTCCACGATGTGCTCCAGTACCTTAGGACCTGCCAGCGTGCCCTCCTTCGTGATGTGGCCGATGAGCAGGATGCTCACGCTGCCCGCCGTCTTGGCATACTTCAGCAGCGACGCCGCACACTCACGGATCTGCGAAAGCGAGCCGGGCGAACTGTCCACCGTCTCTGTCTGGATGGTCTGGATGGAGTCGATGACGACCAGGTCGGGCTGCACCTCACCGATATGGCGGAAGATCTCCTCCAGGGAAGTCTCCGTAAGGATCAGCAGCGAAGCCGAACCGGATGCACCCGCCAGACGGACGGCCCGGAGCTTGATCTGCCTGGCACTCTCCTCACCGCTGACATACAGTATCTTCCGCTGATCCTGCAGGCACAGGACCGTCTGGAGCACCAGGGTACTCTTGCCTATGCCCGGTTCGCCGCCCAGCAGCACAAGGCTTCCGGGCACCAATCCGCCACCCAGTACACGGTTCAGTTCACCGTCGAGCATGTCAATGCGCGGTTCCTCATTTGCCTGGATTTCGCCGACCGGCTGGGGACGGTTCTTGCGCTTGCCGTCCGTGCCGGCCGCCTGCAGGGCAGCACGCACCACGGCAGATGCGGGCTTCTCAGCCTGTATGCGGAACTCCTTCATGGTGCCCCACTGTCCGCAAGCGGGACACTTGCCCAGCCACTTGCTGCTTTCCTGTCCGCAATGTTCGCAGACGTAGACGGTCTTATCCTTTGCCATTTTCAACTTTCATTTTGGACATTTTCATCGCTTGTCCGAAGCCTTCAGCTTTCAGTTTTCCTCGCTTGCGCGAAGCCTTCAGCTTTCAGTTTGTCTATTCATTCATGCAATGGCAATGGGGACAGACACCCTTGTCGTGCAGGGGAATGCCACAGTTGCCACAAGTGTACCGGGGACGCGTATAGCGCCAGTAGTACCATATAGAGACCACCACATACACAGGAAAGATGAAGTATCCGACGTAGTATAGCGTGGTGAGGGAAAAGAACACGTAGAGTCCGGCCAGGAGTGCCAGCATGGAACAGAAGTACATGCAGAGCCGGTAAAAGTCAAGCTGTCGCACCATGTCGATGAGCGTAGCCAGGAAGAACAGCAGCATGAGCCACAGCGACACCAGGAAGGCGCCCAGTACCCAGGGTACGGCAAAGGGATTGAGTGTGGGATGGAAATAGAAATGCTGCCAGGTCTGCCGTGCATACAGTTGCATGGTGCTGTAGAACACCGCCGAACCGGCCAGCGTGAGGTACAGCAACAAGGGATAGGGGCTGCAGATGTCATTGATGTGAGGCAGCGGCATGTAGCGCAGGAAACTGTGGCGAAGCCTGGGATGGCGCCGGCAGTGCCTGCGGTAGGAGACGACGCGCAGGGCCAGCAGTACGATGAAGCATCCCAGGAAACCGAATGCCAATCCGTAATGCAGGTCACTGAACAGCATGATACCGATGCTGATGGGATCACTGGGCGTCACATTGCGCAGCATGTAGCTCTCGCGCGCCCACCCCAGGCATCCGGCATCCCGTACCAGTCGCACCCAGATACTGTCCTCCGCGTCAGACGGCACCCTGGCAATCTCTGCCACCAGGATCTGATCGCCCTCCCGCAGCGGAACGGAATCCGGCGAGGTGAACAGCAATCCCTCGGAATAGCGGATATCCGAGAGCAGCACCATCGTGTCCGTCCTGACCTCAAAATTGAATCCAACGGAATAGTGGTGGGACAGGGCAAAGCTCTCCACATGGATCCTGTCGGAATCGTCGCTCAGGGAGTCGCGCACCTCCGACCATTCCGAGTCACGGAAGGCCTCATCGTTGCAGGACACGCCTATCAGGGCCGCAAGCAACAGAAGCATCAGAAGAGCGGTGTTTCTCATACGCGAACCTGCATCTGACAGTTTTTGCAATCAAAAAAAAGCGGGAACACCCTGCCGTCGGCCGAGCGCAGGGAGAGCTGCACGGCACGCGCTCCCTGATGATGCGGACAAAGTCCCAGCTCGTAGCGGATGCAATAGCGGGTGGTCATCAGTACGTCGGCACGTGTACCGTCAACCTCCAGGGCATCATCCACCGCCGTAGCACCCTGAGACAGGAAAAGCTGGCGGGACAGACGGTTGGAGACATTGGCCAGGTAGGTGAAGTGACCGGGGGAAGACTGCTTGCGGGAGAAGGCGGAAAGCAGGGAGACGGACGCGGAGGGAGAGGAGGGACACGTCGCGGGTGAAGCGGGGGGACACGTCGCGACAGAGTCACGACGAACGGTGGCAAGGGCATCCATCACCTCGCGGCGCCAGGCGGCCAGGATGCTGGCCGGGATGAAGCAATCGGCAGAATGAGCCTCATCAAAGGGAATGGAAACCTCCACGGAGCGTGCCTCGTAGCAGGTATCGCCCAGGCGCTCCAGCTGTCGGCGGGCAGCCTCCGCCTGAGGACTGCGGGCAGCCTGGAGCTCCAGGGAGAAGGTGCGGAAGACGGAAAGTCCATCCTCGCAGGTGGCAGCAAGCAGAAAACCGTCACCCTGACGCTTCAGCTGCCAGTCCAGGGCGATGCGCCGGGTGGCCGTGGGACGGGAGAGCCGGGCCTCGAAGTCCTGGTCGAAGTTGCGGTAGAGCGTCATGCGGGGCTGGAGACCGCGGGGCATTTCCTTTGGGTAGAGACAGTTGCCCTCCACACGGTTCACACGGAAACCCTGCAACCTACCGTCGCCGTCCAGGAAGCAGAGACCATCGCCGTTGCAGAACGAGGCCACGCCACGCACCGTGAAGCACCCCCGTCGGATCTCCTTCACCGTACCCACCCGCTCGCCCATGCTCTTGGGCGTGGCAGGCTGCACCATGTCCGGCTTGCGTCCATGCAGGAAATAATCGGAGAAGCCCCGGTTGAAGGAGCGGGAGAGGTTGGGCGTGAAGCCGAAGTGCGACTCACCCAGGGAACTGCGACGGTAGTCCTGCGGCCGGCGACGGAAAATCTCGTCCAGGCGCTGGCGGTACCAGGCCGTGACGTTCTTTACGTACGCCATATCCTTCAGCCTGCCCTCGATCTTCAGACTCACCACACCGGCATCCAGCATCGCCTCCAGGTCATCGCTGCGGTTCATGTCATGCAGGGAGAGCAGGTGCCGCTGATGCACCAGCACCCTGCCTTCGCCATCCAGCAGATCGAAGGGCAAGCGGCAGAACTGGGCACACTCGCCCCGGTTGGCACTTCGTCCGAAACAATGCTGCGATGCATAGCACTGTCCGTTGTAGCTGACACAGGTTGCCCCGTGCACAAAGGCCTCCAGGGCCATCTGCGGCACCTGACGGTGGATTTCGGCAATCTCCTCAAGCGTCAGTTCGCGTGCCAGTACGGCCTGCCTGAATCCCTGCTCATAGAGCCACTGCACCTTCCCGGCCGTACGGTTGTCCATCTGCGTGGAGGCATGAAGGTTTATGGTTGAGGGGGCATCCTTCAACAATTCCAGGTAGGCAAGATCCTGCACGATGAAGGCATCCACGCCGGCTTCCCTCAATTCCAGCGCCAGCGCACGAGCTTCCTCCAGTTCCTCGTCGTAGAGAATCGTGTTGAGGGTGACGTAGACGCGGACGCCGTAGAGGTGGGCGAAGGCACAGAGTTCCCGGATGTCCTCCACACTGTTGCCCGCAGCAGCTCTGGCACCGAAGCGCGGGGCGCCGATGTAGACGGCATCGGCACCATGCAGGACGGCTTCGCGGCCGGTAAGCAGGTCGCGGGCAGGGGCAAGGAGTTCAATGGACTGGGGCATGTGAAGGAAGGATGTACCCGAAGGAAAATCTTCGGGCATGAGGGGTTAGTGTATATCGTTTATATCGTACGGGGTCTCCTGGTAGACGTAGTAGTTCAGCCAGTTGCTGAAAAGCAGGTTGCCGTGGCCGCGCCAGGTAACCAGGGGCGGCTGGGAGGGGTCATTGTCCTTGTAATAGTTGAAGGGCTTGTGGATGGGCAGTCCCTTGCCCAGGTCACGCTTGTACTCCGTGTCCAGGGTATAGGGCGAATACTCGCTGTGGCCCGTGATGAAGAACTCGCGGCCTCCGCGTGCCATGACGATGCCCACGCCGCTCTCCTCGCCCTCGGCAATCAGGGTCAGTTCGGGTACCTTCAGGATGTCCTCACGACGCAGTTCGGTATGACGGCTGTGGGGCATGTTGAAGAAATCGTCGAACCCACGGAAGATAGGCAGTGCAGGCGTCAGGAGCTTCTGAGGGAAGATGCCGAACATCTTCTCGGGCAACGGATACTTGGGCACGCCGTAGTGGTAGTACAGTCCGGCCTGGGCCGCCCAGCAGATGTAGAGCGTGCTGGTGACATGGGTACGTGCCCAGGAGAAGATCTCGCTGATCTCCTCCCAGTAGGTCACGTCCTCATATTCCAGATGCTCCACGGGGGCACCGGTGATGATCATGCCGTCGAACTTCTCCTCGCGCATCAGTTCAAAGTCGCGGTAGAAGGCCTGCATGTGCTCCACGGGCGTATTCTTGCTGGTGTGCGCCTTCACCTTCATCAGGCAGATCTCCAGCTGCAGGGGCGAGTTGGAGAGGATGCGCACCAGGTCGGTCTCCGTGGTGATCTTCAGCGGCATGAGGTTCAGTATCACGATGCGCAGCGGACGGATGTCCTGGCTGTTGGCACGAGAGTCGTTGAGGACGAAGATGTTTTCGTCCTTCAACAGATCTATCGCGGGCAGTTTATCGGGAAGTCTTAATGGCATTTTACCAGATGGTTACACGGTCCTTCTTGGGAATAAACATGGGGTCTTTCTCGGTGATGCCGAAGGCCTCGTACCAGGCATCGATGTGAGGCAGCTGACCGTTGACGCGCCACATGCCCAACTGGTGGGGATCACTCTTCACGCGCTTCTGGATCTCAGCCTCGCGGATGTTCTGGCCCCATACGTTGGCGTATGCCAGGAAGAAGCGCTGATCAGGCGTGAAACCGTCGATGACGCTCAGGGGAGCCTCCTTCGTGGCATTCCGGAAGGCCTGGAAGGCCACCATCAGACCACCATGGTCGGCCATGTTCTCACCCAGGGTCAGACTGCCGTTGGCAAAGAGGCCGGGCAGCACCTCGATCTTGTTGTGGTACTGACGCATCACCTCGATGCGCTCCTCGAAGTTCTTCGTGTCCTCCTCGCTCCACCAGGTCACCAGGTTGCCGTTCTTGTCATACTTCGAACCCTGGTCATCGAATCCGTGGGTCATCTCATGACCGATCACCACGCCGATGGCGCCATAGTTGAAGGCATCGTCGGCCTCCATGTCAAAGAAGGGAGGCTGCAGTATGCCGGCGGGGAAGCAGATCTCGTTGGTCGTGGGGTTGTAGTAGGCATTCACCGTCTGGGGGGTCATGTGCCACTCATCCTTGTCCACGGGCTTGTTCAGCTTCTCGTTGATCATCTCCTGGATCTCCCACTCGCCGCAGGCCAGCACGTTCTGCAGGTAGCTCTTGCCGATCTTCACGGTACCGTAGTCCTTCCACTTGCCGGGATAGCCCACCTTCACGTAGAAGGCATCCAGCTTCTCCTGGGCCACCTTCTTCGTCTCGTCGCTCATCCAGTCCTGCACGGCGATGCGCTCACCCAGGGCCACCTGCAGGTTGGCCACCAGCTTCTCCATGCGCTCCTTGGCGGCAGCGGGGAAGAAACGGGCCACGTAGAGCTGACCCAGGGCCTCGCCCAGGCAACCCTCCACACTGGCCACGGCACGCTTCCAGCGGGGCTTGTCCACGGTCTTGCCGCTCATGGTGGTGCCGTAGAAGCCGAAGTTCAGGGCACGGGCCTCATCGTCGATGTAGCTGGCAGACATGTCGATGGCATGCCACAGGTAGTAGTTCTGCAGGGCCTCCTGACTCTCCTCCCTCAGGATCTTCTCCACCTCGTGGATGGCCTGGGGCTGACCCACGATGACCTCCTGGATCTCGTTGTAGCGGTCGGTGAAGATACCGAAATAGCCATCCCAGTCGATGCCGCCGAACTGCTCCTTCAGCTCGGCATACGAGAGCTTGTTGTAGTTGGCCTCGGGATCACGCAGCTCGGTCATGCTCTTGCTGGCCTTGGCCAGGCGGGTCTCGATGCGCATCACGTCCTGCATGATCTTCGCGGCATCCTCCTCGAAGAACCCGTCGTGCCTGCACAGGTCCACGATGTACTGCTTGTAGGCCTCGCGGATGGCGGTGGTAGCCTCATCCTCGTCCACGTAGTAGTCCTTCTGGCCCAGCGTCATACCGCCCTGCCAGATGTTCACGATGTTGTTCTTGCTGTCCTTCTCGTCGGCACCGATGTAGATGCTGAAGAATCCGGGTATGCCCTGGCGCTGCATGCCGGGCCAGACGGTCTTGTTCCACTCGGCGGCAGCACCGGGAGTGCCGTAGCCGTCGGCCTTCAGCAGGCCGCGCAGGTCATCCAGACCGTGCTCGTTGAGCGTCACGCTGTCCATGGCCGAGTTGTAGAGGTCGGCAATCTTCTGTTCGATGCTGCCCTCCTTCAGTCCCTGCAGCGCAGCCACGCTGTCGATGATGGAACGCAGACGGGCATTGTTGTCCTCCTGCAGCACGTCAAAGCTGCCATACCGGCTGTACTCCTCGGTCAGGGGATTGGCCTTCTGCCAGCCACCGGTGGCATACATGTAGAAATCGGCACCTGCCTGATAGGTGGTGTCCAGATTGGCCAGGTCGATGCCCGACTTCTCCGTGGGCAGGGGCTTGAAGCAGCTCGCCATCAGGGCGGCACCTGCCAGAACGGTCATAATGTTTCTTGTCTTCATGTTGGTTTTGATATTTAGTTGTTGTTGTTTTCGGGTTTTCG
>JAZRVZ010000130.1:0-6290 GCA_045599425.1 Bacteroidaceae bacterium | reverse complement strand
ACATAGAGACCATCATCAACAAGAGCGATGCGATAAAGAAAGCCAAGGCAAAGGCAAACGACCAGGACCTGACGACCAAGGAGAAGAAGAAACTCTCAGATGACGAGAAGGAGATGAAGTCGAAGCGCAAGATGATTCAGGAGAAGCTCATAAAGTTTGCCACGCGTGTACCTGTATTCATGTACCTCACCGACTATCGCGAGCAATGCCTGAAGGATGTCATCACGCAGTTGGAGCCGGGACTTTTCCACAAGGTTACGGGCCTGGACGTGAAGGACTTCGAGCTATTGGTGTCGCTCAACGTCTTCAACTCGGCGCTGATGAACGATGCCGTGTATAAATTCAAGCGCTACGAGGACGCATCGCTGGAGTACATCGGTTTCGACAATTCGCAGAAGGACAACAGCCCCGTGGGAGGCTTTGACACGGTGGTGAGCAGGGAAGACTATGAGGAGATGTATTTTGTGAATGAGAGTAGGTAGGAGGGACTTAATATAAACGATTATGGGTACTGTTATAGAAAAATATAGAGAACTTTTCATTAATAATGGTGTAAATGATTGGTGTACGAATACGAAATGTATTGAAGGGTGCAATAGAGTGAAACAAACCCGAATGGATTTGCCCTTCTGGGATATTGCTTATGTTTGCAGACCATCAGAGAAGACGATCAAGAAGCTAGAAATATTCTACAATGCAGTTGATGAACGACTAAAAATAGTTGAGAAGATATGTCTGAGACCTGGGTTTCAAATAGCGCATGATCGGGAAGTGTTTGAGGCGATGCACTTTTTATTGTTATTGAAGGAGGATGTTGAAGAGGACAAGAAAACCTGGAAAGATGCAGCTAAAGAGTTCGAAGATTCATTAGACCCATATCTTGATTCGGAGGATATGGTAAAAATCAATATACTTTGCGATGATATATATAGGTGTGTATGCAAAACAAGCGAGATGTTGGCACCATTGTCTATTTTTGAAGAAGATGTTGTCAAAGCTTTCAATCAACTTCTGTATATGAACAAGGATGAGGTTTATCTGGAGCAACGCATGATGTATACCTATATAGAGAAATGGTTGCGCGAATCCAATCTTAAAGAGGATTTTGATCGTGAAGACTGGGATCGAATGATGAAAGTTAACATGGAATATTGGGATTGTATCGAAAATGGCGACATAGAAAAACTTAATTCTTCCAGATTTGAGTATGATGGTCGAACAGACTGCTATCTGAGCGAAAAAGTACGAAATGCTGTTGAGTATATATCTCGGATTTTTCCTAAAAAAGAACCTATCCTGATAAAACCGTGGGTAATGGCTGGTTCCTTAACAATACCAAGCTCGAAAGAATGGGACGGCCTTTTTATGCTTATGCATCGGCACATGGCTATTCAATGTGGTATGTTTCCAAATCTTATTGCTCAATACACGGAATTAAAGTACATGAGTCAAGTGGGTAATGATGAACCAGAAACCCTCTCTCGTGATCGCCAGACCATCTTCGACAGCATCATGAAGTACATCAACAAGGGTGACTGGAAAGCACCTGCAACGATGGAAAATGTGAAGGATTTCGTGGATGTCGTACTTGGCCGGGAACCGTCAAGGCTGGATGCAGACGACAGACAGATGCCAGAGAAGCTATGGAAACTATTAACGAGTGGACGAACAACATGTAAAAAAGACGGAAATACCAGACTGGAAATTACATGGGCGAAAATATGTGGTCTGTTTTATTCATACGATTTCTTTTATGGGGAACCTCAACACATCCTTAAAAAAATCTTTGGTGAACTGAAAAACCTGAATAGTCCCTTCAGCAAAGGGAAAAAAACAGATGATAAAGGGTACAGGGAAATTCTACCATTCCTTGAAAAGTACATTGAAAAAATAATCAAAACATAGAGAACATATTTCTAAGCATTTTCTATAGATTTCTACAAATGCTCTATATCCCAATCTCGCATGAGGTTGGGATTTTTTTATTTTGCTATAACATTTGATATTCTGACAGTTACTGTAGGACTCTATGCCCTCTTTATTTTTTCTATAAAAAAAATGATTATAGAATTGCATGGAAAATAGGAAACCCGAACTTTGCACCGTCGAAATGAGAAAACGACATAACTTAACATTATTAATTTATTACAAACAAAACAACAGTACATTATGGAAAAACTTGTTTCCGTTCTACAGCAGTTCCCTCTTCAGGAACACCAGTACCAGGACCGCGAGGGCCAGAACCAAGTGTTTGCCAGCCGAGGCTTCGTCCTCAGCACAGGCATCGATACCTTCTACGCCGAGATGACAGGCGACATGGCCCGCAGTCAGGCCCAGGTGCAGTTTGACCCCGCGGTCATGCACATGGCGCAGATGCAGACCACCGTACGAGAGTTCAAGGACAAGGAGGGCAACACGCGCTACAGCAACGAGATCCGTATCACAAAACTCATTTAATCAACCCTTTTTCTTAATTCCCATTTCAAATATGAAAACAAGACACATCGTCACCGAGCGCCCCGTGCGCATCACCCCCATCGGCTGTGAGGCCAGCATCGTAGTCAACGCCTCAGGCATGGTTCATGTGGACCGCCTGCAGCCAGTCAGCCACCACCGCAGCCGTCGACTCCGCCGACTGGTCAGCTCCGACTGCGCCGCACTCTACAGCTCACCCCAGGGACTGCGCCGCCGCATCACCGTCAGCCTGCCCACCGAGCAGGCCACCGAGAGCCGCTTCCTGGAGGAGTTCGACTACCTTATCGGCCTGGCCAAGCTCAAGGGCGAGCTCTAAAACCAACGTCATCCCTCCCCACCCGGGGAGGGGGCTTTGGAGTGAGAAGGATCCTGCCTATAATGCGACGGAAGTCCCTCTCACTGAAACAACACAAGAAACATTCAAGCGTGACAGTTGTGACAGTGTGACAATTAAATTTTGATACCCCACCTGTCTTCAATTCTATCTGATATTATATTCTAATATATTGATATATAAATAGTTATATAACTAAAATAATAGAAAGGAAGAGAAGCACACCTCTCAAAAAACAACTGTCACAACTGTCACACTGTCACGCTCAATACGGAATTACTCTATTAAAAGCTTAAAATACAATGATTTACGACATCACAAAACCTACTCCCCTGAAGCGTCCTCGCTATGGAAAAGGCCTTGAGCCCTTGCAAAAACTTTCCACGCAGCTGTCAGAAGGCATGGATAGCGTCATCATTCCCACCATCTTCCCCCTTCTGGCAGAACACGTCAGCGGTGCGGAATTCAAGCATCCAAGCAACGTTTGGATGGAACTCTGCGGCATGATGAGCCACCTGATAGCCGAATCAGGCATGAACAAGGGTGAAATGACGAGCCTCATTGAAGCCCTGGCACGCAAGCTCAGAATGCACGACCAGGCCGAGATGCAGAAGATCGTGGAATGGTCGAAGACCGTTCAGTCCAAGGGTGCCAACAAGGACAAGCCGGCACGCCCGGACGCTGCGCTCTACTTCCCTCCGGCCAACACCACGGCTCCGGCCCTGCTCGCCAATGCCATGGCGCTGGAGCTTGACGGCAATCACAGCCAGTACTTCAACCTGCCCGAGGTGGAGATGGCGGATCGCATGTGCGGCGGACACAAGCAAGTATCGGAGATGATGCGAAACTTCAACGACCGCGTGCGCGACGGTGCCATGCGCGCCACGGCCAACGGCATCACGGGCAACCCCATCTTCCGCGTCAACATCACCATGTCCTCTACGCCCTACGCTGCACGCAAGTTCTATCGCAACGAGCTCTTCAACGGTACGCTCGGACGCATCCACACCTTCTACAAGCCACGCAATGGACGCAGTGGCAAGATTCCTCGCCAGGGAGAATACAACGAGGCCTTCCTGGCAACCATCGACGTCTACCTGAAGCGCCTGGAGGAATGTCACGGACGCTTCGTCATACCGCAGCTCAACAAGCTGGCAGACCGACTGGCTGTGGACATGGCTGCCTTTGCCGACCTGATGGACGACGACATTGCATGGGACATGGGCAAGAGAGCCATACAGTATGCATGGAAATGCGGATGCATCATGTGGGTGCTCAACGGACAGCAGTGGACACGCGCCATGGGCGAGTGGGTGGAATATATCTGTGCGCTGGATATCTGGTCAAAGATGCGCGTCTACGGCGACATGCTCAAGGGTGGCGACACGGGAACCCGCGAAGCTGCCAAGTGCGGGCCAAGGAATATGCTCGACGGTCTGCCCGAAAGTTTCAGCGAAGCTCAGCTTGAAGCTCTCCGCATCACGATGGACAAACCCAAGGAGGGTACCGGCGAACAACTGCGACAGTGGCTCCACCGCAAGTTCATCACCCACTCCGCCCAGACCGGCCTCTACACCAAGACCGAGGAGTACCTCAGGAAGCATCCGAGTGAATCAAGGTCATAACCCTTGATTCAAGTGAAAAGTGAAAAGTGAGCATAGTGAAGGTTGCTGAATAGCAAATGGGGTCTAGACCCCATTTGCTAACTTCACCAAGAACAACACAAAGCGAATCTTATGGAAAAAACAGATATACAAAGACTTAGAGAAATCGACATCGTCAGCCTCCTGGCCCACCTGGGCACGCAGGTGGATGAGCACCGCCGCGCCCTCTGCCCCTTCCCGGGACATGCCGACCGCCACAAGGGCAGCTTCGTGGTGAATCGTGCGCACAGCAAGTGCTCCTGCTTCAGCTGCAACCACAAGGGCGTGGACACGATTGGGCTGGTCCGGCTCGTCCTGGGCAAGACGTTTCCCGAGGCCTGCCATTACCTGGCCGAACAGTACGGCGTGATCCTGACCACCCAGCCCAGCCATGACTGCGGACACAAGATTACGGGTACTTTCGGCTCGGCAGGACACATGAATACCGGTACTATCGGCGCTGTCACACCTCCCACCTTCGACGCCCTTCGCTACGCCCGCCATTTCCTCCATCCACGGCTCAACGATGCCGCCCGCCGCTTCCTCTTTCAGGAGCGCCACATCTCGCCCAGCGTGGCCTCCTGGTACCGCCTGAACTCCTGGACGGATCGCCGTGGCACCGACTGGCTGGAACTGCCCTACTACTCCCCCGACGGCCAGCTCATCGGCGTGCAGAACCGCCGCCTCTCACCTGTTTACCCAGCTTCTCCCCTCTGCTCTTTGCCCGAAGCCAGTCACAAGCCTTGTCCCCAAACCTCTCCCCTCCCTTTGAGGGAGGGGCAGGGGGGAGGGTCTTCTCCCCGCTTCCTCTTCCAGCCTGGCAGCCGCACCTCCGCCTTCGGCCTGCAGATCATCCCCCACCTCAGTCCCACCGAGGAGCTGTGGATTGCCGAGGGTCCCACGGATCTCCTGGCCATGGCCTCTGCCGGCCACCACGGCATCGCCGTAGCCTCAGCCACCCTCCTCCGTCCCGAGGACTTCCTGCCGCTGCGCGACCGTGGTATCCTGCGCTGGCACATGGTGCACGACAACGATGCCGCAGGCATGGAACTGCGTGACCGCATCATCCGCCTGGCCAACCAGCTCGGCGCCAGCATCATCGCCACCCCGGCACCCGATGGATGCAAGGACTTCGGGGAATGGTGGAAGGGAGTAGATGGCCAACCGTTGAACCGTCAAACCGAAAAGGGCTGAAAGTCCGACCTAAAAGTCCTCCTCGTGGATGCCGAACTCCCGGCACACATACTCCACAGCCCTGGGCGTCAGGATGCGCTGCGAGGGCGATACCCCCATGGCACGCAGCTTTTCCCGATGTCCCCTCATCCATCGGGCCAGCGTCTTCTGGCACACACCTGCAGCATCCGCAATCTCTGATTTTGACTTGCTTTTCATAGTTCCGAGTATATTGAATTTGAATATACAAAGATACGAATTATTTACAACATACGCAAGTAATCAGGGCAGAATCATCATACGGAAACGGACATAAACGGACATAAGCGGAAATAAATGCACAAGGCGGACAGAGACGGTCAGCGTCCCTCCCGGATGTCGTAACTTTGCAGTACAAAAGGTGATCAGCCACCGCGGTGGCAGGATGTAGCCCGCCGGCAGGCACATCCAGGTCCTTAGGGCGACAGGCGCCAGTCGACCGCAGGACTTGATGAAATCCGCCGCAGGACTTGACGAAGTCCGCCGCAGGACTGAGACGGGTCACCGAGAGAGAGAAATGACAAATGGGGGCTGACCCCATTTTGCAAAAACCAAACCAAACAATTTAAACCAAACAGACATGATCAACTATTCCGTATCACAGATGGTGAATCCTCAGGACCAGG
>JAZRVZ010000129.1:0-14874 GCA_045599425.1 Bacteroidaceae bacterium | reverse complement strand
CCATACCCGGGAACCAGGTAAAGGAACCGTCGGTACATTGAATATTCTTCAGTTTGTCGAAGGTCTGTTCCAGGGCAAAGTCCATGCTGACCTTGCTGACCTTCAGCACCTTCTCGCTATCAGGAACCTGTCCGCGGATGTATTGCGTCAGGGAGGCGGCATAGTAGGCCGAGGCCAGCGAGAGCACGTCCTCACAAGTGGGCTTGGCCAGGTCGGACAAGGCCTCGATGGCATTCCAAATGGGGTGGGTCGTATATTCCACGGTCAGATGACGCTCTGTGGCATCGCCAGGGAAGAGTTTGTCTAACCTAACGTTCTCCACACCCTCCTTCAGCAAGGTCAGAGCCTTGGTCGTCACCACCGTCTCGCGATCCGACAGCACAGGCAACAGACGCTGTTCGCCATCGCTGCTCTCCCGGCCCTTGGCCACCCAACGGCAGATCAGGTCGGTGTGGAGATCCTGCACCTTATAATCTATATAGAACACCGTGTCCTGCTTGGCCTCCAGACCGAAGTTCAGTTTGCGACGCAGCAGCACCTTCTCTGTCCGGGCATCCAGCAATTCGAATACCGCCGTACCCTTCTCCGTCTGTTCCTCGCTGATATTCTGAATGGTAGCCGTCAACGTGGCCTGGTCGCCTACACGCAGGAATCGGGGCAGGAACAGTTGGGCCATCAGCGACTTCTGGGCCACGATACCCTCGTCCACCTTACCCGTCATCATATCCTTCGTATGAGCCATGCCCAAAAGGTGCCAGCGGGTCAGACTCTCCGGCAGGGTAAACTCAATGCTCACCTCACCCTTCTCGTCGGTGCGGAGCTGGGGATAGAAGAAGGCCGTCTCGTTGAAGTTCGTACGCAAGGCCGACCAGTCCATGCCAGCCACATCTGCCTCCGCTTCACCGTCCGCCATCATGTCTGGTTCCGCCATTTCCATGGCAGCCTCCGCCGCCACAACCTCCCCGGTAGCCTTGGCCTTTCCCCTCAGGCGCATGGCACCAGTACCCAACTCTTCCGAATTTGCCACGATATCCAGTCCAGCGATGCGCCCTTGCAGGGCTTCGTCCACACTGGTGACACCCAGTCCCTCAAATTCCCGGGCCGAAATGCCTTTCGTTGAGAACGATATATGACGCTCGGGTATAGCCACCCCCTTGGCATACAGGATCCTATCTCCCATGGCAGGAATCTGCTGCTCGAAATACTGTCCGTCCAGTTCGCTGAACATCCACTGGTATTCCTTCTTGTACTTCAGGAAGAAGAACAGGTTGTTGCTACGGGGATAAGACATGAAGAAATTGTGGTTGAGGGGCCTGATCCACGTGTTGCGCCAAACCTGCATCGACAAGGCATGGGGAGCAATGGCATCCAGCGATCCGTCATAGAGTGTCGCCAGCAGGTTGGCCTGGGCCGGCGAACCGTCGGGCCGGCTGATATGCAGGGTCCACTTCTCCTGCTGACCGGGCTTCAGACGGTCACGGAAGGTCGTCCACCTCGTCTTCAGTTCACGGTCGGGCTGCTCCAGACTAAAGCCGAAGCTCTGCATGTACACCTTGCCGTCCTTCACGAAGAACAGGTCGGCCGAAGCCCCATGTCCCATCCCCTCCGTATACGGGATAGAGAAGGTATGACAGCCGCCCTCGGGCAACGTGACGGTCTGGGTTGCGAGTCGCTTCCCGTCCGTCGTATTGACGCAGTAGACGGTCACATCCTTCAGCGAACTGCCCACCTGCACCCTGGCCGGCTGGGTAGCAGAGAAATATTCCGAGGGACAATAGAACCAGCTCGTGGTGTCCACGGGTAGTTGCTGATCGTCCATGCAGAACAGCACGACGCGTCGCTCCATCCGGGCCGTATCGCCCTTTTCCGTGGCCAGGGCCACCAGGGTATAGGCACCGGAAGCCAGTTGGTCCAGTCCCTTGATACGCAGACTCTTGTTACTCTCCGTCGTAGCAGTGAATACCGTCCGACCCTCCTGCTTCAGACTGACCTGCACATCCGTCTGTACATCTTTTCCCAGGGCATCGACCAGGTCGAAGCGCCAAGGCTCCAGGCGCTCCTTGTCCTGCAGTTCGGACACATCCGCCGAGATGCGGAGCGGCGTGGAACTGATGGATACGGAACGGCTTCCCTGTTGCGTCTCACCATTATTGTTGAGCACGTCCACGTTCAGGGTCAGCCAACGGCCATAGGCCATCTCGTCCTTCTTGAGCGTATTGGACACCTTGACCGTAAACCGTCCCTCATCGTCCGTCCAGAGCGTATCGATGCGAGTCGGAGCCATCACGGGACTGCCGATGCGCTTCAGCCAACCCGTATTCCAGGTATACTCACCCGTCACACGGGCATTCCGGACCGGTACGCCGGCGTAGGTCATAGCCCTTCCGCAGAAGGTGACATCCTTGTCCAGCACGGGCTCGTCCATCGTTACCTCGAAGGTGGGTCGCTTGTATTCCTCGACGCGGATGAACTTGGAGTGACTGACGCCCCAGATTTCATAGCCGCCCAACTTCGCTGTGGCAGGCAAGGTAAAGGAAGTCGAGAAGCAGCCGAACTCATCGCTGACCAGCATCGTGTCGGCCAGCACCTTCGAGCGCTCGCCCCCGAAGGACAGCTTCAGGAAAACCGACTGCCCCCTTGCCACCGTCGCATCCCAGTCCCTCTGCCGGTACACCACGCCAGAGACCTGGATGGTCTGACCGGGACGGTAGATACTGCGGTCGGTGTTCAGGACATAGTGGATCTCCTCCCTGCCGGAATCATCGCGATAGTAATAGTCGAAGACATGTGAGAGCGGATCGTTGTAATGACAGTCCTCCCCCCTTCGCAAGGTGGCTTCGGCATAATAGCCCTCCTTGTTCGGTATCAGGGCAATACCCCGCTGATCCGTCGTGTAGTGTTCTTCCAGTTCCTTCTCGTTGTTGGAACGTCTGGAGTGCCACTTGACCACCACCTCCACGTCGGCTTCCGGCTTGCCCGTCATGCGGTTCACCACCATCACCTGCCCCGGTTCTGCCGGCCACAGTCCGATGGGCATGAAGTGACTGGCAATGAACCAGCTCGTCACCGGTCTGACCTTCTCATTCAGTTTCTCTCCACTCACGCCATCTGCCAGCAGGACGTATGCACCATGATCCGGGATGGGGATTCGTACCGTGTCCTTCACCTCCTCAAAGGGCGAGGTGCCAGCCTTTCCTTCACGCTTATACTCACCCACAAGCCGCCCGTTCTTCATCAGCCATCTGGCCGGATCCTCCCGTACCTCCTCCGAGTCCTCGGAAATGCTGTCGGGTACAAGGTAGAGCCTGAGGCTGTAGGCCTTCAGGTTGCGGTGGGTCACCGGTACGGTCAGTTCGCTTCCCGAATAGACGACCCTGGGTACGATAGAGTTCAGCAAAGGCGACTTCAACTCCAGCATCTGGTTCTCAATGAATCCCCGATTTGCATATTTGGGATAGCGTGCCAGGATGTCCTGCATCTGTCTGTACCTCTTCTCTTTTTCCTCCGGTCTGTTCACGACCCTCCAGTCTACACGGGATATCTGCTCCTGCAGCAACTCAAACTGCGCCTGGGCCGCCAGCGACAGGTCGGCATACTCCCTGCAGATCCGTTCCAGTTCGTCCTGACGTTTCTGACCGTAGATTTCGCCCACGTGTTCCATCTCGATGAAGAAGGCGGCCTCACGCATCGCGCGTACCTTATAATATTGTATCATCTCGTCGCACCCCGGCTTACCGCCATCCACGCTGCTACGCATGGCGTGCCAGACTACCGAGAGCATGTTGCCCCTGAACACCGCATCATCCTTACCCCGCTTCACCAGCGGAATCCAGTCCTTGACGGGCATGCTGAAGAGCAAGTCTTTGTCGGCCAGTGCCTCCTCGAAGCGTTCCCGTGCCGTACGCATGTAGTCCTCCCGGCTCCATTCCTGGATGCTGTCCGGATGGGCCTGCATCTGTTGGCGGACCGACTGCGAACGGTGGGCCCTGAGCACGTACAACCTGCCCAGCGCCGTGGCATACATGGCCTTCAGCTGGGGTGAGGTGGTCTCACGCCGCTTCTGCTCCAGCATCCTAAGGGACGGGAAGATGCTGTCGGGATGAATCTCTTCCTGAGCGATGATCTGTTGCAACAGGGCAGAAAGTTCCTTGCCGTCGTTCTTTGCCATCATGGGAATTGCAAGTAACAGGGTAACGAGAGACAACAATAATTTCTTCATGACGATTATCGGTTTAATGGTTTACGTCGTGTCAATTCTGGCGCAAAGTTAACCATTATTCTTCGTTTGGCGAGCAGGATTGTGTTGACAAATCATTCATATTTTATTCACAAATCTTTCACATAACGCATTTCTGTCGGATTTGTAACATGTTCGTGTTACATTTCCGACAGAAACGACAATATGGGAGCTATGACCTTATTTTACGGGAATATTCTTCAGCAGTTCCTTCAGGAACACCCAGAACTTGGCCACACTGGGAATGTTGCAGCGCTCGTTGGGCGTGTGGGGACTGCGCAGGGTGGGGCCGAAGCTCACCAGATCCATGTTGGGATATACGCCACCGATGATGCTGCACTCCAGACCGGCATGGCAGACCTGCACCTTGGCATCCTCGCCGAAGAGGTCCTTGTGAACCTTCACCATCGTTGCCGTGATCTGACTGTCGAAGTTGGGCTGCCATGCACCATACTGACCGCCGTATTCCACCTTCATGCCGGCCATGCTGAAGCAGGCCTCCTGCATTTCCTGGATGTACTCCATCATCGTCTCGTTGCTGCTGCGGGCCAGGATCAGTACGCTGGCCTCACCCTCGCCGATGTTGATGATGCCCAGGTTCGAGCTGGTCTCCACCACCTCGGGAATGCTGGGAATGTAGCGCAGCACGCCGTCGTGACAGGCCGTGATGGCATTCACCACGTTGTCCTGAATCTCCTCGGGCATCTGACCGGCAGGCATGGCCGTAGGCTCCACGGTCAGGGTCAGTTCGTCCTCCACGCCACGGAACTCTGCCACGAAGGTCGTGCGGCAGTACTCCACCAGCTCCTTCAGGTCGTCCAGGTTCTCAAAGGGAATGGTCAGCACCACCTCGGCGGTACGGGGGATGGCATTGCGCATGTTGCCGCCGTGCCATGAGCAGAGACGTGCATCATCGTCCTGGATAGCCTGGCGGACGACGCGGGCCATCAGTTTGTTTGCGTTGGCACGACCCTCACAGATTTCCAGTCCGCTATGGCCACCCTTCAGGTCCTTCAGGGTAATCTTCACGGCCACGTCACCCTCCTCGGGAGCCACCTCCTTGTAACCCAGGGAGGCGGTGATGTTCACGCCACCGGCACTACCGATGACAAACTCGCCCATGGTCTCGTTGTCAATGTTCAGCAGGATGTCGCCCTTCAGCGTGTCGGCAGCCAGGTTGTTCACGCCGTACATGCAGGTCTCCTCGTCGGCCGTGATCAGGGCCTCCAGTGCACCATGCTCCAGGTCATTGCTCTCCATCACGGCCATGATGGCAGCCACACCCATACCGTCGTCGCTACCCAGGGTCGTCCCCTTGGCCTTCACCCACTCACCGTCGATCCAGGTCTCGATGGGGTCGGTCTCGAAGTTATGGTTGCTCTCGTCCACCTTCTGGGGCACCATGTCCATGTGCGCCTGCAGGACGGCAATCTGACGGTTCTCGTAACCCGGTGTGGCAGGCTTGCGCATCACGATGTTCTCGGCGTTGTCCTTCCAGGCCTCAACACCGTGTTCCTTAGCCCAGTCCAGCAGGAACTGCTGCACCTTCTCCAGGTGACCGCTGGGACGGGGTACCTGGGTCAACAGATAGAAATTCTTCCAGATAATCTGGGGATCAAGTTCTTGGATTGTCATAGTATTTGTTGTTTAATGGTTGTTTTGTCTGAATGCTAAGAACCTTAAAGACCTTAAAGATTCTAAGGTTTCATTTAATTTTCAATTTGCGTGTCAGCGCCAGCGCCCCGAGTGCCCACACGCCCAGCAGGGCCACGAGCAGCGTCTGAATGGTATGCACGATGAGGGCAAACAGTGCGCCGTCCACCTGATTCACCCCGAAGAGCACCAGCACCGTCTTCACGGCAAAGTGCCAGGGGCCGGCACCGTTGGGCGTGGGAACCAGAACGGCGAACGTACCCACCACGAAGGCCACCAGGGCCACCACGACACCCAGTTCGCGGGTATAGTCGAAGCATTGGAACGTCAGGTAGAAATGCAGGAAATAGCTCACCCAGATACCCAGGCTATAGGTGATGAAGAGCCAGCGCTTGCGAATGTATCGGATGCTGAAGAGTCCCGTCTTCAGTTCCTGGAACATGCCGTGCAGCTTGTTCAGGAAGTCAAACTTGCGTACCGCCCACCAGGTCATCACTCCGATGAGTGCCAGACAGAGTCCTGTCACCAGATAGCCCGTCAGGGTAAAGCGGTTCAGGATACCGTCGGCCGACATCCCCGTCTCGCGGGCAATCCTCAGGAAGACAGGCAGCTGCAGCAGGACCGTGATTCCGCTCAGCAGCAGGATCATCAGCACGTCCACCACACGCTCCGTCACCACGGTGCCTATGCCGCGCGAGAAACTCACGCCATCCCAGCGTTTCAGTACGCCGCAACGCAGGAATTCCCCCACCCGGGGCACCACCAGACTACTGCCGTAGCTCAGGAAGATGGCGTTGATGCAGGTGCTTTTGCGTGCCTTCTCGCCCATCGGTTCCAGGGCCTGCCGCCAGCGCAGGGCACGGAATACCTGGGCCGAGATGCCAAAGGGCAGGGACAGGAGCATCCATGTCCAGTCCATGTCCGTCGTTGCGGCCTGGCGGATATCCTGCCAGTCCATGCCCCGGTACATCCACCACAGGATGAGTCCACCGAAGAGGATGGGCAGCACGACTTTGGCTATGTTTTCAACAATTTTCATTCCGTTTGCGGGAAGGGAAGCCTACCGAATTTTAACTTTTAACTTTCAATTCTTAATTTTTATTCTTATCTTTGCACTCGCAAATATACAAAAAAAAGCGGAAAGATGAAGACTGTTAAGCCCAAAAAGTTTCTGGGTCAGCACTTTTTGACGGATTTAGGCATTGCAAGCGCCATTGCGGACACGGTGGACGCCTGTCCAGGCCTGCCCGTACTGGAGGTAGGTCCCGGCATGGGCGTGATGACCCAGTACCTGGTACGCAAGCCCAGACCCCTGAAGGTCGTGGAGATCGACTTTGAGTCCGTGGCCTACCTGCGTGAACACTTCCCGGCCCTTGAGGAAGGCATCATCGAGGACGACTTCCTGAAGATGCACCTGGACCGCACCTTTGGTGGCGGACCCTTCGTGCTCACCGGCAACTACCCCTACAACATCTCCAGCCAGATCTTCTTCAAGATGCTGGACAACAAGGATCTCATCCCCTGCTGTACCGGCATGATCCAGAAGGAGGTGGCCGAGCGCATCGCCGCCCAGCCCGGCAGCAAGGCCTACGGCATCCTGTCCGTCCTCATCCAGGCCTGGTATCATGTGGAATATCTCTTCACTGTGCATGAGCATGTATTCAACCCGCCCCCCAAGGTCAAGTCGGCCGTCATCCGCATGACCCGCAACGAGGTTACGTCGCTGGGATGCGACGAGGTGCTGTTCAAGCGTGTCGTGAAGACCACCTTCAACCAGCGTCGCAAGACCCTGCGCAACAACATCCGTCCCCTCCTGGCCGACATCCAGAACCAGCGCCAGCAGCAGGGCCTCCCGGCGGTGGATTTCACCTCCCTGCTCCAGGACGAAATCTTCAACCAGCGTCCCGAGCAGCTCTCCGTACAGCAATTCATTGATATGACCAATAAAATAGACTTAACCTGCAGATAATTACCATGAAACGATTTCTCTTTGTCCTCACCCTGTTGTCCCACACCCTCATCAGTCAGGCCTTTGACAGCAGGTCAGCCAGTCACGCCAGCCGTGCCGGGAAGGCAATAGTAGCAGAGATTCCCGAAGGGTACTATGATAACGCCGTAGGCCTGAAGAGGGACGAACTTAAAGGTGCCATGCACACCATCATCTCCAAGGCCCATGTGCTGGCCTATGGCAGCGGGGCTGGCAAGACCTGGTCTGGGTTCTATGCCACGGACCGCTACGACGGCTACCGTGTGCGCGACCGCTACAGCAATGTGGCGCATTACTTCTCCTCTTCAGACACTGCTGCTGCCGTCAGCGGCATGAACATCGAGCACTCCTTCCCCAAGAGCTGGTGGGGAGGCTCGGTGAACCAGGCCTACAAGGACCTCTTCAACCTCTTTCCCAGTGATACGAAGAGCAACAGCACGAAGAGCAACTATGCCATGGGCGTGGTGACCAACGTGAAGAGTGACAACGGCTATGTCAAGGTGGGCACGGGGCCTGCCGGATCCGGGAACGCCTCCCTCTGGGAACCGGCCGACGAGTGGAAGGGCGACTTCGCCCGTACCTATTTCTATATGGTGACGGCCTACAGCAACCTCACCTGGGCCAGCGCCGGACTGGACATGCTGGAGAACGACGACTGGCCCACCCTGCAGCCCTGGGCCTGTGAGCTGCTGCTGAAGTGGAGTCGCCAGGATCCCGTGGATGACATTGAGGTGGAGCGCAACGAGGCCGTGTACAGGATACAGGGCAACCGCAACCCGTATGTTGATTTCCCCAACCTGGCAGAATACGTCTGGGGCGACAGCATCAACGTAGGCTTCATGACCGCTCCTGCCGGAGATGAGGATGATGAACCGGATCCCGACATGGCCTACCACATCGACTTCACTGCCGGCAGCGAGGGCTGGACCATCACGGATGGCACCCTGCCTGCCGGGATCAGCTACGTCTGGGCCAGGGACAACCGCTACGGCATGAAGGCCTCGGCCTACGTCAACGGAACCAGTCTCGCGGCCGACTCCTGGCTGATCTCTCCGTCCATTGACCTGACCGCCCTCAGCGGTGCCGAACTGACCTTCATGCACACCGGTCGCTACTTCAGCGACATGGGGCAGGAGGCCACCCTCTGGGTAAGCACCAACGACGGCAGCGACTGGGCCCCGCTGGAGATCAATGCCTATATGAGTGGTGAGGACTGGACCTTCGTAAGGAACACCACCTCGCTGGCCTCGTATTGCGGTTCAGTCATCCGCATCGCCTTCCGCTACCGTAGCACCACGACGGCCGCCCCCACCTGGGAGATCAGTGAAGTGGGCGTCAGCGGTGCCGACAGTCCCGTGATGGCCCTGAAGGACGGTACGGCATACACCATCCAGGAAACCCGTACCCTGGCCGGCCTAACCTACACCCGTGAGTTCCGGAACACCAACTGGCAACCCCTCTACGTACCCTTCTCCATGAGCAGCAGCGACTGGACGGATCTGGGGCTCGAGGTGGCCCGCATCAACTGCTTCTATGAGTACGACGATGACGACAACGGCACCATTGACCGCAGAGCCCTGGAAATTCTGAAGGTTAGGAACGGTCGGCTGAAGCCCGGTCATCCCTACCTGATCCGTGCCAGGGAGACCGGCCCGGTGACCATCACGGTTTCCGATCCCACGGTCTATCCCGCCGAGGCGAACAGCTGGGACTGCCGTACCTTTGAGACCGAGTACACCTTCCAGGGCACCTACACCCCCGTCAGTCTGGAGGAACTGACGGCCGCACAGGGCTATGTGATGAGTGCGGGCAGCCTGGTTCCAAGCTTAGGCGGCCTGAATCCCATGCGCTGGTACATGACCCGCGCCAGCCGTGGTGGCCAGCTGCTGCCTGAGGAGGCCGAGATCAAGGTGTTCCTGCAGGGCGAGGAACAGGCCGACGGACTGGACTTCGTGAACGCTGGGATGCCGGACGGCGACACCTACAACCTGATGGGACAGCGGGTAGACAACCAGACCAAGGGCCTGCTCATCAGGAATGGCCGGAAGGTTTGGGTAAGATAGGAACGCGGCGTGAAGAATCCTGGTTGCAACAGAATCCGGTTGGCTGCCGTCGCGCTGGTGATGGCCGTCATGCCAAGCGCCTGTACACGGTCCTCGGGCGACCGCTGGTTTGTATCCCGGGTGGACACCACCCTGGTACGCCTCGCCACCACGCCCGTCAAGAACCAGCGCAACCTGCCCACTTGTTGGATACACGCCATGCTGGCATGCCTTGAAACCGAACAGGCAGAATGGCACTGCGACACCATCAGTCTGAGTGCCAAGTGGCTCATCCATAGTCTTGTAAGGGAACTGGACAGGGAACACCGCAGCACGGAGGACAAGCGTTCCTTCAGGGGAATGGGACCCGATGCCCTGCAACTCATTGCCCGTCACGGACTGATTCCTGCCGGAATGGCACAGGGTAGGGAGGACAGCATCCCGAATCATGGCGAATTCCTCACGGTGCAGGAGTACGGTCGGCGGATCTGTCCTGCCGGGGAATGGCAATGGCTGACCTCCTTCAGCCACCATCCCTACGGACGACCGTTTGCCCTGGAAGTGCCGGACAACGTCCATGGCCATCAGTTCCTGAACCTGCCGCCCGATTCACTCCTGGCCGTCACCCTCCGTACCCTTCGCCGTCGCCACCCCGTATTCTGGGAAGGCACCATGAAGGCACCCCGTAAGCTGTCCGGGAATGCCGGGGAGGACATCACCGTTCACAGGCAAAGACTCTTTGAGGATAAGATCCTGACGGACGACCACGCCGTGGCCCTCATCGGCATGTGCCGCACTCCGGACGGTGAGGAATGCCTGATCTTCAAGAACTCCTACGGCCCCGCCTGGGGCATGGACGGCTACGGCCTGATGCCCGTCAGGGAATTCCTGCTGCGCACCATCATGATAGGCATCCCCGGAGGCAGGTCGTAATACGCCCCCCTACATGCTAAAACGCAGAAATATCCTTCAATCCTTCATCAGGCTCGTATCTGGTTCATTGACAGGCTGATACGGTGAAGGATCCTATGCTTCACCGAAGGGGGGCAGATGTTTCACCATGCAAATGTCCGTGCCGGTCGGGATACATGAAATGTAACATGACTTTGCCAAATGTAACATCAAAAATTCTCCATGTAACAACATGGACTTCCCGTGTTACATCTTGCATGGCCTTCCCGATGTTGCATCATGCGTGACCTTCCCATGTTACATCTTGCATGGCCTTCCCGTGTTGCATCTTGCGTGGC
The DNA here is from genome assembly GCA_045599425.1 of Bacteroidaceae bacterium. Classification (GTDB taxonomy): domain Bacteria; phylum Bacteroidota; class Bacteroidia; order Bacteroidales; family Bacteroidaceae; genus Physcousia. The sequence goes on along the minus strand of JAZRVZ010000129.1, from coordinate 3,705 downwards.
CTTCCCGTGTTGCATCATGCGTGACCTTCCCGATGTGATAGCATAGGCCTCCCGATCATGTTTTCAGAAATAAGCAGTTGAGATTGCAATATGCATGTAAGCAGGTTGCAGCGACAGGCAGTTTTTATTAAGTAACCTTGGTTGCTTAATCAATTGACCTTGGTTGCTTAATCAATTGACCCTGGTTGCTTAATCAGATCACCCTATTGATTACAACTGATTCCCCTATTGATTACAACTGATTCCCCTCATGCAGTTGCAGCTTGTTCCGGATGTTTTGGTGAAGGATGGGTGAAGGATGGGATGTTTCACCGTAATAGGCTGATATTTATCTTATTAGATGTCAAGGTGAAACATTGAAACATCTTTTTGCAGTTTAGCAGGGTATAGGCAATGACGCTGCACGTTTCATGCGTCGGCAGTGCCCACTGATGAGTGGGATAGCGGAAGATAACGTGACCGGAATGGCGTGAAAAATCTGGCCATAACGGCAATTGTTATACAAAAAGTTTGATTTTCTTCGTCACGCGTCACGGTGTCACACGTTTGAATAGGCATAGTCTATATGACTTCTACTATATGAGAAAGCAACAAATGCAGAAAAATAGAAGGGATATTCAACTTTTTTTGCTTATATTTTGTCCATTTCCTAAAGATACATTATTTTTGCGTTTCTTCGTGATTATGCCCATAATGGTTGTGAATCCCAGTTGCTTGGAAATCCCATGGCGGTAACATCGACTGATGGGTATGCTGTAATCAATGTTTTTAGCTTTGTTTTGAATGCGCCACTGTGTCCCATTGAGTCAAGCCAATAGGCAATGCAACATGTGACAGCATATAGTTTGTTGCCATCGATGCCGCTTGGGTCGATCCATGCACCGCGTAATGGCACACTCAATTGTGGAGCATTGGTCAGACGGCGGTTCCAAATTCGTGAATGATGTGTACAACAGTTTCGAAGAACGGTAAGGCTGCGCATCCAGCTTTCCAATACTTCATGCTGAGGCAGATTGAACTGTCTCGCTATGCGTTTCTTTGTCTTGGTGTCATTGCAATTGTAGTACAACTTTGACAAAGTTCCGAATGATGCCAGTTCCAAAGTCTTCCACGAGGGAGGAAACACTGGTTTATCGTATCTTTGCTTATGCTCCTTAATGAAATCCTCCTTGCTACGCTGCAATTCTCGATCAACAGCATTCATGTTCTCGATATACTTGTGCTCGTCATCAGCCAGACTTGTATCATAGAACCAAAATGCACCATGCTGCATAGAGAACTCGTGATTTACCTTCGTGCGAAGTGCAATCTCAATTTCCTGGATTGCCTCAAACATAAGTATTCGTAATTGAGTATCGAAGTTATAGAGTGTCAAAGCGTCTTCAAACCTGCTATTTGGCTTGAACGCATGAAGAACTTTGTCTGCCTCCATCGGACGCAGATACTGTACAAATCTAAAGTAACTAACCTCGCTAAGAAATTTAGCAGCGTATGCCTCGTCTCCAAATAGTAATCCTCTGTCTTTGAGGAGTTGTATTTGGTCTGCAATTGATAGCGGCTGTTTGGTGTATAGTCTGATCATACCCTATAAAGCAAAAGACCCGCCCTGGTTCGCTGATCTAACGAGAAGCGTGGCGGATTCTGTTAGTGCAAATTTATGAAGAATATATCATTCTGACAAATTTTACCGGTAGAAAATGCTATTTGGAGGGTACATTTGGACATAAATTACCTAGAACAGACAGCTAGAGAGAAAATTCTCATAAAGTTTTGGCTAATATTTGATAAAATTGTATAACTTGGCAATGTCATAGCCTACGCCGTGCCATCTGACTAAGGATGCGCGGATGGGCGGGACACTACGTAATGTAAAAGCGTCATATCTTCCCAAAATGCTGGGGAGTCAAATAGGTATAACTCAGAACAAAAAGGATTTGAAGGTGAAGGTATTGGACTCCTTCTGACGGATGGCTGCCTGCATGTTGGTGATGGCGAGGTCAAAGAAGAGGCGGATGAGGTGGTGCTCGTCGGTGCCTTCCTCACGTATCATACGCAAGGCGGTGAGATAATTGTCGCGTTGTTCAAGGGGGATGATAACAAGGGGATGCCCCAACCGCTGCAGTATGAAATTGGAGAGCAGGCGGCCTGTGCGACCATTGCCGTCACGGAATGGATGGAGGTACTCGTAGAAACCATGGAAGCGGGCTGCAACAATCATGGGATGAACATCACGCATGAGGGCTTCCTCGGTGGATTTGAGCAGGGAGGGTACACGGGCAATGAGTTGCTCGTGGTCGCCAAAGAGTGTGTCGCCGGCAGCCATGTCGCACGTGGTGTATTCGCCCGGAATGGCATCTGGAGCGCGATACGTCAATGTGTGCAGCGTACACAGACGGTTTATCTCCTTGAGCAGAGCTTCGTCCATCGGCATTTTCTTGCTGGCAGCCTCCATCATATACTCGAAGGCGCAGAAGTGATCCAGAATCTCAAAGGCTTCATACAGTGACTTGTCTCTCGGAATCATACCCAGTCCCTTCTCCTTCAGTTCACGGGTGTCATTGACAGAGAAACTGTTGCCCTCTATGGCACAACTATGGGCTGAGAACAGAACCTCGGCATACTTGAAGTACTCCGTCTCCGACATCGGGGCAACGACCGTCTTCTGGTACTTCGCCCTCAAGTCCTCGTATTTCCTTATCTGCTCTGTATACATCGTCTCTTCCTGTGCGAATGTATTTTCCACACTATCTCATTACCCAATTCTCAAGGATTAATCCCTCTATTCGAGACATGTGCTCAAAGGTTCGCGTATGTTTTCTTCCTTACGGATTGTTGCCATAATTTCCTCTGGGGTTTCTTTCCATGCCATGAACCGGCAAAGCGGTCAAGCATCTGTTGCGTGAAAGCCTCCTCAGCATCCTGTTCTTTTTTCAGCACGCCGGGGAATGTCAGCACAAGATTAAAGTATGCTTGCATGTGCTGTTTCAAGGCATCAATATCTATGGATTTTGCCTCTGGCACATTAAATGTCATGTTTATGGTACACATTGTTACAAATTTAATAGGTTGCTAACCTCCGTAAATTGCAATCTATGGGCAAAGGTAAGCAAAAGTTCATAAACAGCAAAGCAAAAGAAAAAAAAGTTTGGTTTTCTTATCCCTGCGTCACGGGGACACATCTTTGAACTGGCATGGTTTATATGACTTATAATGTGTTTGAAGCACAACAATTGCAGAAAAATAGAGGGTGTATCCGAAGTCTTTCTGCACTTTTTTGTCTATTTCCAAAAGAAACACTATTTTTGCAAATGCCGTAGCCCACGTCATGCCATCCGAAGAGGATGCGCGGCTGGGTGGGGCACTTACTTTATGGAAAAGCGTTTACGCGCTTGGTTCTTGACTACTTGAAACTTCGCAAACTTCATAACTGTCAAAGAAGCAAGGCAGCAGTAGATGCTCATGGGTATGTTATATCTCATGCACACACCGTATCACTCCAACAGGAGAGATGTGGTTTGAATGTTTTGGTATACGTACAGGCGTGGGCTCTGGGTACTCAAAAATAGGGTTCAGTGGAAATTTAGTGGGGATAAGCGTAAATTTTGGATAGTCTATAAAGGAAGAACTTCTCATCAACGATCCCCCTTAGTGATGCTCTGAATGCTTTGACTTTTGCATTGAATGATTCCGCAGCTGCATTGGATG
>JAZRVZ010000128.1:0-16559 GCA_045599425.1 Bacteroidaceae bacterium | reverse complement strand
GAAAAACACTTTGGGCAAAAGTGCCTTCACGCCTTCACAAAAGAGAGATGTGAAGGCGTGAAGGCGTTTTTGGGAAAAGTTTTTTTCAGAGGAATTCGTCCATGCATATCCAGCCTGCTGCAATCGCGTTTTCAGCAGGCTGCAATCATGTTCATAGCAGGCTGCAAATGAAAAACCGGCATACGAGATTCTCAAAGTCTGCCGTAGGATTTGACAAAGTCGACCGTAGGATTTCACGAAATCGACCGTAGGATTTGGCAAAGTCCGCCGTAGGATTTGGCAAAGTCCGCCGCAGGATTTTCATTTTCCGCTATAGTGGAAAACGGTGACCGCGAAGCCGGTATGTACGTCCTATCGGGTTGGCTCAATCAGGGTCTTCATGCCCTTGATTTTCTGTCCGCGTATCCTCAGCATCAGTTCACGCACCCTGGAACGCATGACCGACACGTAGGCACAATGGTCACGCACCTCAATGCGTCCCACTTCGTCTGGCTGCAGGCCACCGGTCTTCATCATGAATCCGGCAATGTCGCCACGGGAAAGCTTGTCCTTCTTTCCCCTGCCGATATACATGCACTCCCACTTGGGAAGGGGCACCCTGCCCGGAACTTTCGCCACGTCATGGCAAGGCAGGTCTGAGGGAACGAAGGAAGGGAGGAACTCCTCAGGTCCAAGAATCAGGAAGACCCTGCCCGACGCATCCCATCGCGCCGTCCTGCCGTTACGGTGAACGTACGACTGCCGGTCAACGGGCAGGTGATAATGTATGACATTGTCTATTTCCGGAACATCCAGTCCCCTGGAGGCCAAGTCCGTGCAAACCATCACGTTGCAGGCTCCGCTGACAAAGCGGAACAGCGCCCTCTCACGGTCAGCCTGCTCCATGCCGCCATGAAAAACGGACACGCAGAAGCCCTGCTGGTTCAGGTACTTCCCCACCCGTTCAACACTCTCGCGAAATCCCACAAACACCACGGACGACTGCTGTCCCAGGTCGCAGAGAAGTGATCCGAGGCAATCCAGTTTGTCCTACAGAGGGGAGTGGACTACGAAGGACTCGACGCGATCAGACAGATCCCCTTCCCCTTCAAGGAAATCCAGTCGGCAGACACCGCTGCCGGTACCTACGAACAGGGGAATCTCCTCACAATCCGTGGCAGAGAGAAGAATACGGCTGCCAACGGACGGCAGACAGCCCAGGACCTGCGACATTTCTTCCTGGAAACCCAGTTCCAGGGATTTGTCAAACTCATCTATCACCAGTGTCCTTATTTGTCCGACACCGAAGTTCTCCTTGTTCAGATGGTCCAGCACACGGCCGGGCGTACCAATAATCACGTGTGGCAGGACACCCTTCATCGTACGATGTTCATCCATGGCAGGCCGTCCGCCGTAGACAGCCATGCCACGCACGCCGGCATTCATCTGCTTCAGCACGCTGGCCGTCTGCATGGCCAACTCACGGGAAGGAACAAGGACCAGGGCCTGGACATCGTCGGATGCGGTATCAATGCGCTGGACAAGCGGAATCATATACGCCAGGGTCTTGCCGCTGCCCGTGGGACTGAGCAAGACCACATCCTGATGACGGCGGCACGCCTCGTGCATCTCCTGCTGCATGCCGTTGAGCACCTCAATCCTGAGGTGGGAAAGTATTTCGTTGGTATTCATTATCTCATGACGGGGGTCGACCGGATCCATTATCCCAGGACAGAGTCGACAGGAAAACATTAGCTAAGGATGGGAGTCGACCGGTAAACATTATCCCAGGACGGAGTCGACAAGAAAATAGACTCCCAGACCTGCTGCCCATCCCAGCAGCACCTTGGACGTGATGTGCCTGATGTACCACCAGAGGCCGACATCCTCGCTGCGCATGAACGCATAGCCGGCCGTATTGCCGATGGGCAGCAGCAGGCCACCCACGATTCCACAGTACACAATGAGATGCCAGTAGGCACCGTTCTGGGCAAAGAGCATGGCATGCGCATCCTGTGTGCCATCCACGATGTCATAGACATTTATACCCGTCAGCACCAGGGCAACATTATCCATCACGGCACTCAGGAATCCCATGATGACACTGAAGACGTAGATATTGGGCACCAGTGATTCTGCCCAGTTATGCAGGGCGGTCATGGCACCGCACTCAATCAGCACGCTGACGGAAAGGCACATGCCTACCAGGAACATGATGACCTGCAGGCTCTCATACAGCAGACGGTGGTCTCCGCCCATGAGGATGGAAGGCTGCTCGGTACGGATGCGGCCACGGTTGAAGATTTCGTTGAGCACCCACAGCAGGCACAGGACGCAGAGCGCACCAAGGAACGGCGGCAGGAGCGTGATGCGGTGGAAAGTGGGAACGAACCAGAGTCCGCACATGCCGATGACCAGCAGCACGATGCGCTGCCAGAGAGACAGGACATTATCGTCGCCGCGGAAAATGAACGTGGGCCGTACGATGGACAAGGTTGCGGGCAACTGACGGGAGATCAGGGCAACCGGAACCACCATGGCAACCAGCGTGGGCAGGGCCAGGGCACCGCTGAAGTTGGCCGGTGTGACGGCACCCTTCGACCATACCATCAGGGAGGTGATGTCACCTATGACCGTCAGGCATCCGCCACAGTTGGCGGCAATCAGGACGGCAGCACCCAGGTAGAGTCGCTGATGGTCGTCCGCCACCACTTTCTTCAGGACAAGCAGCATCAGCATCGTGGTGGTAAGGTTGTCCAGGTTGGCCGAGAGCAGGAAGGCCAGCAGGGAACTGACCCAAAGCACCCAGTAGCTGTTCCTGTTGCGTATCCATCCCTTCAGGAAATCAAAGCATTCGTTGCTGTTCAGCACGTCCACGATGGCAATCGTGGCCAGAAGGTACATGACCAGCGAACAGATATACACGCTGTGATGCAGGAAGACGTTGTTGGCAATGAACTGATGCACCAGTTCCCAGTCGGCCTGCGCTCCGCCCAGGTAGGCGTTGAACTCAGCCTCATGAATGGTGGAGATGTACTCGGTACCCGTACACATGAAGAGAACCCATCCCACGACACCTGCAAACATTGCCGTGGCAGCCTTGTTGATGTTGGTAAGGTGCTCTGTTGCCACAAAAAGGTAGCACAGTATCATCAGTATACCTATTGCAATCGTCATAATATGCCAAATCTTCCAGTTAACGGGGCAGGCACAAAAGGGCGGAACCTTCCGTGCGTATGCGCATCCCAGCTTATAATTTGCTACAAAATTAAAACTTTTCGTCGCATTTTACAAGAAAAATTAGGTTATTTCCATTAAAAACGATAACTTTGAACCGTAAATCACATGTACGGCATGAATTTTACGGTAAAAAGATGAAGATACTGCCCACAATAGCCTTCCTGCTGTTGCCATGGAATCTGTTCGCACAGATGCCCAGGACGCCGGATTCTGTCTGGATGAGCATCGGCGACTCGCTCTACCCGATCTCGCCGGCACAGACCCAGACCGAGACACGTCCGGGCTGGAAGATTGCGGATGTGGCAGAGACACGGTCCAAGAGCGTGCGCTACGTATGGGGCGGCCGGTCAACCCAGCTGGCGGAAAGCCCTTCGCCCAGAATCGTGCTGAAGGTGCAGGACGGAACCCTGCATGACCACCTCATCCTGCAGCTGAAGTCAAAGAAGCAATACCGGCGGTTTCCCAAGCCCGATCCGTCCGACTGCGATCCGATATACATCGACCTCAACAGTTTCCGGATTGAGCTGCTGCCGGACGAAAGGTATGCCATCACACCCCTCCGACCGCTGCCGCCAGGCGAATACGTCATTGTCAACACGGCAGCCAAGCCGCTGAACGACCAGGGTGACATGACCGTCTATGGATTCACCGTACAGAAACAGTAGACAAAAGCATAACACATTATTATAAAGGTAAAAAGACAACATGAAGACCTATCAAGTCAACCCCGAAGGCTACTACGGAGAGTTTGGCGGTGCCTACGTGCCCGAGATCCTCTACCACACCGTGGAGAACCTGAAAGAGCAATACCTTCCCATCCTGGAAAGCAAGGAGTTCCAGGACGAATACATGTCACTTCTGCGCGATTACGTGGGTCGGCCCTCACCCCTGTACCTGGCCCGCCGCATGAGCCAGAAGTACGGTTGCAGGATCTACCTGAAGCGTGAGGACCTGAACCATACCGGTGCGCACAAGATCAACAACGCCATCGGACAGATCCTGCTGGCCAGGAAGATGGGCAAGAAGCGCATCATTGCCGAGACGGGAGCCGGACAGCACGGTGTGGCCACGGCCACGGTATGCGCCCTGATGGACATGCCCTGCCGCGTCTACATGGGCGCCACCGATGTGGCACGCCAGCGTCCCAACGTGGAACGCATGAAGATGCTCGGTGCAGAGGTGTTCCCCGTACAGAGCGGCAACAAGACGCTGAAGGATGCCACCAACGAGGCCATACGCGACTGGTGCTGCCATCCCGCCGACACGTTCTACATCATCGGCTCCACCGTGGGTCCCCACCCCTATCCCGACATGGTGGCCCGTCTGCAGAGCATCATTTCCAAGGAGATCAAGGAGCAGCTACAGGAGAAGGAAGGCCGTGACTATCCCGACTACCTGATGGCCTGCATCGGTGGCGGAAGCAATGCTGCCGGCACCATCTACCATTATATTGATGACGACCGTGTCAACATCGTCCTGGGCGAGGCCGGAGGCTATGGCATCGACACCAGCATGACCGCCGCCTCACTGAACATCGGCACCCCCGGTATCCTGCACGGCAGCCGCATCAAGCTGATGCAGGACGAGGACGGACAGATCATCGAACCCTACAGCATCTCGGCAGGCCTGGACTATCCCGGTACGGGTCCCATGCACTGCAACCTCTACGAGACCGGACGAGCCAGGATCCTGGCCATCACCGACCAGGAAGCACTTGACGCCGCCTTCGAGCTGACACGCATGGAGGGCATCATTCCCGCCCTGGAGTCCAGCCATGCCCTGGCCATGCTGCCCAAGATGCAGTTCAAGCCCGAGGACGTCGTCGTACTGACCGTCAGCGGACGCGGCGACAAGGACATGGATACCTACCTCAAGCACATCAGATAAGAGGCAACCTTAGACCCTAGAGGCCCTGGATACCCTAAAGTCCTTAAAGTCCTTAAAGACCTTAGGCTAAAGCCTTTAAAGTCCTCAAAGACCTCTCACCAAAACCAATTGACAATGAATTACAGATACCACACCGCCTCCAAGCAGATCCTGGGCGACATGCTTACCCCGGTCAGCGCATACATGAAGGTTCGCGATGCCTATCCGCAAAGCGCACTGATGGAGAGTTCGGACTACCATGGCGGCGAGAATGCCCGTTCGTTCATCGGCCTGCACCCCATCGGCAGCATCAGCGTGGAGCATGGCATAGCAAAAGCCAAGTTTCCTGACGGCAGGATGGAGGAACAGCTGATCACGGAGACATACGATACGGCCCAGGCCATCAACGACTTCCTCGCCCAGTTCGAGATCAGCGGCGAGAACAGCGAGTATTGCGGCCTGTACGGCTACACCACGTTCAATGCCGTCCGCTACTTCGAGAACATCAACGTGAAGGACGAGACGCAGGCAGAGAACGATGCTCCCGACCTGCTCTATATATTATATAAGGATTACATCGTCTTCGACCACTTCAGCAACAAGCTGACCATCATCGAACTCCTTGAAGACGGTGAGGAAGACGACCTGGACCAGCTGGAGCGCGACATGCAGAACCGCCACTACCAGACGTACGATTTCCATCCTGTAGGCGAACACTGGAGCACCCTGACCGACGACGAGCATCGTGAGAACATCCGTCGCGGCATAGCGCACTGCAAGCGCGGCGACGTGTTCCAGATCGTACTGGCCCGTCGCTTCAAGCAGAAATACGAGGGCGATGACTTCAAGCTCTACCGCGCCCTGCGCAGCGTGAATCCCTCGCCCTACCTGTTCTACTTCGACTTCGGAGGCTTCCGCATCTTCGGCAGCAGTCCCGAGACGCACTGCCGCATCGCCAAGGCAGAGGACGGGACCGGCTACACCGCATACATCGACCCCATCGCCGGAACGACAAAGCGTACAGGCAACCAGGTCCAGGACCGCCAGAATGCCGAATACCTGCGCAACGATCCCAAGGAGAACGCCGAGCACGTCATGCTGGTAGACCTGGCCCGCAACGACCTCAGCCGCAACTGCCACGTCGTACACGTGGACTTCTACAAGGACATGCAGTTCTACAGCCACGTCATCCACCTCGTCAGTCGTGTCAGCGGCCGGCTGAACGAAGGCGCCGATCCCATCAAGGCATTCATCGACACCTTCCCTGCCGGCACACTGTCCGGAGCACCCAAGGTACGGGCCATGCAACTCATCTCCGAATACGAGCCCCACTGCCGCGGCGCATACGGCGGCTGCATCGGCTTCATCGGCTTCAACGGCGAGCTGAACCAGGCCATCACCATCCGTACCTTCGTCAGCCGCAACAACGAACTCTGGTTCCAGGCCGGAGGCGGCATAGTGGCCAAGAGCGACGTGGAATACGAGTTGCAGGAAGTCAACAACAAACTGGGTGCGCTCCGCAAGGCCATCTCGATTGCAGAACAGCTGTAGTCCACCCACCCCAAACCTCACAACCGGAAAATCGCATAACCGCGCAACCACAACCGGACAACCGCACAACCACAGTATATGAAAATCGTCATCATAGATAACTACGACTCGTTTACCTACAACCTCAGCCACCTCGTCAAGGAACTGGGAGCAGAGGTAACGGTGTATCGCAACGACAAGTTCACGATGGAACAGCTGGAGCAGTTCGACAAGATCATCCTCTCCCCAGGCCCCGGCATTCCCAGCGAGGCAGGTCTGCTGCTTGATGTCATCAAGGCATACGCCGGCAGGAAGCCCATCCTGGGCGTCTGCCTCGGCCACCAGGCCATCGGCGAGAGCTTTGGCGGCAGCCTGACGAACCTCAGCGACGTCTACCACGGCGTGGCAACACCCTGCAACATCACCGTGGACGACTATCTTTTCCAGGGCCTCACCGACCATCGCATAGAGATCGGGCGCTACCACTCCTGGGTGGTCGACAGGGAGGGATTCCCCGATTGCCTGGAAGTCACCAGCGTAAGCGACGAAGGATACATCATGTCACTTCGCCACCGCGAGTACGACATCCGTGGCATACAGTACCACCCCGAAAGCGTGCTGACCCGGGACGGCAGGACCATAATCGGCAACTGGCTAAACCACGAATAGCAAGAAATCAGCTGTCACGCTGTCACGCTGTCACACCAGAATAACAAACCGGAAACTCCGGAATAACGAAGTGCTCCGGAATATCCGGACAAAACACACACAACAATGAAGCAATACCTCACAAAACTGATAGGCGGAGAGACCCTCACACAAGAGGAAACCCACCAGATCATGCTCAACATCACCAAGGAGCAATACAACGTGCAGCAGATTGCCGCGCTCCTGATGGCCATACAGACAAGAGGCGTTACCGTGGATGAGCTCCTCGGTTTCCGTCAGGGACTGCTGGAGACGGGCAAGCACATCGACCTCAGCGACTACAACACCCTGGACATCGTGGGAACGGGCGGCGACGGCAAGAACACCTTCAACATCTCCACCTGCTCAGCCTTCGTCATTGCCGGTGCAGGCTACAAGGTCACCAAGCACGGCAACGGCGGCAGCACCTCGGTCAGCGGTGCAAGCAACGTACTGGAAGGCCATGGCGTCAGGTTCAGCGCCGATGCCGACCATCTCAGGCGTTCCCTGGACCAGGCCGGAATCTGCTACTTCCACGCCCCCCTCTTTGCCTACGGCATGAAATTCGTCGGTCCCACCCGCAAGGCCCTTCAGGTGCCAACCTGCTTCAACCTCCTCGGTCCCCTCGTCAATCCCTGCCAGCCCAAGAACTCCCTGCACGGCACAGCCAACCAGGCACAGCTGCGCCTCTACGCCGCCATCCATCAGCGGATAGGCGACAACTACGGCGTCATCACCAGTTACGACGGATATGACGAAATCTCCTTGACCAGCGGTTTCAAGATCGTCACCAACCACTTCGAGAAAGTCCTCACCCCCGTTGACCTGGGACTCCGCTATGTGGAGCAGCCCGAGATCTACGGCGGAGAGACGGCAGCCGATGCCATGAAGATCTTTGACAGTGTACTGGAAGGCACCTCCACCGAGGCCCAGAAGAACGTCGTCATTGCCAATGCCGCCTGCGGCATCTCCGTCATCGACCCCAACCTCTCCATGGCCGAATCCGTGGCCAAGGCCCGTGAGTCGCTGGAGAGCGGCAACGCCCTCAAGGCCTTCAGGAAGTTCGTAGAGATAAACAGTTAATCTTGCCGGGCTTCCCGGATCACTCCGTTCTTCCGGATTTTCCGGAATAGCCTTGCGGTCCGGATTATCCGGCCAAACACCCAACACATGAAGGACGTATTAGACGAAATAGTAGCCTGGAAAAAGATAGAGGTTGAGCAGCAGAAAAGCGAACTGCCCGCCACGCAGCTCTACGCCCTTGTAGAGCGACAGATGCAGGACTTCCGGAAGAAACGTTCCATGAGCCAGAGCCTGGCCGCCTCAGCGTCGGGCATCATAGCCGAGTTCAAGCGCAAGTCGCCCAGCAAGGGATGGATCCGCGAAGACGGTCAGGCAGACATCATCCCCGCCTCCTACGCACAGAACGGAGCCTCCGCCATCAGCATCCTCACCGACGCGAAGTACTTTGGCGGAGAGATGCAGTTCATCCAGACGGCCCGTCCCACGGTCAGCATCCCCATCCTGCGCAAGGAGTTCATCATCGACGAATACCAGCTCTTCCAGGCCCGCCACATCCAGGCCGATGCCGTACTGCTCATTGCTGCCGAACTGACCATCCCACAGTGCCGTACGCTCATCGGGACGGCCCACCAGCTCCAGCTTGAAGTACTGCTGGAGATACACGGTGAGAAGGAACTGGATTACTGCGAGTTGGAAGCCGACATGATTGGCGTGAACAACCGTGACCTCGGCACCTTCCACACCACCGTACAGAACTCCTTCGACATGATCGGCAGACTGCCCCAGGACCGTGTCCTCGTCAGCGAGAGCGGCATCTCCAATCCAGATACCGTCCGCCTGCTGCGCCAGGCAGGCTACCGCGGATTCCTGATGGGAGAGCACTTCATGCGAGCCGCCGATCCGGGCCAGGAACTGAAGGAATTCATCAGCAGGATATGATCATCAAGGTATGCGGCATGCGCGACGCAGAGAACATACGCGCAGCAGAAAGTCTTGGCATCGACTGGATGGGATTCATCTGTTGGCCGAAGTCTCCGCGCAACGTGGAGGCAAGACCTTCATACCTGCCGCAATGCAAGCGCATAGGCGTCTTCGTGGATGCCGACCTGGACTGCATCAAGTCGCAGGTTGCCCTGCTCGGCCTCCAGCGCCTTCAGCTGCACGGCCATGAGACACCGGAAAGATGCCTGGAAATCCAGGAACAGACCGGATTGCCCATCACCAAGGCCATCAGCGTACTGACCCGCGATGACATCCTCAAGGCCGAGGCCTACGAAGGCATAGCCGACCATATCCTCTTCGACACCAAGTGCAAGTGCGTGGGCGGCAGCGGCGAGCAGTTTGACTGGGACATCCTGCAGCACTACCACGGCACCCTTCCCTTCCTCCTGGCCGGAGGCATCGGACCGGGCGACGAGCAGCGCGTCCTCTCCTACCGCCATCCCCGCTTTGCCGGCATCGACCTCAACAGTCGCTTCGAGACAAGCCCCGCCATGAAGGATATCAGCCAACTGAAGCAATTCATACAAAACATCAGAAAAATAATAACAGAAAAATAATTAATGGGAGTTAATGTCTAATTAATGGCAATTAATGTTTTTCAAAAAAACAGATACAATGAATCGGATAAACCAACTTTTCGTCAATAAGAAGCAAGGCATCCTCAGCCTCTACTTCTGTGCCGGCCACCCCACCCTGGACGCCACGGCAGACACCATACGTACCATTGAGAAGAACGGCATAGACATGATCGAAGTGGGCATCCCCTTCAGCGATCCCATGGCCGACGGCCCCGTCATCCAGGACGCCGCCAGCAAGGCCCTGCGCAACGGCATGTCACTGCGCAGACTCTTCAGTCAGCTTGACGGCATCAGGCAGGACGTCAGCATTCCCCTCGTACTGATGGGCTACATGAACCCCATCTGCCACTTCGGCTATGAAGCCTTCTTCCAGGAGTGCCAGCGCATCGGCATCGACGGAGTCATCATGCCCGACCTCCCCTTCCGCGACTACCAGGAAGAGGTGAAACCCATTGCCGACCGCTACGACGTGCGCGTCATCATGCTCATCACCCCCGAGACCAGCGACGACCGCATCCGCTTCATCGACCAGAACACCGACGGTTTCATCTACATGGTATCCTCCGCCGCCGTCACCGGTGCCCAGAAGGAGTTCGACCAGGCCAAGCAGGCCTACTTCAACAAGGTCAGTCAGATGAACCTGCGCAATCCCCGCATGATCGGCTTCGGCATCAGCAACAAGCAGACCCTGGAAAGCGCCCAGGCCAATGCCGCAGGTGCCATCATCGGCAGCAAGTTCGTCACCCTCCTCGACGAGGAGCAGGATGCCCAGAAAGCCCTTGACCGCCTCTTCGACGCGCTCCGGAACTAAGTCCCGCCCCCATACAGTACACGGTGCCCCGATAGCTGTCCGGAAAGCTACCGGGGCACATATCTATCGCCCTGCCACCTTCTCCCCAAACCACTTCATGGCAACGGGCAGGAAGGGCCTGTGTCCCTCGGTATTGTTCACTTCACACCGGAGAGTGCGGCATGGCAGCTCAGCGATGATTGTTGCCGTGGCCAGGCCTGAACTCACGCTCATGCTGCATTACCATTCTGAGGAACTCGTCACGGTCTGAACTGTAGGTCAGCGCCTTCTCGATGAGCCCGGCATTCTCCTTGTCAGGGCAGAAGGGGAAGGCATACATGGCGAAAGCCTTCTTGTTGCTGGCAAAGGTGAGGCACTTGACGCAGGAAGCGATGTCCCTGGCTGACATGGGACGCAGGGCAACGATGACCTTGGCAACCTCAAGGCGCTGTTCGTCAAAGCTTATACGCTTAAGCAGGTCGACCACCATTTTGGCCTCTTTCCTGTCCATGACCGGCATCATGTAGGGCGTCTGGGCAGGAGGCATTCCCATGCCGGAATCGCCATGCCCACGCCCGGCCTCCACCTGCGGCTGTCCATATCCGGCATAGCCGTTACCGTTGTTTCTCCTGTCCTGGGCCTGGGCCGTCAGGGTCATCATCACGATTGCGAGGGTGTAGAGCAGTCTTTTCATAATCATCTTGAATTTAAGTGTTCAACATCTTTTTTCTTTGTATGGAGAACCGCGTTTCCTTGTTTCTCTGCTGCAAAGTTACGCATTTATTCGCCTGCGACGTTAGGATTTCCCCTAATCCTGCACCGGAAATTCCCTACCTCTGCGGGGATTTGCGTCCCAGTCATTCATCCCCATGTTTTGGCAATCTGAAATTTCAGAAAGTGTAACTTCTGTAACCGTAACTATTGTAACTGTAACTCCCCGCTTCAACGTCCATCTCCTTGACAACGTCAATAACTGTCCGCAGGATCATGAGGAGGAATACTTCAACAACCACCTTAGCGTGCCGGAACGCGTCAAGCTGACCATACAGGCCAGAAAGCAGAATGGCACTACGGCTGGCGGCGATCCTACCTACGAGACCATGACCTACAACGTCACCCTTGAGATCAAATATATCCAGGGCCCCTCGTTTACGGGCAATGTGAACATCATGAACTGCGCCCTCCCTGGCGAACGCATCGGTTTCAACAGCAAGGACATTCGGATCAAGACTACCGAGCAACTGCCTGTAACGGGCTTTGGCTGGAAGCTCGTGCCCTTGAAAGACAACCTGGCTGAAGGTACATACTCCTGGGATGGTTCCAAAGCCGCAGAGATTCCTGCATCCTACTACAGCACTACAGCTGAAGGCTACTTGCAAGGCAGCGTTCCCGCGCTCTACAGCCAGAACAACTGGAATGTCTATTTTGCCTTCCATGCTGGTGGTGAGGAGTTTGTCGTAGCTCCTTCCACACTTGAAACCAAGCCTCTCAGCGAACGTATGCTTGTGGTGCACAACTACCACAAGATGGCGGACATCGCTACCATGTATGACATAACCCTCGCTGCAGGCAGCAACAACTACGACAAGGCACTCAGGCCAGGTGCAATGATCTATCTTGCCGACAATGCCGACATTGCAGCATTTGCAAGCTTCATCAACGCCACCATTCCTGACGGTTCTCCGTCAGGAATCCCTGCCAATACCACGGATGGCATGCACTTCCGTCTGCAGAACGACCTGACGTTGCCAACTGCAATCACGGGTTCATTTGCAGGCACGCTGCATGGTGATGGCTATTCCATAACCTTACCATCGGAAGGAGGCTCGCTCTTTGGCGACAAGCTTACCGGCAAGGTTTATAACCTCGGTGTCCCTAATGGCACGATAGCCACAGTTCCTGTCACTTCTCCGTCGGTCATCATCAACAGCTTCGATGCCAACGACAGCAGCGACGCCCTCCGCTACGGAAAGAAGGCATACGACCTCAGCCATTACTACACCACGGAGAACGACGCCAGTCTTCGCGACAACTACATGCACACCTGCTACGCCAACAATGACGGCATGGGTGGCGACTGGCGCTATGGACGTACCTCTGCAGTCAGTGCGCGATACCTCCGTACGGCGGCTCCCAACTATGGCAACATGCAGACCAGCCATAATACGGAGCATGCCGGCGATTACAAACTGATTCCTCATGACTGCCTCTTCTTCGGTCAGACGCTGGCCCCAACGGCAGTGAAGAAGTACCCGGAACATATTGATGAGGAATTCTCCGTTAACACCTGGACAGAGGCAAACCGTGTCTATCGTACAGCAGGCTATTATGGTAGTTCGGCTGACGAAGGCTTCCATTACAACAAGGTGGCATGGGCTATGCAGCCAACGCTGACAGCAATCGACTTCACTGCGGAGAATGCCACTGTTCCTGACGACTCTCCATCAGGCTTCTACGGCAAGACCGATGACCGTCCCGAGTCGCTCACCTCGTTCAACAGTGACCACAACGGCACCGTCAGCCCTTACAGCAACACGGCGACAGGCAAGGTAAGCCAGAACCTCCTTGTATACAATAATGACAATGGCGGATCCGTGTTCAAGTTCAGGGACCTCAGCACTACCACCGAGTCGGACGTACAGTACCATAATATCCTGGTCAATGGCTCTGGGACCTGCAGTACCGACTTTTTCCACCTTGTGGACAAGCAGGACTTCAATGCACCCATTGCATTCAATGTGAACACTCGTGCCTGGTACGAGCGTAAGCCTGACAGCTACCGCAATGTATTGAGCCTCGGTTACGAGAAAGGCTCGGCCTGGGAAGGATTCTGTCTGCCGTTTGCTCCAGCAAAGGGTACAGCAAGCACCAATGGCCTGATTACACATTTCCATGGAGACGACGAGACCGGACACGAGTACTGGCTCCGCGGACTTGAAAGTGTAACGGACGAAAAAGCGGTCTTTGTCCGTCCGGAAACCCAGCCTGTCGCTGGTGGCGTACCCTACATCGTAGCATTCCCTGGCAACGACTTCTATGAGTTCTCCATGGAGGGCGACAGCGACTATGCTATTTCCGTCCATGGTCGTACGGGCAATGGCCAGACAGCCACCTTCGAGGCTGAGGCCGTGACAGTTCCTGTCAGTGATGACCTTGTTCAGTCTGTCACAAAGGACGGCTACACCCACCACTGCACCTTCGTCCATACTAAGGGTTATGGCATCGCTGAAGGTAATGGCGGGTCCAAGTTCGAAGCCGAGCAGACCATTCTGCCTTTCCGCACATACTTGTCTGCGGTCAACAGTTCTGCCAAGGCCATCTTCATTGTTGATGGCATTGATGAAATCTACGACGTGGAAGAACCGGAATCACCATCCGACGAACCGGATACCGACCACATCCGTATATGGACAGAAGGACACGACATCATCATTGAGACCCCTGCTGACGTGAACCTCCGCGTCAACAGTCTTAATGGCATGCTCCTTGATGTCCTCCACTGCCAGGCAGGCCTTAATCGCTTCCCTGTCAGTTACCGGGGAATCTGCATCGTAGGCAGGCGCAAACTGCTCATAAAGTAACGAAAGTTTCGCATACGCTCCGCTCGGCTTGCCGCTTCCCGGCTCGCCTGCAGAAGAACTTGCAGTCGTTTCATGGTTTTGTCGTTTGGTGGTTTAGGAAAAGTTACATTCTGCTCATAAGCAGGCCGATCATACATTCCTAAACGACCAAACGACTAATTTACCAAATGACCAAACAACTGATTTCCCGAACGACTATTACCTTCACTTCACCGTTATTATATCCTCGATATTCGTCGTCTGGTTCTTCAATGGCTGGAAGTTCGTCAGATCCATCTTTTCCATCTCAAACCCTTGCGAGGCTAACTTCACACTGTCCATACCGAATTTGGTGGTCAGGCAGTCTATGGCTTTCATCAGCTCCATCGAGCGGGCTATATCTCCCCCACCCTCATCGAAGAGGTCAAGCTGGATGGCATCGTCACCTGTTATGTCGGATAGCATCACACCAGCCTTCTTATACTGGAATCCCTGTCTGAATATGCTCTCCATGGCCTCACATGCGGCCTTTGCGATCATACCTGTATCTGCCGTTGCCACATTCAGTTTGACCGTTGCAAAGTTCTGATACTGCTCCAGGTCTTCCCGGAAAGGATTGGTGCAGAGGAAGGCTGATACACACAGGCAAACGGAGTGCTGATCCCTTAGTTTTCTGGCTGCAGCAACGGCATATTCTGCCATATAGGAATGAAGTTTCTCCTTATCCGAGGTCATGAAGGTGAAGGTTCTGGAGTGAACGATGGACTTCTGTCGGGCAGGATTATCTATATCTACGGATGGTATGCCATGCAGCTCTTTCCAAGTCCTCACCCCATTTATATTGAGCATCTTCCTAACCTCATACTCCTGTTTCTCATAGAAGTCCAGGGCTGTCTTTATTCGCTTGGCTTCAAGTTTGGGGGCTGTTCTTCTGCCTATACCCCAGATGTCTGCAATCGGGAATGGCTTCAGGGCGGTCTCTATCTTGTCTTCGGGGAGGACGCAGACACCTTTATAGCCGGGATAATGCTTGGCATACCAGGTAGCAACCTTTCCCAGTGTATAAGTCAGAGATACACCACAGCTTACAGGAATACCGGTACACTGCCCAATGTGCTTCTTGATCTTCATGGCAGCTTCTCGCAGATCCTTAGGATCCGTCAGGGGAAGTTCGCCGAAGAACTCATCTACAGAGTATTGCTTGAAGTTCAGTACCATATCCTGCTCCTTCACCACCTGCATAAGTCTTCTGGAAATATCGACGTATTTGGGTAGGTTGCAGGGAAAGACTGCTACATTGTTCTTATTCAGTATGTCATTGACCTTGAATACGGGATCACCTCGCTTCAGACCGAGTGCCTTCGCTTCCTTGGTCAGCGCAAGAATGATTCCGCCACCTGCTTCATTGCAGTTGGCCACAGCCACCGGTTTACCTTGTAGGTCAGGCCGCAGTGCAACCTCGCAGGAGGCATAGAATGTATTGCAGTCAATGTGCAGGATCATACCTTCTTCTTCATTACCCAGACCACAACCCCAAAAATCCTAAGTTCCTCAGTGTTCCGAACCGGTATAGGCTTGTACTTCTGATTTCCAGCGTATAGATACAGGTGCCCATCCTTCTGTACGATTCGTTTCAGGGCGAACTCCCCGTCGTACATTACGACCGACAAGCTCTTCTCTGTGGGAAACAGCGAACGGTCAACCACAAGCAGGTCACCACTATCCACCCCTTCATCAATCATCGAGTCACCTTCCACACGAACAAGGTATGTAGAGGCCGGATTCTTGATGAGTTCCTTATTGAGGTCAATAGGCTGACTCATATAGGCATCATCCACGGGACAAGGGAATCCTGCATGAACAGGAACCTCCGCAACAGGAACAGATGGTTGGGTATCTGTTGCCAATGAGTAGAATGTCAGTTTATTCTTGATTGTATTCTCCATTTTTACAAGGTTAATTTACACAAACAACAGGCTCCATGATCTCCTCACCTGCAAACTCTCGCTCGTAGAACATTGGATAGCCAAGTGATCCAGGAACGGTGGATGTGTCGATTCGTCTCAGATACATGAACTCAGGAGCGCCGAAGTCAAAGCTACGACCATAGAGAATGATGCACCCACGCTGATTATCTATCCTCCAGAACCCACCTCCATGACAAGTATCATCCCCATCAGGGATAAGGTCGCGATGGAGCTTGACATCGCCAAACACCATCGTACCCCCCTCTGTTATTATGAACTTCTGCATAAATATTTCGTTCTATTCCCAATCATCAGCTTCGTCATCATCATCGTCGTC
>JAZRVZ010000127.1:0-13210 GCA_045599425.1 Bacteroidaceae bacterium | reverse complement strand
TCCTTGGTCAGGGTGGTGTGGTTTACATTGTAAACGATGGTGGGCAGATCGTTACCTGCGGGAGCAGAGATAACGCACTTGCGGGCACCAGCCTGGATGTGTGCAGAAGCCTTCTCCTTTGAGGTATAGAAACCGGTGCACTCCAGAACTACGTCTACACCCAGCTCACCCCAAGGCAGCTCAGCAGCGTTGGGCTTTGCATAGATGGTGATCTTCTTACCGTCAACTACGATGTAGTCCTCACCAGCCTCTACAGTGTGCTTGCCCTCGCCGAACTTGCCAGCGAAGCCACCCTGAGCGGTGTCATACTTCAGAAGGTGAGCCAACATCTTGGGGCTGGTCAGGTCGTTGATGGCAACTACCTCATAACCCTCTGCCTCAAACATCTGACGGAAAGCCAGACGACCGATACGGCCGAAACCGTTAATAGCAACTTTAGTCATTTTTTTAAGATGATTTAATTGGTTAAAATATGATTTTTTATAAAACCGTTAATACCTATATAATTTTTGGAATGCTGAAGCAGGACTATCCGGTAACGCGCTATCCGCAATTACAGTAGTGAGCGCTGCGACAACTGACCAGAATCAGGCTCATAATGACCCAAAACAGACAATTTATGCAACTATACTTCATATTTTTCCTTTAATTCCGTGCAAATTTACAAAATTCTTTTTAATTTTGCATCGTATATAGATGAAAACTTTATAAAATTTTAATGTTATGAGCAATTTTATCAACGATTTCAAGGCTTTCGCCCTCAAGGGTAACGTAATGGACATGGCAGTCGGTGTCATCATCGGCGGTGCTTTCGGCAAGATCGTCAGCAGTCTGGTTGAGAACGTCATCATGCCTCCCGTAGGCGTAATGGTAGGCGGTGTGGATTTCAGCGACCTGAAGATTACCCTGAAGGACGCCGTTCCCGCAGAGCTCAACGAGGCCGGCGAGGAGGTCAAGGCAGCCGTAGACGCCGTGACCCTGAACTATGGTGCATTCATCCAGACCTGCATCGACTTCCTGATCATTGCACTCTGTATCTTCATGATGGTCAAGTTCATCACCAAGCTCACTGCCAAGAAGGAAGAGCCCGCTGCCCCCGCACCTGCTCCCGAACCCAGTGCAGAGGAGAAGCTGCTGACCGAGATCCGTGACCTCCTGAAGAACCAGAAGTAAACCATCCGCAGCACATCAGCAGGAGACGGCTCCTGATCAGATAGGACAAAACAAGGGAGTCTCCGCAGAAAGAGGCTCCCTTCCTACATTATTACAAAAGGTAATATCAACCATCATCCCCTCTCATCACGGAGGATTTGTCAAACCAAACAATTCAAGAGATTATGAAGAAGCTATTATTGGCAGCGCTGGCAATGTTCAGCCTCAGCACGGTTTCATACGCCGTGGACAACGAACCCGAGGAAGGTCTGACCACCCAGGTATTCCTGGGTATGACAGGCAGCAACATCCGTGGCCTTGAGTACAACCTGAAAGTGGGCGGCACGGCCGGTATCAAGTTCGAATACATGCTGCCCAACGCACACGGCACCTATATCAACGCCGGACTGGACTGGATCATGAAGGGCAGCCAGCTGGACGTCGAGCTCAGCACGCCCAAGGGCAATATCGAAGCAACCAACAAACTCTGTCCCCAGTACTTTGAGATTCCCGTTCACGTAGGCTACCGCTACAACCTGTCTGAGGACCTCGGCTTCTATGCCGATTTCGGTCCCTACTTTGCCGTGGGATACGCCGGCAAGAACAAGTTCTGCATTGACACGGACGGATACCGCGAGTACGAGAGCAGCACGAAGTTCTTCAAGAAGAAGGACAACGGTTTCCAGCGCTGGGACGCAGGACTGGGCCTGCGCATCGGTGCAGAGTACAACCAGCACTACAGCCTGAACCTGGGCATGGACTGGGGTCTGACGGACATGTACACCAATGAGTTCCGCGAAGACTGGGCCAACAATCCCATGTCTGCAGGAATCACCCTGGTCAAGCCCAGGAACTTCAGCTTCAGCCTTTCATTCGGCTACCGCTTCTAAGAACGGGACAAGACACACAAGGCTGGAACTCATATAACGAAACTGCCAGAATGGGCGGGAACCTACGGAACCTGCCAGAACACAGAAGGCCGGCAAATCGCCGGCCTTCATTGTTTGTGGTTCCGGTTTACGGAAACCACCTTGTATCAATCAGTTGCGTTGTCTATCGGATCTCCATGTCAGGCTTCATCACGTCGTGGCACTTCACGCTCTCAGCCTTCTTCAGCTGATACGTGGCCGTGGCACGTGCATCCTCCACACTGGCAGAGAAGTACAGGTTATAGTTGCCGGCGGCACTCTCCCAGCTCTGTGTGGCCTCGTTGTAGCTGGCCAGCTCGTAGTTGGAAACCTTGAAACTGAGCACCTGGCTCTCGCCGGGAGCCAGCATCCGTGTCTTGGCAAACGACTTCAGCTCGCGCTCAGGCTTCTCCATGCCGCCTTTCGGAGCATTCACGTACAGCTGTACGGCCTCCTTGCCGGCCACCTTGCCGGTGTTGGTCACGGTCACGCTGGCAACGAAGCCATCCTTGGTGGCCTTGACCACGGGTTTGCTATAGGCAAAGGTGGTATAGCTCAGACCGAAGCCGAAGGGATAGGACACAGCCAGGTGCTGGGTGTTGTACCAACGGTAACCCACGTTCAGACCCTCAGCATGGATGGTGTAGTCATTGTTGCGCTGGCCGCCACGCTGACCGCCGCGCTGATTGCCGCCACCTGCCTGACCCACATTGGGATAGTTCAGTGACGAGGGAACATCCAGCAGTGTGTTGGGGAAGGTCATGGACAACTTGCCCGAAGGATTCTCCTTGCCCAGCAGCACGTCAGCCACCGAGTGGCCACCCTCCTGACCAGGCTGCCATGCCATCAGGATGGCATCGGGCTTGCCCTTCCAGCTGGCGGTCTCGATCACATTACCCATGTTCAGGATCACAACGACACGCTTGCCACGAAGATGAAAGGCGCTGCAGACATCCGAGATCAGCTGCTGCTCAACGTCAGTCAGGTTGAAATCGTCGGCCTCCTTACGGTCGCTGCCCTCGCCGGCCTGCCTGCCGATGGTGATGATGGCAATGTCGGCCTCACCGGCCTGACGGTCAACCAGGCTGCGGCTTACGGGCATCTCCGGCAGAACGGGCTTGCCCCAGAACCAGCCGCCATTCTGACGCTCGGCAGCATTGCGGGCTTCCTGGTAAGCCTTGTAAGAGGCATAGAGGTCGCTCAGACCCTTGGTCACCTTGATGCCGGCAGCCGTAAGACCCGTCATCATGTCAATGGTATAAGCCTTGTTCACGTCGCCCGAACCGGTGCCGCCGGCAATGAAGTCGTAGGCCGTGATACCGAATACGGCAGCCGTCTGACTGGCCTGCATGGGCAGGGTGTTACGCTCGTTCTTCAGCAGCACCATACCCTCGGTGGCCGACTGTCGGGTAACGGCGGCATGAGCCTTCAGGTCGGGCGTGTTGCTGTACTTATAGCCCTTGAAGCGGGGCGTCATGGTGATGTACTGCAGGATGCGGCGCGCACACACGTCAACCTCCTTCTCGCTCAGTTCACCGCTCTTCACCTTCGCAATGATGTCATCAATCTGGTTCTGGGCACCGGGCTCCATCAGATCGTTGCCTGCCTTGATCTGGGCAGCCGTGTTGCGCTTGCCCGTCCAGTCAGTCATCACGATACCCTTGAAACCCCACTCATCACGCAGGATGGTAGTCAGCAGTTCACCGTTCTCCTGCGTGAACGGACCATTGACACGGTTGTAGCTGGACATCACCGTCCAGGGCTGCGCCTCGCGCACCACCAGTTCGAAGGGCTTCAGGTAGATCTCGCGCAGGGCACGCTGGCTGACCACCTCATTGACACCCATTCTGTTCGTCTCCTGACTGTTCACCGCAAAGTGCTTCACGCTCGTACCCACGCCATTGCTCTGAATGCCATTCACATACGCCGCAGCAATGCGACCGGCCACAATGGGATCCTCCGAGTAATACTCGAAGTTACGTCCGCAGAGCGGCGAGCGATGAATGTTCATGCCAGGGGCCAGCAGCACGTCCACGCCATACTCCAGCACCTCGTTGCCCATGGCCTTGCCCACGTTCTCCACCAGCTCGGTGTTCCAGGTACAGGCCAGTGCCGTACCGACAGGGAAACCCGTGGCATAGTAGGTCTTGTCGTCACCACGGCGAGTGGGACTGATGCGCACGCCTGCAGGACCGTCGGCCAGCACCGTGGCGGGAATGCCCAGTCGCTGGATGGGACGCGTGGCACCGGCTGCACCGGGCACAATGTCGCTGTGCTGGCCCAGCATGCCGTTCGATCCGTTACCGGCATCGCCCTGAGCATGACTGTAACCCACGCAAAGCGTAGCCTTCTCCTCAAGGGTCATACTGCGCAGAACCTCATCCACATTGTCTGCTTGCAATTTTACCTGCGCGCTCATACCGGTTGCACACAGGGTCAGCATTGCAAAGGCTGTCATTTGTTTCATCTTCATAGTAAATATAATATGTGTTTATTTTTCATTGAGTTTGCATCCGCAGTAGCGGCATTTCCTGTCCTGCCGCAGAATATTGTAGGCCTGGTTGCCCATGAAATGCCCACACCTGGGATTGGGACAGATGTAATTATCCTGGAACCATCGCTCCAGTTTGTCCATCTCCTCGGCAAAGACAAAGTTCTTCTGCTGGATGAATCCATATACCATCACGCATACACCCAGCAAGGTGAGGATGATGGTGAACACACGGAACTCCTCAGGCAGCACGCCTGAAAGCACACCGGTAACTGCCGAGCAGATCATGGGAATGCGTACCACCAGACCCATGCTGTGCTGTTTGCGCTGCAACTCCAGTCTGGCATCATGGTACTGCTGCCATACGGTCTCCAGTCCCCTGACGGAGAACTCCGGTGCCGGAGCCCCGGTTGCATTCGTGCCACCGCCACGGTTGGGCACGGGGGAAGCCGAAGGAGCCGGAATCAAGTCGGCCACCCTGACCGTTGTCGTCTCACTCAGCTGTATCAGCGTTTCCGGCAACACCCTGGTCTTCACCACCTTCCTGCCTTCAACGCAGGTGCCCTGGGCACTCTTGTTCTCCAGCGTGTAACTGCCGTCCCCGTTGTCCGTCAGCCAGCAATGCTCCCTGCTGACGGTGGGATCGGTTATCTCTATTCTCTGCGTGGCCTTGGAACGGCCCCTGCCTACAATAATCGTCATACTATAATATTATGGTAAAAGAACCTTATCGGCTTTCCGCCTCCGTCTGCGGCTGTGCCTCAGGCTTTTGCTGTGCCTCTGGCTGCGGCTTGATCTCTGGCTGTGTCTTAATCTCAGGCTTTTGCTCCTTCTCTGGCTGTACCTGCTTCTCAGGCTTTTGCGAAGGCTCTTCCGTCTGTTCGGGTGAATCAGCGGACTGCGACTCCTTCGCATCTGCCTGCTCCTTCCCTTCATCCGTGACGGACGGGGAACTGCCGGGTGCCTCCGACCCTGTCTGCGGAACAAGGGGCACAGGCTGCTGTGCCTGCTCCGTCTTGCCGGCATTGTGACTGTCATAGAGAATCCGGCCATAATAGCCAGCCAGCCAGGTCAAAGTCATGGCAAAGAGCATGACCAGGACAATCTTCACGTTGGCCCATGATCTCTTGCGACGGGGCTCAGGCATGGGGGTAGTATTGTGCCCCCAGACAATTTCGGACGGCACACGAATGGTGGAGTCAGCAGGAGCCTTGGCATCCTGACCCTCCACCTGCAAAGCCTCTACGGTCACCTCCGCGTCCAGGATCGTGTCAGCATCCTCGGCCGGCTCGGCGCTGATCAGCTCATCATCCGTCTCCACGACATCCGTATCCTCCATCACTACCTGGTCAATGGGAATCAGCCAACAGGTATAATTGTCCCGCGTACGGCCGTCGCACACAGCCTTGATGGCAGCGATCCTCCCCTCGTCAGACAGCGACGCATCGGCCAGGATCTCACCCAGCCTGTCGTTGGTCAGCTGCTCCAGCACACCGTCGCAGCAAAGGAAGAAATAGTCGCCCGCCTTCAGGTCCGCAATGGCATACACGTCAGCCTTCGACCGACGCTCCTGATGGGGCTGCATGGCCCTCGTTATGATATTCTTGTGGGGATAGTCCGCAGCCTCCTCCTCGGTAAGCTCACCAGCCCGGAGAAGGTCGTTCACCAGCGAATGGTCAGTGGACTGATAGATGATACCCGTCCTCCCCTGCCCTGCCGCCAGCGACGGACGGACATGATAGATCCGGCTGTCGCCGATGTGAGCCACCAGCGCACCTCCACGGTGCAGCACCAGACAGGTCATCGTGGTACCCATCTTCACTGCGCCCCCCGTGTCCGCCTTGTCCATCTCGTCATAGGCATGGTCCAGGGCCTTCTGGAAGTCATCCTTCGTGAACGGGGCATCCAGGTCAAAGTGCTCCCTGATATACGTGCCCAGGGCACGGCCGGCCGTCATGCTGGCCACCTCGCCGCACTCATGCCCGCCAATGCCGTCGCACATCAGGAACACCCGGTCCGCAGCACTGACATGCTGCGCATCGGGCCACAGGTAATCTTCCTGATTATCCTTTCGTCCGATCTCCGAAAAGCAGAGCGGCCTTCTTGTCTCTATCTTCATACCATCCTTGTTCCTTCATCGTTAGTCTCTTCCAGTACCAGCTCCGTCTTGCCCAGCGTAAGCTTGTCGCCGAAACTCAGTACGATTACTTCTCCGCGCTGGATCTCCTTGCCGTTCAGCAGGATAGGGTTCTTCGAACCGATCTCCACCAGATGATGCTCCACGCCATTTGCCGTCCTGACCACATCCAGCTGCACGTGGCGCCGGCTCATGTAGGGATCCTTGTACGTATCACAACCGATCTGAAGGTCGGCCGTACCCGACTGTGCCAGTCGGCCAAGCACCTGGCTGCCCATCTTCAGCTCGCATATCTGGCCCGTGGGCAGAATGCGCAGCTGGCCCATGTCCATCCTTGCCGGCTTGGGCGCCAGGCCCGGCAACCGGGTTGCCTCATCACTGGCCCCCTGACCGCCCTGGCCGGCCTGCCCAAGCTGGAACAGACTGACCTTCGCCTTGTACTTGCAGATGGGACAGCCGAGCATCTTGTCCTGGATGCCGGGCACATCCTTGATCGACAGCCGTGAACGGCAATTGGGACAAACTACTGACAGTGTTGCCATACCTCACTAAGCCTCATAGATGCCCATATCGGCATCGTTCATATAATCCGGCATGTCATTGTCAGCCAGGTAGCTGTTGTCAGGCATGACGTCATCATCAGCCGGATAGCTGTAATCAGGCAAGCCATTGACATCGGCAGGAGCCTCCAGCGAAGTCAGCTGGTAGCCCTCGCCGGTCTCGACGATCTGAGCCTGTTCGCCCGTGTCAATATCCGTGATCACGGCCATCTCGCCCCTGGCCTGGGAATCCTCCACGTACTCCACCAGAACGTCCGCCGTCTCCAGCTCACCGTCTTCCAGGATGCTGATCTCTTCCTCCTCAAAGTGTCCGTTCCCGTTCACGTCCACGGCCAGTATGTCCACGTAGCCATCCGTATCGACATCCACCACCAGGGCGTCCATGCCATCAACCTCCATCGCAGCCGTCATGGTCGTGCCACCCATGCCGTTGTCCTCCACCACGACGTCAAGAACCTCAATGCCATCACCATCGCCGTCAGGGATGTCATGAACGGCGGGCGTGGCAGTCGGGTGACTGGCGGGCGCATGGCCAGTGTGATCCTCTGCGGGGACGGCATGCTGCTGGGCAGGCTGACCGCCGGTCGTGGGCTGCTGGGCAGGAGCGGGCTGCTCCGTATAGACATGATGCTCCACCACCACATGTTCCACCGTGGGCTGGGCAGCATGATGCGATGCATGACTCTCATGCGACTCGCTCCCGGCCTCCTCCTTCACCTCTTCCTGTATTTCCTCCTCCTGCATTTCCTCTTCCTTCTCCTCAGCCTCTTCCTTCACCTCGGCGTCATTACGGGAGAAATGATCGTATATCCTTTCGCCGGCAAAGGCCGCACCCGTACCGGCAACAATACCCGCACCCGCGGCAGCAGCCTTTTTGGCCACCTCGCTCTTTGCCTTCGAATCAGCCTGCTTCCTGTTCGCGGCACGCTCACCACTTTCATTTTCAGGTGTAAAAACCCTCGTTGCATCGTTATCCATAAGTCTGTCTTTTAAGGTTAATTGTCAAATCACATTGCAAAGATAAACTTTTTTATGAATATCCGCCAAAAATCGGCTGACTTTTAGTGCCAAATACAAGATTTTGACGAAAAAACAGCCTTTCATTACATTATAAATAAAAAAAAACAAAGTAAAATAGAACTTTTTGCCAAATAATCCATAAAAAAACGTATCTTTGCGCAGAATCACAGCCTGATTGCATAAACAAGTTATAAACGAAACGAATTTCATACATGAAAAAACTCATTCATCTACTCCTCATCACCCTTCTGGCCATACAGCCGGCATGGGCGGATGACATCAGTGCCGGGCAGGCCATGGACATTGCCCTGCGCTTTGTGACCCTCGACGCCAAGGCAAAGTCCATCAGACGGGCCAAGGGCAATCGTATCGAACCACGACTGGCACACACGGTCAAGTCAAAGGCGACACAGCAGGACAACGTCTACGTCATCAACCTTGGCGTGGACCGGGGCTTCGTCATCGTCTCCGGCGAGGACGGAGCCGACCATGAGATCCTGGGCTACTGCGACAAGGGCGACTTCGATTATGACAAGGCACCCGTTCAGATGAAGGAACTGCTGGGCAGGTATTCCAGCGGCGTGGATTCACTGCGTGCAAATCCACGCAAGAATGCCGCGGCACTGAAGGGAGAACTGAAAGCTGCCACGCCAGAGGCTCCTGCATCCGTCGTGGGCCCCCTGCTCACCACGACATGGAACCAATGGTACCCCTACAATAAGTTCTGTCCCGGCGGCCCCGCAGGTTGCTTGCCAGTAGCCATTGCGCAGGTCATGAACTATTGGAAGTGGCCCAGGCAGAGCGGTGGGCAGACAAGGCCCGAAGGACAACAGCATCCAGTGGATTTCCCCGTTCATGTCTATGACTGGGACAACATGCTTGATCACTACGACTGGCTACACGTCGGCAGCGAGGAACAGTGTGATGCGGTGGCACAGCTGATGGCAGATATCGGCATGGCATTCCATACGCAATATACACCGGAAGCCAGTCCTACCTTTTTTGAAAATTCCTCTCTGATTGAGAACTTCGGCTACGACCCTGATATCGTAACAGTGAATGCCCCGAATGGTGAGGAGTTGATGGATGTGATGAAGCGTGAACTGGACGGAAAACGCCCGGTTCTGTATTGCGGTACGGGGTTTGTACCGGAATATACCCATGCCCTTGTTGTTGATGGCTATACGCCCGACGACTATTTTCACTTTAACTACGGATGGGGTGGACTATGTGACGGATGGTACGTGCATGCTGTATGCGCCAATTTTTACAATGAAGCCTGTATCTGGACAGGCGTGCGCCCATACAATGGCGAGATAATGACTATTGGTGGGGCAAAATACGGAACGCGCTCTGACGGGACAGCCGAGGTGTTTAGGCTGGACATGGAGGAGAAGGCTGACATAGACAGCCTGGTCATCCCCAACACCATCAAGGATTCCGCCGGCAAGGAATACCCGGTTGTGCGAATACGCAAAAGCCAGCTGAGTACCGTTTTGTTCCGCAATATCAAATACCTGAAGTTAGGCGACAACGTCAGGGAAATTGATTTTGGGGTCTTCCATTCCTGCTTCATAGACAAACTTGTCTTCGGTGATGGAATTGAAAGCATTCCGGCCAAGGCATTTGTTGGTACGACCATAAACGAACTGATCATGGGCTCTGGCGTGAAGAACATTGGCGAGGAAGCATTTAATGGGGCACAGATAAACGAGCTGGTCATTGGCCCGGCCGTGAAGCACATTGGCAAACTGGCATTCCTGGGCAGTTCCATCAAGAAAATCACGTGCAACAGCCCAGCCATCGCCCTGGGTAATGCTGCGTTTTCATACGCCCGCCTCCCCGACGGCGACTGGTCAACCCACATCACCGAGCTGGGCGACTACGCCTTCAACCATGTCACCTTTGAAAAGGCGCCGCATCTTACCAACCTGGAGTGGATTGGCAAGAGAGTCCTTGACCACACACAGGGCTACTATGGCGACTTTACCATACCTGCCACGGTAAGGCACATCGACCCCGAAGCATTCATCGGCACCCAGCTTGCCACTCTCAAGGTGGATCCGAACAGCCCATACTTCACCATGCCGAACTTTACCGTTGTCTGCAACAAGAGTGAGACGGTACTCACCCTCGTCTTTAGTAATACAAAGTGCGATCTTGACAAAGGCTTCATACCGGAGACGGTTGTGAAGTTCGAACCAAAAAGCATACCGACACGATCGGGGTACAGCGTCACCATTCCCGGCACAGTGGAGGACATCACCGGTGCCTTCAGCAACTGCGAGGACCTGAAGCAGCTCACCTGCCTGGCCGTCATACCGCCGGCCGCCGAGGACAACACGTTCAGCGACAAGCTCTTCAGCAACAATCCCAAACTGACCCTCCACGTCCCTGCCGGCACGGAGACGCTCTACGAGCAGGCTCCAGGCTGGAGGCGCTTCCCAAGGATCGTGGGCGACAAGCCCTACGTGCCCGCCCCCACACCGGCCGACCGCGAGTACTACATGGTGCTGCACTGCACCGGTGCTGACGGCCGGAACCTGAGCAGGCGACTGCCGGTCAGCAAGGTCAGGGACATCCGCGTTGGAGACTACGTGGCCCAGGACGGCCAGACGCTCATCGTCACCGCCGAGGGCCAGAGCGATGCCTGCAGGGTGGACAGCATTACCTGGATGAAGGGCTTCGTCTTCAACACGTCCGAGGTCTTTGACCTGGATCCCGACCATCTGGAGGCAAAGGCCAGCGACTGCACGGTGCGCCTCAGCTCCTGCGTCATTGACGGACCCGTAAAGCTCAGCGTACGCAAGGCAGTGCTGAGCACCGGCATCCGGAAAAACGCCGCTCGCGAGCTGGCGCTGGACATCAGCCTCTCAACCGGCGAGCATGAAGTGTCCGGCATCGCGGAGATCGAGGTTCCGATGACCCTGGAAGAGGACGAGACGCTCATGGCGGCCTACTTCAACGAGGAGTCGGGCGAGTGGGAGCCCGTGCTGTGCACGTACGACGAAAGTACGAATACGGCCAGGATCATCACCGACCACTTCTCCCTCTACGATTTCTTCACCATAAAGAATGAGAACACACGCAGTCAGTTCATCGAGGCCGTGACGTATCTGACCGAGAGTTCCCTGATGTACTACACCCCCTACCAGGACATCAACTCGGCCCTCAAGACGATTTTCGACATGGCGAGCAGCGATGATCCCGACGCGGCGGCTGTGGACAAATTCAAGGAGGACTTCGGTTTCTGGCAGACGGTAGGCCTGGACGGCGGCTACAACCTGATCAAAAGCATTGGCTTCGATTACAAGAGCGTGGACGATGCCGTAGGCGTAGTGGGAAAGCTTGGCACCGCCATGGCCATCCTTGACGTGGCCCTGGCCGACATCAAGGGTGACGAGGCAGCCCTGGCCGCCAGTACGGCCAAGGCCATCAATTCCATTATCGGCATGCACCTCGGTGCCATTTTCGACGCATCGATACTGTCCGCCACCTCAGGCCTGACCGCCTTCATCGGCATTGCCCTGGACAAGCTGGGCACGATGGTGCAGACGGCCAAGCTGGACTATACCAGGGCCATGTACCGCTACTACTATTCGGAGAAGGGGTACAAGGAATGTGGCCCTGAGTCAAATTTCGGCCCCAAGTATCTGCGCAGCAACAAGGACTGGTTCGACCTGCTCTATCCCTACCTGGAAAAGAACAATGACGGCGACAAGTTCCTGATGTACGTGGAGGGACGCGTACGCCGCTACTGCGAGCAGTTCTGGGAGGAAAACGCCTCCGTACATACCTATTGTGAAGCAGAGGCAAAGCGACTGGGCTTCTCTTCCATGCTGTGGATCAGCGACTCCGACAAGCAGAAAGTCTGCGACGAGTACTTTGCCGAGCTGATCAACGGACCGATTACCCAAGTTATGTCGGACGTCAGGCGGAAGCTTGCAGTGAAGTCCAAGAAGAAGTATGACGAGTGCATGAAGGACTACGTCAGATTCCTGAACACACAGGTAGGCTTCAGGTTCAGGGACTCCTCCTGTGCCGAGGGCGAGACCTCGAAGTTCAGTGGCTACAAGGTGCGCTTCACCGACACGCCCGCCAGCGTGACGGACGGCGGGAAGTGGGAGTGCACCATCAAGGAGAATGGCAAGGCCACACTGGGACTCTTCACCGTCTATGCCCTGGCCGGAAACAAGATCAGGCCCCAGCTGACCCTGGTTGACGACTTCGGTGAGAATGTGGCCACGTTCGACTATGAGCTACGCAGGGAGGGCAGGAAAATCATCCTGGACTTTGACCTTGCCAGAGAGGCAACGCCTGTTATTCGCAGCAAGAACCTGGAACTGGAATATGTTCCCGACTCCCTCGACCTGACCATTGAGGCGGATTTCTTCTATGTTTACGACATTACGGAAGAAGGTGAGGAGAAGATTGGCAGATATGAAATGAAAGGAGATCATGCATTTTTCCAACAGTACCTGAAATATGGGGCATGCATGGTGCGTCAGCCGGAAATTACAGATAGTGAGAAAACCGTCAAGGATCATGAACTCGTGGTCCTGAACGTGCAGGAAGAGGTAGAGAAATACTTCAGGAATCATGAAAGCGTCACCATCGAGTCCGGCAAGGTCAGAATCGGTGATGACATCGTGGGTGACTGGGATGAGACCAGAAAGGAAGGAAACGGCAAGTTCACCCTCAATACGGTTTATCCCTTCAACAAGTCCGTGGAGGATTTCGTGTACGACTGGAACAACAGGAAGGGATATCACGAATTCCCCCTCCTCAGCGGCTCCCTGACTCATCGCATAGAATGTGAATTCAACATCAGGTACATTGAGGAAGAATCACTCTATGAAGTAACCTTTGTGGGTGAAGGAGACTTTGACCTGGAAGCCGAGAGGGTTCGCAGGTTCAAGAATGTTGATGTCACAACGCTTGA
>JAZRVZ010000126.1:0-28308 GCA_045599425.1 Bacteroidaceae bacterium | reverse complement strand
AGACTGGGTACCAGTGGTGGTACCGCTGTTCAGGAAGAAGACGGAAAGCACGCACAGAACAACCATGATGCCGGCAAGTGACCAGGTGGTCTTCTCAACAACATCGGTAGTCTTGCGAACGCCCAGCATGGAGTTTCCGCTTGAGAAACCACTTGCCAGACCGCCACCCTTTGACTCCTGAATGAAAACGATTGCACACATCAGTACTGACGCAAGTACAACGAGGATGACAATAACTGTGTAGATCATAATCTTAATTTTATTTTGTTTTTGTTATTATTCTCAGTCTTGGATTGACCTTGTTTTGGTTCTTAAGACACGTTCCGACAGGCTTATTTTGCCTGATTGTTGAGGATCAACTTCTCCAGAAAACGTATTTGGTCTGCAAAGTAACGATTTTTTTTTGGATATTTCAAGGATAAGCGCCTAATAATTTCAATAGCATGTTCAAATTTGCCCTGTTTGATGTAAATTCGGGCCAAAGTCTCGGTAAAAGCACCCTGCTGACCGGCCGAATCCGCATCACCGAGAGCTGGTTTCTGCAACTCGCTGTCATGCTTGTCCGACAATCTGATTCGCTTGTCACCCTGACTGGAAATAAAATCATCGATGAGCGACTGTCCCGGCGTGGCAGGCATGCCGGCATCCACTCCGGCTCCCATGGAATTTGCAGTCCCTTCATGTTCCGCACCGGCCTCCTTGCGGGCACTTTCCTCGCGCGAGGCCTCCTCCTGCAACCAGTAGTTGATATAGTCGGTCGTAGCATCAACCGGCCTGCCCGAACGCACGTCCATCACGACTGGGGGCGTGGTCTGGAGGAAGGAATCAATCAGGGCCCCGGTACGATCCTGGCGGCGGGATCCCTTCAGGTCAAGGGGCGCCTTGCTCTTCCTCTCGTGCGTGGCACCCGTCATCACCTTCTCGTCACTGGCCTTCGGGCGCATGGAATCTCCTTCTATAACTTCATAGATACGGGCACGCGAGGGCAGGAACAGGGCTGCCTTGCGCAGTTCCTCATTGAACTGTGGATCACGCTGCTGGTAAAGCAGCCGGAGCATCAGCATGCGCGCCGCATGGAAGAACGGATACCGGTCAACCAATTCACGCAGAAGAGGACCGGAGGTGACATTGATTTGTCCGTCCGCTCCAATGATTTCCCGAAGATTGAGTTGTGCCGTCTGCATAGATATGGAGGTTGTGAGGTTATCAGGTTATGAGGTTGCGAGGTCCTACCAGTTTGCCACCGTGGCATTGAAGATCTGATCTGTCAGGTCCTTGGACATCTGGGTAACCAGTTCCTCCTGGACGGCATTCAGCTGCTGCGTGGCATCATATTCCGTGGTGGCGGTAAAGGACTTCTCAAAATCCTCGTTATGATTTGCGTTGTTCACGAACCTCACATTAACCGTCATCTTCAGCTGCACCTGACTGGAAAGGCCATTGCTGGAGATACCCTTGTTGAACTGGTCAAATCCCGTGATCTCGCCGCTCAGCTGCAGGTCTCCGTTGCGTTTCACCTGCTTCAGTCTTGTCTGCGAGGCATAGATATCCGACAGCTTGTTCTGGAAAATGCTCTGCATGGGAGCCCACACATACGCACTTCGGATGGGGAAATTGTCAATCTGTATGGTCTTCGTGACCTTGTAGTCAATGCTGGCACCGTTGAATTTGTAGGACACGATGCATGAAGACACCATGAGGGAGAGCATGACCGCCACGGCCAGCACACCTGCGAAATATGTATGTATCCAATGCTTCATTTCTCCATTCATGATTCTGGTCTCCCTGTAGGCAGCCAAGCGCCTCAGGCAGCATTATTCATCAGTTTTCCTCTATGCCATAGTCCTTGATCTTACGGTACAGCGTACGCTCACTGATACCCAGTTCCAGGGCAGCCAGCTTACGCCGATAGCGATTCCTTCTCAGGGCTTCCTCAATCATCCGGCGCTCCATCTTTTCCAGGTTCAGGTCAGACCCATCCTCAATCAGCTCAGCCTCATCATCCGCCTCGACCAGTTCCACACGATGGTAGGACGATGCAGGATCCGTGGCAGGGCGGGCCGAAACCTCCGTGACGGGATGTTCCGGTGCTGAGAGAAGAGGCGTGGAATGCACGTCGATCACATGAGCCCCTGCATACGCCGTGCCTCCGGCTTCCAGAGCGGGTCCTCCAAAGCCGGCGGAAAGCCGGTGTTTCAGTTCCTCGACCTCCTGATTCAGCTTGTTCAGCATGGCAAAGATGATAGGGCGCTCCTTCTCATATCCGTTCTGTTCACCGCCGGCATTTCCACCGACCGTCGCCATGTCCGTGCTCTCGCTGCCTGGCAGGACATCAAAGTCCGCCAGCATGGCAGGCGTGACAATACGCTGGTCATTGCACAGGATGTTCATCTGCTCGGCCAGGTTGCGCAACTGCCGGATATTGCCTGGCCACTTGTAGGAAAGCATGACCTTCTCAGCCTCGGCAGACAGACGCAGCGGCTGCGGGATGTTGTACTTCTCCGCCGTGTCATAGGAGAACTTCTTGAACAGTGTCAGCACATCCTCACCCCTGTCACGCAGGGGAGGCATCTTGATACTGATGGTACACAGGCGGAAATAGAGGTCCTCACGGAACCTGCCCTCTCGTATGGCACGCTGGATATTGACGTTCGTTGCAGCCACGATACGCACATTCGTATGCCTTGGCTGGTTGCTGCCTACCCGGATATACTCACCCGTCTCCAGCACACGCAGCAGCCGGGCCTGCGTACTCATGGGAAGCTCGCCCACCTCATCCAGGAACAGCGTACCGCCGTCGGCTGCGCCGAAATATCCCTCATGCTCACCTATGGCTCCTGTGAAGGAACCCTTCTCATGCCCGAACAGCTCCGAGTCGATCGTTCCTTCAGGAATGCTTCCACAGTTGATGGCAATGTACTTCTTCGTCTTGCGGGGCGAGAAATCGTGGATGATGCGCGGAATCACCTCCTTGCCGACACCACTCTCACCCTGAATCAGCACGGAAAGGTCAGTAAACGCCACCTGCAGAGCCGTATCAAGGGCCCTGTCAAGCCGTGCATCACGACCCACGATCTTGTATTTTGCCTTCAGACTATCTATGTCGGTTATACGCATCCTTGTTACTAAATCTATGATTTAAGTATGCAAAGTTAAGCAATTATTTCGATATGGACAAAAAAAGCACGGTTTTTTGAATAAACCCACCCTTTCAGACAGGCTTCACGGATTGCAGCCGCTCCAGGAACCCGTTGGCCTGTGCCACACTGGAGATACGTTCAACCAGGAAACTGTTCCTGCCACCCTGGACATCCAGCCTGCACCCCTGGACATTGACTCCGGCAAAGGCGATGATCTGACCGAACGCCGGACTCTGATAGAAGGCACTGTCCTGATTCTGAACGAAGAACAATCGCATGCGTCCCTGCTTCAGCACGATGCGCTCAGCCCCGAAATACTTGCCCAGCCTGCGCAACCGGACCACGCGCACCAGTTCCTCGGCCGCCTCGGGCAAGGCACCGAAACGGTCCTGCATACTCTTCCTGAACGCCTCGATCTGCTCATCCGACTCCAGCGAATCCAGTTCACGGTAGAGCAGCATGCGTTCGCTGCTCGTCGGCACATAGTCCTCATGGAAGAACATCTCCAGGTCACTGTCGATCTGGCATTCATCCACAAACTCACCTCCGTCATACACATTGCCTCTCTCCATCTCCTGCTCATACAGTTCGCGGAACTCATCATTGCGCAGTTCCTTCACCGCCTCCGAGAGAATCTTCTGGTAGGTCTCATAGCCCAGGTCGCTGATGAAGCCACTCTGTTCGGCGCCAAGCAGGTTGCCCGCACCTCGGATGTCCAGGTCCTGCATGGCCAGATGTATGCCACTTCCCAGATCCGAGAAATTCTCCAGTGCCTGAAGCCTCCTGCGCGCCTCCTGCGGCAACAGACTCAGTGGCGGTGACAACAGGTAGCAGAACGCCTTCTTGTTCGATCGTCCCACACGCCCGCGCATCTGATGCAGGTCACTCAGGCCGAAGTTCTGCGCCTGACAGACAATGATGGTGTTGGCATTCGCAATATCAATGCCGTTCTCAATGATGGACGTCGAGATCAGCACATCATACTCATAGTTCGCAAAATCCAGGATAACCTGCTCCAGCTCCTCGCTGTTCATCCTGCCGTGCCCCACGCACACCCGTGCATCAGGGACATGACGGTTCACCAGTCCCACCAGCTCAGGCAGCGACGCAATCCTGTTCGTCACGATATACACCTGTCCGTTGCGACTCATCTCAAAGTTGACTGCATCCGCGATGACCTCGGCGCTGAACGTATGCAGCTCCGTCTGTATCGGGTAGCGATTGGGGGGAGGCGTCTGTATCACAGACAGATCCCTGGCCCCCATCAGGCTGAACTGCAGCGTGCGCGGGATGGGCGTGGCCGTCAGCGTCAGCGTGTCCACGTTGGCCTTCATCTGGCGCAGCTTCTCCTTCGTGCTCACGCCGAACTTCTGTTCCTCATCAATGATCAGCAAACCCAGGTCCTTGAACCTCACCGACTTGCCAATCAGCTTATGCGTACCGATGACGATATTCACGCTGCCATCGGCCAGGCCGGCCAGCACCTCCTTCGTCTTCTGCGCTGAGCGGGCACGGCTCAGGTACTCTATCCTGACCGGGAAATCCTTCAGACGACCCATGAACGTATGGTAATGCTGATAGGCCAGCACCGTGGTGGGCACCAGCACAGCCACCTGCTTGTCATCCGCACAGGCCTTGAAGGCGGCACGGATGGCCACCTCCGTCTTGCCGAAGCCCACGTCGCCGCAGACCAGCCTGTCCATCGGACGCGCCTTCTCCATGTCCATCTTCACGTCGGCCGTGGCCTTGCTCTGGTCCGGCGTATCCTCATACAGGAAACTGGCCTCCAGCTCATGCTGCAGGTAACTGTCCGGCGAGTACGCAAAACCCTTCTCCTCCCTTCTCCGGGCATACAGCCTGATCAGGTCGCGGGCAATGTCCTTGATCTTCGACTTGGTCCGCTCCTTCATCCGTTCCCATGCTCCGCTGCCCAGCTTGCTCAGGCGCGGCGGATCACCCTCCCTGCCCTTGTACTTGCTGATCTTGTGCAGCGAGTGGATGCTTACGAATATCGAACCCGAATCCTTGTATCCGATTTCAATGACCTCCTGCACCGTCCCGCCCTGCGGGATGCGCTTCAGCCCCCTGAACGTACCCACGCCATGATCCACGTGCACCACATAGTCACCCAGCTCAAACTGCTGCAGCTCCTTCAGCGTCAGCGCCACCTTGCCGTTGCGGGCCCGGTCACTGCGCAGGTTGTACTTATGGTAACGGTCAAAGATCTGATGGTCCGTGAACACACACATCTTCATGCCATGATCCACGAAGCCCGCATGCAGCGTATAGTGCACCGCCGTAAAACCGATGGCCCTGCCCTGGTCCTCAAAGATAGCCTTCAGCCGGTCCGCCTGCTTCAGCGAATCGGCCAGGATATAGATGGAATAACCGTCCGTCAGGTACCGCAGCAGCGCCGTATGCAGCAGGTCGAAGTTCTTGTGGAAGATCGGCTGCGGCGAGATGTCAAACCGCACCACCGTATCATGCTCCCCCTCCTTGCCATGTCCCATCTCCACGTACCTGAACTCCAAGAGCTGACGCTGGAACTCCGCGCCCTGGATCAGCGTATCCTCCTTCTCCCACACCTTCTGCTCGCCGGTAGCTTCCTGCTCCTGAACCGCCTGCATGGAGAAGCCCTCGTCATAGATATGCGAGACACACTCACACAGGTACAGGACATCCTTCATCACGATCACCGTGTCATCAGGCAGGAAACTCAGCAGACTCTCCTGCCGCTGCCTGGTATGCCTCAGCTCCGGCACGATGCTGATCTCCTCCTTCCTGTTCAGGGAAAGCTGCGTCTGCACCTCGAAGGTACGGATGGAGTCTATCTCATCCCCGAAGAAATCAATACGATAGGGATTCTCGCAGGAGAAGCTGAACACGTCCAGGATGCTGCCACGCACGGCAAACTGTCCCGGCTCATAGACATAGTCCACACGCTGGAACCCAAACTCCGCCAGCACCTGCTCCGTCACCTCCAGGTCAGCCTCCTCACCCTGGTGCAGCACCAGCGTCTGGTCATCCAGTTCCTCATGCGAGACCACCAGCTCAGCCAGGGCATCCGGGAAACTCACCACATACAGGGGCAGCCTGTGCGATGCCACCCTGCTCAGCACCTCCGTGCGCAGGATCTCGTTGGCCGCATCACGCTGGCCGTACTTCACTGCCCTGCGGAACGAACTGGGGAAGAACAGCACGTTCTCCTCGCCCAGCATCTGCACGAAGTCATGATACAGGTATCCAGCCTCCTCCTCGTCATCCATCACAAAGAGGAACGGCGAAGCCATGGCCTTCGGCACAGCCTCATACAGTGAGGCAAAGGCCAGGGAGGTGACCGAAGCCTGCATACCGTCCAGCCGGATCCTGCGTCCCCTGCCGGCAGCCAGGGCCTTTCCCAGCGACTTCACGCCAGGATGCCCGGAATAGCGCGCAACCAGTTCCTTGATCTCCATACCTTCAGCTATTCATGGTGATACGGTTCGTTGTTCAGGATGGTCATGGCCCTGTACACCTGCTCCACGAAGAGCAGACGGATCATCTGGTGGCTGAAGGTCATCTGGCTCAGCGAGATTTTCTCCTGTGCCAGGTCATACACCTGGGGGGCAAAGCCGTACGGGCCACCGACCACGAAGACCAGTCGTCTGGGACCGGCCGACATCCGCTTCTGCATCCACTGCGCAAACTCCACGGAACGCCTTTCACGTCCATGTTCGTCCAGCAGCACCACATAGTCACCCGGCTTCAGCGACTTCACCAGCAGTTCCGCCTCACGCTCCTTCTGCTGGTCTGCGCTCAGGCTCTTCGCATTTCTCAGCTCGGGAATCACCTCGATGCCGAACGGGATATAATGATTCACGCGTCCCACGTACTCGTCAATGAGCGTGCGGAACCTGTCATCCGTTGTCTTACCTATTACTATAAATGTAGTCTGCACAGGCTGTCAGTATCAGTTATTGGAATGAAACAATGGTGGCGGAGGGAATGCACACGGCCCTGACGGTCATTCATCCTTCCTTGCAGGGGCATAGGCACCACAGGGCACCCTGCCGTCCCTCTCCTCAAAACTCCTTCCCCTCATGTCCCGCGGACAGAATTCCCGGGCCACTCCTGCCTTTCCCGTCACGCAGATGGCACTGCTGTCCACGGGCGTAAAGTCATAGAGTAAGAAATGTGTATCAAAACGCACGAAATGGTCGTGGTAGTTCACCGGCTCCAGGTCCGCACTGTCATACACCACGTCGCGGAAGCGATCCTTGTCGTCGCTCTCCACCGTCCGCAGCAGGCACCCGTCGAACAGGTAGTTCCAGTGCGTGTCGGTCTCCGGGGCCAGATTGCCCATGATCACATCATCCGCATAGCCCGTGATGACACAGTTGAGGAAATGCGCCCTGTAGAGGGGGATGAAGTTGCCTTCCCCATCCACGTTGGACAGGTACAGCGCCTCCTGCCTGTCCGCGCTGAAGGGATAGAACTGGGCAATGGTACAGTGTATCATCCTGACGTCACCGCCATGGATGCTCACACACTGGCCCAGGCAGTTGCTGATCTGCGAACCGATGATGTCAGCACGCACCTGTCCAAGCACCAGACCCGTCCAGCCCACGTTGTGGATGATGCTGTTTCTCATCACCAGCATGGGACGGTCGGCATCAATGGAATCACCCCCAAGGCAGGTCACGCCAAAGTGTCCGCTATGGATATCGCAGTATTCCAGTACATTATCCAGGCTCCCGCCCTCCAGTATCACCCCACCCCAACGGTCGGGCGTATTGTCATAGGGCACATCGGGAACCAGCCGGTCCATCCTGTCTCCGCGAAGCACGACAGGCCTCTCCTGCGTTCCCAGGGCCCTGAGCGTACCGTACACATCCAGTGAGACCCCGCCATGGAACAGCATCACCGTACCCGGCTCCAGCGACAGTGTGGCCCCCTGCATCACAACCAGCGAGTCATACACCAGGTAGGGCATGCCCGGCGATAGCCGTTCGTCCGTCCCCACCACCCTGCCGCGCAGGATGCGGACATCCATGCCGTCGGCCTGCAGCACAACCTCCTGCTGCCTGCCGTTCTCCAGCGTGAAGACCAGCCGGTCCTCATAGTGGCGGATCACCGTGTCCCCCACCTCCGGCAGCAGCACCTCGGCCCGGATGACCAGGCTGTCACGCCTGCGGACCTCAAAGTCCTGGCCCGCACCTCCGCTGAGGAACTGACCGTCCACATTGACGCGGAAGCGGCTCTGCGCCCCGTCCCTCAGGCTAACACGTATGCCGCGCAGCCCCTCGTCGGCGTGGTTGAAAGCCACCAGCGTCCGCGTACTGCTTCCCATGCCCGTGATGACGGTGTCAAAACGTATGCTGTCACACGAAAAAGTCAAATGGGCATCAGGGGCTGACGTCCACTTGTCATAGTCATCGCAGGCTACCGTCAGTAGCACTGCGATGACTCCAAGGATGATGTATCTTGTTTTACTCAATGTTCTCCAGGATTGCCAGCAAATGGTCCCAGACCATCTGGACGGTCGGGATGAGCAACTTCTCATCGGGGCTGTGAACGCCACGCAGGGTGGGACCGAAGCTCACCATGTCAAGGCCGGGATACTTCTCGCTGAACAGGCCGCACTCCAGACCGGCGTGAATGCCACGTACCAGGGGCTCCTTGCCAAACAGCCGCTTGTATTCGGCCACGGCCACCTGAAGCAGCTTGCTGCTGGGATTCATGGCCCATCCGGGATAGCCCTCGCCCACATCCACACGGGCACCGGCCAGCTCAAACACAGCCTTGACCGTGTTGCTCATGATGTGGCGGGCCTGCAGCAGACTGCTGCGCTGGCTGCTGTTGATCTCAATGGTCTTCGTCTCCGGCATCATGTGTATGCTGGCCAGGTTGCTGCTCGTCTCCACCAGCTCAATGTTCTGGCAGAAGGCAAACACCCCGTTGTCCACAGCCTGCAGGGCCGTGATGAGACGGGTGGAGGTCTGCCTGTCAATCAGCACGGCACAGGCCTCCTCGCTCTCCAGCTCAAACCTGGCCTTGGGCTCGGTCACGTTGTACAGCTCCTCCATCTCGCTCGTGAAGATGTTCCAGTCTATGCGCAACTGCTCCTTGTAGGCCATGGGCACGGCCACTACGGCCTCCGCCTCACGGGGAATGGCATTATGCAATCCGCCTGCCTGGATGTCGGCCAGGCGCAGGTCCGTCCTCTGCATCGTCTGGTACAGGAACCACACCAGCAGCTTGTTGGCATTGGCACGCTTCTTCTCGATGTCATCACCGCTGTGGCCGCCGGTCAGTCCGCTCACCTTCAACCGGGCGAAGAACATGCCCGCAGGCGTGGGCTCTTCCTGATAGTCAAACTCAGCCTTCGTACGGCAGCCTCCCGCACAGCTTACAAAGATCTGTCCCTCGTCCTCGCTGTCCAGGTTGATCAGGTACTTGCCCGTCATGAAACCCGGCTGCAACTCAAAGGCACCCGTCAGACCCGTCTCCTCGTCGCGGGTGAACAGGCACTCGATGGGACCGTGCTTCACGTCCCTGTCGGCCAGGATGGCCATCTGCATGGCCACGCCGATACCGTCGTCCGCACCAAGGGTTGTACCCCTGGCCTTCATCCAGTCCCCCTCAATGTACGTTTCGATGGGTTGGGTGAAGTCATGGCTGACGGGCTCGCACACCATGTCCATGTGACTCTGCAGGATTACAGTAGGCTTATTCTCCATACCGGGGGTGGCTGGCTTTGAGATCAGCACGTTGCCGCACTCGTCGCGCCTGGTGGGCAGACCCAGGTTGTTACCATAGTTGATCAGGAACTCAATCATCTGCTCCTCCTTCTTGCTGGGACGGGGCACCTTATTCACTTGGCTGAAGCATTCAAAAACGCTTGCCGGCTTCAATTCTGACATCTTTATATCGTATTTTTAGATTTATATTTGCTATTTCGCTCGCTAATTCGTACCTTCGCGTCTGCAAATTTAATAAATAATGTTGAAAGTAGCACTTCTTTGCCTTGGAATTCTTGCCGCAAGCCTGTTCTTTTTGTGCATCGGCGTGCTTTTCAACAGGCGTCACACCTTCCGCAGCCAGCACATCGGCCACAGCAAGGCCATGCGCGACCGTGGCATCAACTGCGTGCAGAGCATGGATGCCATGATGCGGCGGGACAACCCCAACAAGGTCAGGGAGAGGGTGACCGGAACCTGAAGCCAGGAGTCATACGAAACAACGAACTATCGAAAATAAAAATAAATAAAAAATAAACAATGAAGAAGACAATGCTATTTGCCGCAGCAGCAGCCCTCATGGCCAGCTGTGGTTTCAAAAGCGAGAAGACGGTGGAGCAGAAGGCCATCGCGGCCCCCGGCGGCGGACAGTTCATCGCCTACGTAGAGTACGACAGCCTGCTCTCCCAGTACCAGTTCTGCAAGGACTACAACGAGGTCATGGCCATGG
Source organism: Bacteroidaceae bacterium (assembly GCA_045599425.1). Lineage (GTDB taxonomy): Bacteria > Bacteroidota > Bacteroidia > Bacteroidales > Bacteroidaceae > Physcousia. The sequence goes on along the minus strand of JAZRVZ010000126.1, from coordinate 17,719 downwards.
AGTACGAGAACGCCCAGCGCATGCTGGCCAGCAAGCAGAACGACCTGCAGCAGCACATGGCCACCGTGCAGAAGAAGTACGAGAACAACGGCTACACCACCCGCGACGAGGTAGAGCGTGCCCAGGCCAGCATCGAGCGCGAGCAGCGCGACCTGGCCGAGCTGGATGCCCGCCTCAGCGCACAGTTCAGCGAGAACCAGGCCAACCTGGCCAAGGAGATCAACGACAGCCTGCAGTCCTTCATCCAGTCCTACAACAAGGACGGCAAGTACGCCTACATCCTCAGCAAGAGCGGCAACAATATCCTCTTCGCCGACTCTGCCTACGACGTGACCGAGGACATCGTCAAGGGCCTCAATGCCCGCTACAAGGCCAAGCCTGAAGTCAGGGAAAAGCTGAAGAAGAACAACGAGGAAAAGCAAGACTGATGTTCCGCAGGATACTATGCGCCGCCCTCATCCTCATGGGGATGTGCTGCGGCAAGGCTCATTGCGCACCGGGAGATTTCGTCCGGGTGCGCAATGGTCGTTTTTACATCGGCGAGAAACCCTACACCTACGTCGGGGCCAACTTCTGGTACGGTGCCATCCTGGCCAGCGAGGGCCAGGGCGGCAACCGCAGGCAGCTCAGGAAGGACCTGGACCTCATGCAGCGCAACGGCATCAACAACCTGCGCATCCTCGTTGGCGGCGACGGTCCCGAGGGTGATCCCCACCAGATCCGACCCGTCCTCCAGCCCCAGGCCGGCGTCTACAACGACACCATCCTCCGCGGCCTGGACTACCTCATGGCCGAACTGGAACGCCGGGACATGAAGGCCGTCCTCTACCTCACCAATGCCTGGGAATGGAGCGGCGGCATGAACCAGTACCTCCAGTGGGCCGGACAGGGCACCCCACCCGCCAGCGACAAGTGGGACGAATGGCAGGCCTATTCCTCCCGCTTCTACCACAACGACGAGGCCCGCCGGATGTCTGCCGACCACATCCGCTACATCGTCAGTCGCACAAACACCGTCACCGGACAGCCCTACAAGGACTCCCCTGCCCTGATGGCATGGGAACTCTGCAACGAGCCCCGTCCCTTCAGCACGGCCCCTAACCACAAGCCCCACTTCGTTTCCTGGATCCAGGAACAGTCCAGCCTCATCAAGAGCATCGACCCCAACCACCTCGTCACGACGGGCTCAGAGGGCAAGATGGGCTGCGAGTCTGACATGCAGCTCTTCCGGCAGATCCACACCCTCCCCACCATCGACTACTGCACCATCCACATCTGGCCCTTCAACTGGGCATGGCTGGGCGGATACTACAGCACCGCTGCGGCAGCCCTGGAGGCACTCGGTCCCGAAGCCCCGCAGCAGCAGCTGCAGCATGCCTGCCAGGAAACCCAGAAGTACATAGACGAGGCATACGACTGCATGCAGGGCACCGGCCGACCCATCGTCCTGGAAGAGTTTGGCTATCCACGCGACGGATTCCGGTTCACCCGCACCAGTCCCACGCACGCACGCGACGCATATTATAAATATGTGTTCGACATCATCCGGACCAGCGGAAAGATCCAGGGCTGCAACTTCTGGGCCTGGGCCGGCACCTCACGTCCCGTGCATCCCTTCTGGCAACCCTGGGACCCCTACACCGGTGATCCTGCCCAGGAGGAACAGGGCCTAAACTCCGTCTTCTCCACCGACAAGACCACCCTGCGCCTCATCCGGAACTTCTCAAGGAATAACTAAACTCAAATAGTTCATTAGACCATGGATGTGATTTTGAATTATCTTTGTGTCGGCATTTGTAGCACATCGAATGAGCATAGGGGGTCCTATGTGATTGAAATGAGCTGCAAAGGATGCCAGGGAGAAGCAAAATCACGCCAATGTTGTCCAATGGACTATTTGGGTTAAGGATTTTCACAAACCGAGAATTTCAATTTGTCAATCTTTCTTCCATCCACACTTCGGACATACGCCCTCCTCGTCCAACGCAACGCCGCACAGCGGACAGCGGTCCAGGTGACAAGTGGGGCGATAGGTCTGTGAGGCTGTGTTGTCCCCGCTCACGAAGGTCAGCTTCGCAATGGGCAACTTATCCGCCAGCAGATCATACACAATCCTGATCATCCCCTCCACAGTCATCGACTCCCTCGTCACCACCAGCCGGCACTCAGGATAGGCTCTGGCCCAGGCAGTTACGAACGATTCGCCCCTCATGGTATTCTGCGGATGGCCATAACGGATACCCTGTTGCTCATAGACATCCAGAATGGCCGGCAGCAGCGGATCATCCTCACGCAGGATCACTGCGTGGTCAAAGTTGCGCAGCACATCCCATGCCACCTTCTTGATCTCATTGCACGGATACACCATATTCACCCCCTCATTGACGGTGTCCTCCACCTCGATAGTCAGCGTGCCGGTATGGCCATGCAGGTACTGCGCCTCACCCTGGAACCCAAAGAAACGGTGGGCGTACTGTAAATGAAATGTCGTGATACTTCTCATAAATTCTCTGTTTTTTTGAATGGTTGGACAATACGGACAGCATCCCTGTCCTGGCCGCAAAGTTACAGCATTCCACACAAACATCCACCCGCTCATCCACCGATTTTCGGATAAGCAGATAAGGAACGTGCTCAAAAAATTTATTTTTTATTTATTTTGAAAACACATAGTATCACACACAAACTCCCTTATTATATATTAGAATATTAGATTATATAATCTATAATATAATAGAGAGGAGGGTACAGTGGGGGGGATATCCTTTTTCAAAATAAATAAAAAATAAATTTCCGGGGAGCAGCAGGATGAACAAACACCTCTCAACGGAAGGACCAGACAGTGTCCTTAGGGCGACGAAGCAAAGTCCTGCGCAGGACTTTCGGAAATCGACCGCAGGACTTTGGCAAGTCGCTATATGACATAAAAATAGGTCAGATATGTATGCACGTACGCGCACACGATAAAAATCAAAGATTTTTCAGGATTTACTTGCATTTTGCACTTTTTTGTTGTATCTTTGTAGAGTAAACCAATCATCCCCCCCAGACTTGTCATGAAGCACACAAACATCAAGCTGATCATTCTTTCACTGATTGCCTGGACCTGCGCCCAGACCATGCAGGCCGTACCCGCCAATCCCCGTCCCTTCACCGTGGTGCAGAAGGACGGCAGCACGCTGGAGCTGCGACTGGTGGGCGACGAGAACTACCGCTATTACCAGACGCTGGACGGCGTGGCGCTGGTCAGGGCTGGCAAGGATTTCTACTATGCCGAGGCGGGAATGGACGGCGGACTGCTCTCCACCGGCGTACTGGCCCATGAGGCGGCCGTGCGAGGCGAGGGTGAGCGCCGGCTGGTCGAGATGAATCGCCAGGCGGTGGCCGGACGGATCAGGACGGAATGGGGCGAGCGACTGAGCCTGCGCAACACGCTGCGCCAGGAGGCCGTGAGCGCCAGGAAGGTGAGGCAGAGGGCCTTTGGGCATCCCACTTCCTACAAGGGCAAGAAGCGCGGCATCGTGATCCTGGTCAACTACGCCGACCTCAACATGAAGGCCAGCAGCAGCCGTCAGGCGTGGGATGACCAGTTCAACAAACCGGGCTATAACAAGAACAGCCACATTGGTTCGGTGCGCGACTATTTCCTGGATCAGAGCTACCAGCAGCTGACCATCGACTTGGACGTGGTGGGCCCATACACGGTGAGCGAGGGTTGGCGCTACTACGGCAAGCAGCGTGACGGCAGCGACCAGCATCCCTGCCAGCTGGTGAGCGAAGCCTGCAAGCTGGCGGACGAGGACGTGAACTTCAAGGACTACGACTGGAACGGCGACGGCGAGGTGGACCAGGTCTTCGTGGTCTACGCCGGCTACAGCGCGGCGGCAGGCTACGACGCGGATGCCATCTGGCCCCACGAGTGGCATCTGGACTACGGTGTATATTATGGCGACGGCAGCGGTGCCCTGAGGCTGGACGGCGTGAAGATAGACACCTACGCACTGAGCAGCGAGCTGCAGGGCACGAAGGGCACGACGATGGACCCCATCGGAACGGCCGTGCACGAGTTCAGCCACTGCCTGGGCCTGCCGGACTTCTACGACGTGGACGGCAACGGCACGCAGTGCATGGACTACTGGGACGTGCTGGATGCCGGCTGCTACAGCGGTCCGCAGTGGAAGGGCGAGGTTCCCACGGGCTACACGGCCTACGAGCGCAACTTTGCCGGATGGCTGAAGTACGAGGAACTGACCACGCCGCGCAAGATCACCGGCATGCCCAGCCTGGGCGACGAGCCCACGGCCTACATCTACTACAACCAGGGCAACAAGAACGAGTACATCATCCTGGAGAACCGTCAGGCAAAACGCTGGTTTGAGTATCCGGTGAGGGGTCACGGACTGTTCGTCTACCATGTGGACTACGACCGTGCGGCCTGGGAAAACGACCGTCCCAACTCCGTGGCCGGACATCCGCGCATGACCTACGTGCCGGCCGACAAGAGCTTCGAGCGGGCAAATACGGGGCAGATGGTATCGGATTTCTTCCCGGGCACGGCAAACGTCCGTACGCTGAACAACACCAGCCATGCCAGCTGCTATGGCAAGATGTTCAACAAGAACAGCGACGGCACGATGAACACGAACCTGATCCTGACCAGCATAACGGAGTCGGGCGGCAAGGTGACCTTCACCTACAACGGCGGTGAGGCCGGGGTGAAGAAGGAGTTGAACACGCTGATCGCGAACGTGAAGGCCATGCTGGACGTACCGCACACTGACGTGACGAAGGGAGCGAGCGACAGACTGGAGAGTGGCATACGGGACGCGGAGGCGGACTACAGCGAGTGCAGCACGACGCAGGAGTTCACGGATGCCATGGCCACGCTGAAGAAGGAGGTGGCACAGTTCCTGGGCAATGCCGTGCCGGACAGTCTGGAAAGGCCCTTTGACATCACCTTCCTGCTGACGAACGCCGAGGTGGCCTCGAATGCGGGATGGAAGGAGGAGACGGCCAACAATGCCTTTACCTTCACGGACAACCTGGGTACGTACACCAATATGAAGTTCAACCTGACACAGACCCTGCCGGTGAAGATGCCCCACGGCCTGTACAGGGTGACGTGCCAGGGTTTCCAGCGCCCAGGCAAGGCGGATGCATGCACCGCGAACGCAGTGAACGTGAACCTGTATGCCCGCACCTCGTCGGTGAAACTGAAGCACATCCAGGACGAGGCACAGGAGACAAGGAAGACCACCACGGACGTGATGCTGGAGGAGAAGGGCTATGTACCTGGCGGCACGAAGGGTGCCAGCACTTACTTCAGGGCTGGCATGTACCTGAACGAGCTGGAGTTTGAGCTGCCCACGGACAACACCACGCTGAAGGTGGGTCTGCGCTGCACCCAGGCCAAGGCGGACTACTGGACCTGCTTCACGAACTTCAGGTTATACTACCTGGCCGATGGCAAGGAGGATGCTATCAACGCCGTGACTCCGGGCAAGAAGGAGGCAGAGGCAACGTTTGACCTGACAGGACGGCGCGTCAGCGAGGCGCAGGGAAGCAAGGGCATCTACATAAAGAACGGCAGGAAGGTGGTGAAGTGAGCCGGTTTGGCGGTTGATTATACGAAAAACCGAAAAGCGTAGCGACCGGATGACCGAAAAGTTGAGCTTTGCGAAACCTGAATTACCTAAGTAATGATTAAAAAACTACCCCCATACGCAATGAAACGTCCCTTCCTACTCCTGATAGTCCTCCTGTCCAGCCTCAGTGTGCTGGCCCAGGAACGCCTCACCATCCGTTGCCACATCGTGGATGCCTCCTCCGGCGAGGCCCTGCCCTACGTGGCCGTGTACGTCTCGCCCCAGAACACCACCATCGCCAACCACGACGGCGACTTTACCATCCTGGCCAAACCCCAGGAGAGCATCCGGCTGTCGTACGTAGGCTATGAAACGGTCACCTTCAAGGCCAGCGAGATACCACAGACCGTGAAGATGCAGATGATGGATCACACCCTGCACCAGCTGACCGTGATGCCCACGGATGCCATCCTGATGAAGGTAAAGGATCAGCTGAACAAGGATTACAGGAAGTCGGGCAAGAAGAAGAGCCAGTACTTCGTCAGGCTGAACAGCACCATCGGCGAGAAAGAGGAGCTGATGGAGGCCTTCCTGGAAGCCAGGTCGGCCGTGAACCTGCGTGACCTGGCCCTGCAGAGCGGACGTCGCGGACAGCTGACCAAGTGGGGCATGCTGCGTCCCCAGCTGAGCGACGTGAACCTGCAGCACGCCCTGGAGCTGGGTGTGATGATAATGGACCAGCCCTTCTGGGGCAGGCACATCCTGCCCGTTCCGGCCACGGCCAGCGAGAAGTATTTCAGAAAGCACTATGACATCCAGTGCGAGGTGATGGGCGACGGGACGCCGGAGAAGACCTATTGCCTGGACATGCAGAAGAAGGCAGACAGCAAGGAGCAGGGACTGCTGGTGGGCAGGCTGTACGTGAATGCCGCCACGTACCAGCCACTGAGATTCGAGGGGGAGGTGACGGACATGTACCTGGAAGTGACGCGCAACAAGACCCGCATCACTCGTCCGGTGAGGATGAAGGTGAACATCATCTACCGGCACACGGGCGGCTACTCGGAGATCGACGATATCAGCTGTGAGATCGGCGAGGGCGACCTGCACACGCAGACCATCCTCCATAACGTCAGTAACCTGGACATCAAGTTCGGCAAGGCAAAGGCCGTGCGCGAGAACATGCTCTCGGCCATGGATGCGGCGGGATTCGATGCCACATTGTGGGAACATGCCGGCATCGTGCAACGTACGGAATATGAGGAACGCCTGGCCAGACAGCAGACGGAGATAGACAGTACGGCCGTGACGCAGCATACGGGCAACGAACAGATGGATGCCCTGGTCGACCGCCTCCGCCTCTTCGGCCAGCGCATTCCGCAGGAGAAGGTCTTCCTGCACCTGGACAACACGTGCTACTTCCTGGGTGACACGATCTGGTACGCTGCCTATACACGCCGTACGAATGACGACCTGCCCAGCGACATCAGCAACGTCCTGTACGTGGAGCTGCTGAACCACGACGGATACGTCATGGAACGCAAGATCCTGCAGATGAAGGACGGACGCGGCCATGGCAACTTCTGGCTGGATCCCGAATACTACAGCGGATTCTACGAGCTTCGTGCCTATACGCGCTGGCAGCTGAACTGGGGTTCGTTTGAGCACAAGCATGGAGAGACGGCCAGCCAATGGTTCAACAGCGAGGAACGGGAGAAGACCTTCTACCGCGACTATGACAAGCTGTACAGCCGCGTCGTCCCCGTCTATGATGCCCCCACGGACTCCACGCAGTTCTACCACGACATGACGCTTAGACCCCTGCGCCGGTACTTCAAGAAGGAGCCGGACAAGCGGGAAGCCTCACTGAAGTTCTTCCCCGAGGGTGGCAACCTGGTCCAGGGACTGCCCTGCCGTGTGGCCTTCGAGGCTGCCTGGGATGACGGCGACTGGCTGGACGGCGAACTGACCACGGATGAGGGCAAGACCTTCCCCACCGTGCATCGCGGACGCGGCACGTTCACCTTCACCCCCACCGACGAGATGGCGCGTGGCGAGAGGATGGTGACCTTCAAAAGCAAGGACGGCAAGCAGCAGCTGAAGGCCCGTCTGCCCAAGGCAGAAAAGACGGGAGCCAGTCTGACGGTGGAGGAAGAGGATGGACAGTGGGTGTTCCGTGTCAGCCTTACACCGGACCTCCATCCCGACAGTCTTGCGCTGACCGTCATGCATGAAGGAGTGCTGAGCGAGGTGAAGACGATGCGCAATGGCAAACAAGGCGTGAACAATGACCCAAACGCCGCAGGCAATAATTCCCTGTTTTCCGCGCAGCCCGAGGGGATGCTTTCAGAGCGAAGCGGGGAAAGAACTTTCAGTTTTCAATTCCCCAAGGGCAGCCTGCCCACGGGTGTCAACCAGGTTACGCTGTTCGACAACCAGGGCCGCGTCTGGGCCGACCGACTCTTCTTCGTGAATGACGGCCAGGACCTGGCTACACCTTCCGTCACCATCAAGGGTATGAAGGACGAGTACCGTCCCTTTGAGAAGATCAACCTGGACATCCAGGCCGCGGACGACAAGGGAGGCGCGGAGTACATCTCGCTTTCCGTGCGTGATGCAATGAACCAGGACTACCTGTATGACACGGGCAACATGCTGACGGAGATGCTGCTGGCCAGTGAGGTGAAGGGATTCATTCCGCAGCCGGAGTGGTACTTTGAGCAGGATGACTCGCTGCACCGCGAGGCCCTGGACCTGCTGATGATGGTACAGGGATGGCGCCGTTTCACCTGGCGTGAGATGGCCGTGCCAGGGGAATGGGACCTGGTGCATCCCGACGAGAAGAACATCGTGGTGGAAGGTGTCGTGGGACGGTACATGAGTCAGCGATACCTGAATGAATACCTCAGCAGTGCCAACGTTGGGGTTGCCGAAGGGGATGAAGTGGCCCGCCCACAGAATGACAGGCAATGGGCCGAACTGCGTGACCAGCTGGGCGGAAGCGACAAGATCAAGAGGGAGCTGAGGCTGCATGCCGAGATTGTGGATCTGACCACCATGAAGGCCGTGGCCAGTGAGATGGACACACAGAACGGACGCTTCAGGATCAAGCTTCCCAATTTCTACGACGAGGCCATTTTCTTCCTCAGCGCCGCCGACACCACCAAATGGAAGAAGGGAACCAACAGCCAGAACTATGCATGGGTACAGGGTGCCCACTCCTATGAGGACATGCCGGCCGACGCCTCGCTGCGCTACAAGATGGACATGGCCATGGAGGATCCCGACTTCCTGCCCTACATCTCCCAGCCTTATCCCCGTTTCGTCAAGCCCTACACCTGGCACCAGCACAACCTGGCTCCCCCACCCCATCGCGAACGCACGTTGTTCACCAAGCGTTTCAGCGACGGCACGGTGCAGCTGAACGAGGTGGCCGTGACGGCCCGCCGAAACGGACAGCGACGCTTCAGTGACTCCGAGCCTGCCTTCATGGTGGATGCCTACGAGGCCTACAACAACGCACTGGATGCAGGACTGTCCACGAATATCGACGGACTGGTACATGCGTATGTGGGAGACTATGGCATGGAAGACCCACGCAAGCACGTGTCAAAGCCCGACGGAAACGGTGGCATAAAGACCGAGCTGACAAGCGGTATCGAACTGCGCTATGGTCCCAACGTGGAAACACGTTTTGACCACACCACGACCAATGAGGATTCACTGTACCTGCGCAGCCAGCTCTGGTCCAAGGGACTGGCTTTCGAGGACATGATTCCCGGTCAGCTGAAGTACTACCACAAACTGGATGACCACTGGCAGCCCACAGAGGAACTGGACATTGCCAAGCTGGACAAGTTCGTGATATACACGGACTACAGTCCGCGACTGGAGGGCAGTCGCCGGTATATGGGCAGCGACCTGCCCGACACCTACATCGTGGCCTATCCCTACCATGACGATGGCCGCCGCGCCTTCTACCGCGACCGCCGCTACATGCTGCCCGGCTTCTCACTCTGCGAGGAGTTCTACAATCCGGACTACAGCCAGCAGGCCCTTCCTCAAGGACGGCAAGACCGCCGTCGCACCCTCTACTGGAACCCCTCCCTCAAGCTCGATCAGGATGGCCATGCCTCAGTCACCCTCTTCAACTGTGAGCGCACCACGCAGCTCAATGTCACGGCCGAGGGGCTGACGAGCAAGGGTGAGATCCTGACAGGAAGACAGGAATAGACAAAACAACAACAGTAATAAGGGGAGTTCTATGAATTATATTTTGGGTAGTTGTGAAAATAGTGTGAAACCGAGAACGAAATCCGCAAGAACCATATTTTGAACGCAAAGACACAAAGACGCAAAGATTTAATGTTTAGGATTCAGTAAGAAACAAAAATAATCTCTGCGTCTCTGCGTTCAAATAATATAAATGTGCATCGACGTTCTCAAACTATTTCCGCAAATACCTGATTATTTTACGATATCCAGCGTCTTGCGGGCAAAGGGACTGCCCTTGGTGCCCTGCTTCAGCTCGAACACCTTGCTCTGTCCACCGATGGTGGCACGGAACTGGCCAGCCTCTACGACCCAGTTCAGATCCTCGTCGACGAAGGCAAGGTCGGAGGTGCGGACGGTCAGGGTGACACTCTTGCTCTCGCCGGCCTCCAGGCTCACCTTGTCAAAGGCACGGAGACGCTTCACGTCGGGAGTGAGGGTGGCTACGAGGTCAGAGACGAAGAGGAGTACGGGTTCCTTGACTGCACGGCTACCCTCGTTCTTCAGGTCAATGGTGAAGCTGATCTGCTCACCTGCCTGCTCCACGCGCAGGTTGCTGTAGGTCACCTTGCTGTACGACAAGCCATAGCCGAAGGGCCACTGGATGGGCGTGTTTGCACTGTAGTTATAGGCGCCGTCCATGGTCTCCACATACTCGCAGGGCTTGCAGTCGTAGGTGATGAATGAACCGTGGTGCTTGGGATAGGTATAGGGCATGCGGGCCGAGAAATTGGCATCGCCGCTCAGCAGGTTGGCCAGGGCATCACCACCGTAGTTGCTGGGCAGGAAGGTGTGTACGATGGCAGTGGCCAGGGGCTCGATCTCATTGATGAGACGTGGACGTCCCTCGTTGAGCACGAGCAGGATGGGCTTGCCACTCTTGGCCAGGGCCTGCACCATCTCGATCTGGTTGCGTGAGAGGGTGAGGTCGTCAATATTGCCCACGGTCTCACAGTAGCTGTTCTCACCGATGCAGCAGACGATGACATCGGCACGACGGATCTTGTCGCCGGTAGAGTTGCCGTTCTCAATGAGCAGCTCGGGCACCTGTTGATCGAGGTTGAAGTTGCGGCCGTCGTACCTTACCATCTCGCTGAACTCCACGTTCTCCTGACCGAACTTGGCAGACAGGGCTTCATAGAAACTGTGATACTTGCCAATCTTGCGGGCCACCTCGTCGGCACGGTCACCCTGCCAGGTATAGGACCAGCCACCGTTCATGGAACGGAAATTGTTGGCGTTGGGACCGCAGACAAAGAGCTTGGTGCCAGGGGCAAGGGGCAGCAGCGATTTGCCGGAACCCTTGCTTGCCTCGTTGTTCTTCAGCAGCACGATGCACTCCTCGGCCATGGCGGTAGCCTCCTTGGCAAACTTCTCGCTGGCAAAGTCGGGATACATGCCCTTCAGGTCCTGGGGCTTGGCATTCTTCCTGGGCTTCCTGCCCAGGTCATAGGGGATGTCCCAGGTCGAACGGTCCATCAGGCCGATGCGGATCTTCAGGCGCAGGATGCGGCGAACGGCATCATCAATGCGTGACATGGGCACCTTGCCCTCGTTGACCAGTTCGGTGAGCAGCGTGCAGAAGTCGGTGCTGTAGGGATCCATGGTCATGTCAATGCCGGCATTGATGGCCATGGCAATGGCCTCCTTCTTGTTGGCTGCCACATGGTCGCGCTTCCAGATATTGTCAATGTCGGCCCAGTCGGTCACAATCATGCCATCCCACTTCAGCCCCTCCTTGAGCCACTCGGTCAGAAGACGGTGGTTGGCATGGAAGGGTACGCCGTTGTTGTTGCTGGAGTTGACCATGATACTGAGGGCACCGGCCTCAATGCAGGCCTTGAAGGGCTGGAAGTATTTCTCCATCATGTCGCGATAGGTCACGCTGGAGGGGGTACGGTCCTTTCCGCTGACGGCAGCACCATAGGCCAGGTAGTGCTTGAGGCAGGCTGCCACGTTCTCCATGCCAAGGTGGTTGGGATCCTCACCCTGCAGGCCGCGGGTCAGCTGACTGGCCATAACGGCATTGACCAGGACGTCCTCGCCGAAGCTTTCCCACATGCGGGACCACAGCGGTGAGCGGGCCAGGTCCATGACGGGACCATAGACCCAGGGAATCAGTCCGGCACGACTCTCGTAGGCTGTGATCTGACCGATGCGGAAGGGAATGTTGCGGTTGAAGGACGAGGCCTGTCCTACCTCCTGAGGGAAAAGGGTGGCTCCCCAGGTGTAGCTGGCACCGTGGATCTGATCCACGCCATAGAGCTGGGGTACGCCATTGCAGTCCTTCATGGAGGCATCGTTCAGGGTACGGATCACATCGGCCCACACCTGGGGTGTTTGGGCCACGCCCTGTGGCACGTTGAGGATGGAACCAACCTTGTAGGTGCCGAAGGTCTCGCCTACGGCACTGGCTGAAAGCATGCCGCCGGCCAGGGACTGGGCAGACTGATTGCTTGCCACGTTGTTGTCACCGGAACGCTGGGCCACCTTGTCAATAGCCAGCTCACACATCTGACCCACCTTGTCCTGGAGGGTCATCTTCTGCAGCAGGGACTCCACCTGTGCCTCCACTTTCTCATCGCGAGGAATGGCCTGGCCATGAGTTGACAGGGAGCAGCAGGGAAGCGCAAGCAGCGCAGAGAGGATCATAAAGTATTTTTTCATTTTTATATATAAAATTATGTACGCACGTTAGGCATATGACGGACATTTGCGTACCGGCACTTCCGCAAGTCGCGGGTGCCGCATATTGCAACCTTTCTGCAAAATTACAAAAATATTCCCAATCCTCCCTAACATTCCTGACAAATATCGTTTTTATCGGAAAAATGAACCGGGCATCCCCGGTTCCTCTGTCCCACACGGCTGACAGACAGGGAATAAAAGGGCAAACGGATGGCCGTATGTTACATATTCAAAAAAGCCGGTTACATGACAGAAAGCGACCTGGCCGGATTATGCCTAACTTTGCAGAAAATTATCCAGCAAAAACAAACCAAGATGAGAAGACTGTTCCTGTTTGCATTTCTGTTTCTGAGCCTTTGCCTGTCTGCCCAGGACCGGCGTCCCGTTGATGCCAGGCATCCGTTGTGGATGATCCATGTTGATGTATGGAACAATGCCGACCCGCAGAAGATAATCGACCTGATCCCATCGGACATCAAGCCCTTCGTATGCATGAACCTGTCCATGTCCTGCGCATACGACAAGGAACTGGACATGTACAAGAAACCACAGTCGGCCATAGAGACCTACAAGTCCTGGGCCAGCATCTGCTGTGCCAACGACATGTGGTTCACCTGCCAGCCTGCCAGCGGAGGCCACACGCATATCATGGACGATGACCTGGACACCTTCGAGTACTTCTTCAAGGAATACAGGAACTTCCTGGGATGGAACTATGCAGAACAGTTCTGGGGATTCAACGAGGCTGGTGACAAGAGCTCCAGCAAGGATACGGACCGCATAGCCCTGTTTGCCAGACTGGTGCCCATGCACCATCAATACGGCGGATTCCTGACCATCTCCTTCTGCGGCAACATCTGGTCGCACCCCCTCAACCCCATCGGCATGATGAAGCGCAACCCCGACTTCCTCAGCGCGTGCCGCCAGAATCCGGAAGCAATACTGTTTCTCTACAAATACACCACAAGTGCCAGTTGGTTCAACAACGAGAGCGTTGCGCTTGCCCCCTTCATTTCCGGACTGGCAAAGAACTACGGCATAAGGTATGACAATTGTGGCTGGAACGGGGCCATTGACGAACTGTGCAAGAACGACGGCCTGACACACACCTATCCCGGAGCCGTGGGCATTGCACCGGTGCTGGAGCAGATGTGCCTGAACGGAGCGTGCGTCTGGGACGGTCCCGAGCTGATATGGACGGAGGATTTCAGGGAAACGGGACGCACCGTGGTGGACGGATACACCCGCCGCAACTGGACCACCTATCCCAACTTTGGCAACATCTGGGTGGACATGTTCCGCAAGGTGCTGGACGGAACCATCCACATTGCAACGCGGGAGGAGGTCATCGGACGCACCAAGATTGCCATGGTGAATGACATCCAGGTGCAGGACGACCCGACCAGCCTGAAGATTCATGCCTACGCCGCTCCCGTGGACCTGTACCACGGACTGTACCTGCAGGATGATCCCTTCAATGCACGCACCAGCTTCGAGAGCGGTTTCGGAACCATAAACGGATACGGCAACAACAACATGCTGTATTTCAAGAAGACCGGACGCTACCAGGCCATCCCCATCGTGATAGACATGTACGATGACCTGGCCCGGAGCATCCCCATGCAGGTCAAGCGCAGTGCATACAACGCCAAGTCCGGCAACTGGAGCTCGCGTGACAGCAAGGTTGCCACGTTCAACCGCCTGTACCCTGAAGTAAGCAAGGGCGACCTGTTCGTGGCCAGGCACCACAATGAACTGGTCTGCTATACGCCATACAGCTACCTGAACACGAAGCGCAATGCACAGGCTGAGATTCCCCTGAAATACAACACCTGCGAAAGCCTGGCCCTGGACTTCCAGCTGTTCAGTTCCGCCGTGGTGAAGGAATACAGTGAGCATCTGGTGCTATACCTCAACAACTACAGAAGTGACACAACGAAAATGGTCACGGACAAGATTACGATTACCGGAGCCACGACAAGGCCCGCGTGCTCCTTCATTACCCGTGCACAGGCAACGGGCAGCATGACCGGCGAATGGAACGAACAGACCCACACATACGTGTGCAGGGTTACGCACAATGGACCCATTGACCTGGTGATCAGATGCAAGGGAAGCGCAGCGGACCGACAGACGGACTATCTGGACGATACCCCATTGACCGACCTGCCCAAGCAGCCATCACCAGGACTGAAGGACATCATCATCGAGGCCGAGGACATGGATTACCGGAATGTGTCCAATGTGGTGACGGATGCCTACAACTCCGGCTACCGCAACCTGCGGGGACATGCCGGCATGGGATTCGTGGTGATGGGCACCAGTACATCGGGAAGCCTGCAGTGCTATCCCAAAACCCGGGCCGGAGGCACCTACCTCGTGACCCTGAAATACATGCTCAACGGCACGACCCGGACCAGCCTGCAGGCCAGGATGAATGCCGCAAGCACCCGGTTCAGCCTGCAACCCACATCCGGCACCTGGATGACCACAACCTTCGAGGCGGTGATGGAGGAAGGCAGGAACACCTTCACGCTGACAAACACCGGAGGCAAGGATCTCATGATCGACCAGGTATGCTTCTCGCCCGGCCCGGATGTCGTTGATCCGCTCAGCCGGATCACCCTGGCCGACGGATCGGCATACGGCAACACACAGGAACAGCATGTCTCCGAACTGACCTATACCCGCAATTTCAGGAACACGCAATGGCAACCGCTGTACGTACCCTTCTCCATGCAGTACGAGGACTGGGCAGGCGAAGGGCTGGAAGTGGCACGCATCAACGGATTCTATGAATACGACGACAACGAGGATGGCATCACGGACCGTTCCTCGCTGGAGGTCCTGAAAGTAAGGAGTGGCCGCCTGCTTCCCAACCATCCCTACCTGATACGGTCCAGCCAGACAGGAGAGAAGTCCATCGTACTGAAAAACTGCGTACTGAGCCCGGCCGAGGAAAACAGCATAGACTGCCGTACCGTAGAGACGGAGTATTTCTTCAGCGGAACATACAGGAAGGTGGAACTGGAGGAACTGACGGCATCCTCATGCTATGTCATGAGCAACGGCAAACTGGTTCCCAGTGCATCAGCGCTTAATCCCATGCGATGGTACATGAACCGCGTGAGCCGCAACGGCCAGTTGCTCCCCGAGCTTACCGAAATCAAGGTATTCTCAGTCGGAGAGGATGATGCCGATGCATTGGAGATTGCCAGCGAGGATGCCAGCGCTTCCCAGCTCTTTGACCTGACCGGCCGGCGTACGGAAGGCCGTACCAAGGGACTGTACATCCGTCATGGCCGGAAGCTCCTTGTAAGATAGGTGCGACTTGACCATATCCTGCGGGCGACTTGCTCATGTCCTGCGGGTGACTTGTCAAAGTCCTGCGGGTGATTTGCCCACGTCCTGCGGTGGATAAACTTTTTCCGCCAGGGCCGGAATCTGTTTCCGCCATAGCGGACAACCAAAGTCCTGCGGTCGATCCTTTTTCCTGCATGTCTGCATATACAATTCTTGCCCAACCCTTCATCCCTTCACCTAAGGAGAATGTAAATAATTGATAGTCTGCAAAATAAGCTTTAACAATCCTCTTGTAACCCTTCACCGACCCTTCACTAACCCTTCACTAAACGTAAGCGTCTCCGCGATGACGCTTACAAAAGATAGTGAAGACTGAGGTGAAGGGTTGGTGAAGGGTTGCGCCAACCCTCCACTGCGTAAAACACCAGCATTTGCTGGGGTTCTGACAGGATCAGGTGAAGGGATGAAGGGTTGGGACAAAAACAGGAATCTACCGTTTCTTATTATCCAACCAAGAATCGGGCTTAAAGTGGGGTGTGCAAGCAAGGCACTTTTTCACAGATTCTTGGAGTGATTCTTGACCTGATCTCTGAGGAGCGCAGCGACGATGCCCTTAAAGATTATCCCTTGGCTTTTCGGGGAGATTCTATCATGGACTTTCGGGAAGATCCACATTTTGACCAAATTGTGTTAAAAAAGCTGGTCAAAAAGCACTTTTCCGCATCGGGATGTGCTTTATTTGCCAGAAAATGATTACCTTTGCGACCTGAAAGGTCGTTTCCTCCTCCTTGCAAGGCATAACAAGCAAACTTGATTCTGCTCATGCTTCGAGCGTCGGTTGTCGGTCGAAGACCGCGAATGACAACGCACGTCACTCTAATAATTGAACAAATCCACAATAGACATGAAAGCTTTCAAAGATTATGAAATAGAGGACTTCATCGATATGGGAAGTGCTCATCAGTCAGAGAACACAGACGGACACATTCCGTTTGTACCTTTCTGTCGCACCATGGAGAAGGTGGAATACATTCAGCATCCTGTGTCAAATCTTAAAGATGTACTGAAGGCTCTATGAACCCATACTCAAAGGAATACGGCCGTAGAGTTTCTACAATAGTAACAGAGGCATATCTCTTTACCAATTTTAAACCAGGCACGTTGCCTTCCCTCAAATATTATACAGAGAATGCAATGTGGGATACGGGTGCAGAATGTAACTTCATTGACATAGGCGTAGCTGAAGCAATGGATTTGAAACCAATATGCAAGAAATGGGCAAAGGGTATTGGTGGCAACAAGCTGTGCGATGTCTATCAAGTATCGATAGGTCTTCCCAATGGTTACATCCTGCACGATGTTGAAGTCTATTGTGAAGAACTTGGTGATTGTGACGTCCTTTTTGGTATGGGCATCATAACAGAAACCGACTTCCTTATTACCAACAAAGATTACAAGACCGTATTCTCTTTCCGATATCCTTCAGAGGGAAATCCTTCATTATAAAACCCCATAATCATGCACCACACAACTCCCACATACCACACTCCTCTCAGCATCAGCAACGGTGCTGATATGCCGTGTAATATCATCTTAGGGGGGGGTAATGCAAGCAATTTAATTTCAGACGATTACAGCAAGCCATACAGCCTGCTACGGGCACTCTGCGCGAGTGTCTGTGGCAGGCTTTTCCGTGTCTATACTTTTACGAACAATAATACTAATTTTTAAGGTTCAGTGGAAATTTAGTGGGGATAAGCGTAAATTTTGGATAGTCTATAAAGGAAGAACTTCTCATCAACGATCCCCCTTAGTGATGCTCTGAATGCTTTGACTTTTGCATTGAATGATTCCGCAGCTGCATTGGATGA
>JAZRVZ010000125.1:0-4007 GCA_045599425.1 Bacteroidaceae bacterium | reverse complement strand
CATCATTGTATGCCATCTGCCCAGCAAGACCGGAGGTGTAAAGAATACGTCAGGCCACAGGAAACTGGTCGTACAGACCCTCCGCCACGCTATCGACTCCATTCTCACCCCCTCGCCCCAGGCCCGGCTCATCGTCATGGGCGACTTCAACGCAACACCCCGCGAATCCCTCTTCCGGCAGCTCACCCCACCCCTGCGTGAAACCCTGTCCACCTCACGCCGCGAACTCAACCGTCCCGTCGGCACCTATTTCTTCCAGGGGCTCTGGAGCTATCTGGACCACATTCTGGTCAGCCCCGCCGTCCATACCGCCGGACCTGCCCATGAAGTCCGCCTCCCCCATCTGCTCAATGCCGACGGCACCCCGCACCGTACCTATCGCGGTCCGACCTACAGCGGAGGCATCAGCGACCACCTCCCCCTGTGCCTCGATATCCTATAGAGGATGGTGACAGGGGAAATTGCCTAAGCCATACATCTCTGCACCAAAACAACAAGCTTGCCACGGCCAGGATGTCATCGTCGCTCAGGGTCTTCAGCATGACCGATGTGCTGTCATCTTCGGGCTTGGGTATCTCAAACTCCGTCTTGAGTTGTGCCTGTGTTGAAAGAGCAATGAGTATGGATGAGAAAAGTAAAATCGTCTTTTTCATTGTGCGTGAGTATGTGGTGATGTCCATAATCTTAGGCTGATTGACAATTGATAATGAATGTGTTAGAAATTATAGGTCTCTACATTCCCGGGGTCGATGGGATTGCCCTGCTCGTCCTTCCAGCAGATGTTTCTCACCAAGGTGCTGAGCGTAATCTCGCGGAGCGGGGTGACGTACTGTGCAAGATCTGCTCCGGGGTTCTTTGCTTCCCATTCCTGTTTGTAAGCCTCGCTTGACTCTATACGGTCCAGTTCTTCTTGGTAAGCTCTCTTGCCTTGCAGGCAGAGCAGACAGAGGGCGCGGTTGACCACATAGTCGAGGGAGTCTGGCTTCCCCTCGAATATGTCGAGCGACTTCTTCCAGCAAGCTTGTGCACCACGGTAGTCCTTCTGGCTGTACAGACATACACCTTCTGAGAAAGGTATCAAGGGATTGTCGGGACAAAGGTGGGCATAGAGCTGGTAAAGGTATTTGCCCTTTTCGTTGACATAATATTTGAACTGATTCATATCATCACGATAGGCCTGTGGGGCTTCATGGGAGAGAACCCACTTGAGGCGTTCATGCTGAAGTACAGGCGAGAGACATTCATCATCGCTCAGGTAGAGCCAACTGCCGGTGAAGAGCATGGATTTCTCAATGTCTCTTACCGTGAGGCTTCTCACGACATTGGCCACGATTGGCATCGTCTCATCCTTGCTGTTGTCATATTTCATCAGGATATGGTCGATGTTCGAGGTGAACTGATATCCCTTGTCATCACATAGTTTTATGCCCAACACCCTGCAGATATCATCGGTCAGCGAATACTTCTTCTTCGTATTCGTACTCTTATTCTTGCTTTGCTTGGAGCTTGGGGCGGCAATGCTGCTCTTCAGCACCTTCTCTGCCTCTGCCTTGTTTCCCTGCTGCTTGAGCAAGAAACCTTCAACCAGCGTCAGTTGCAGGTCTTCGGGATAATTCTTCAGACCTTCCCGAGCCAATTGCAGCGCATCGGATATGCTGTCATGTCGAAGCATGCTTGCAACCTTGCGTTTGAGGGCAAAGCTCGGACTGTCTTCCTTGTCTGTTTCTGCGTACTCCAGCGTACTTTTGCATGAGAGAAGCGAAAGTATGATGGTGAGTATGACGGTGATGGTATATGAATGTTTCATAACGAATAACTTTTGCGGTTGATGTCTCTTGTAAATAACGTGAGTTCGACGGATTTAATTTAGGCACGGATTTCACGGATTTCACGGATCAGGTTAATATATATTCTAGTCCAAATGTCGCCCAAACGACAGAGAAAAAATGAAAAAATCCGTGTAATTCGTGTAATCTGTGCCTAAAACAAACATTGACATGATATTTGTCGAACTCATGTTAAATATCTTTCTGTTGAATTAATAAATGCCAAGCGGCGTCCATGACATGAGCCCCTGAAGCACATAGCCAGTCTTCTCCTTCCACTCTATCTTGAAGAATCCCTTCTCAAGACCCAGGCAGGGATAGTAGTCATACATCCTGCCACTCTTGCGCTTTATCTGACCGATGAGGCGCGACTTTGCATCGGGATGTTCGTAGATGTCGATCTCGTCCAAGGATCGGGTGCGGAGGTAATTCTGGGGCAAGGTCATGTTCAGCTCGTACTGGATGTTGGCGGGACGCACATAGCCACAGCGATCCTTTGCACTATAGAGTCTCACAAATCCAGATTCAGCCGGCAGGAGCGTGTACTCCTGGGCGTAGCACACGAAGTTATCGCCATCCTGCTCAAAGATATGGTAGGCCTTGCCTCCGTTTACCACGAAAACATACTCCTGAGTGACTCCTGCATCATACTGGGGCTTGTAGGCATTTTTCTTGCGTAAGGTCTTGCTCAGCAGTTCCTTGCCATATTTCCGAGTCTCCTCCTTGCTTATGGGCTTGAACAGATGTGTGCCCTCCTTGTAGGGATAAGTGTTGTTGCTCAGTTCTATCGACCCATCCTTGGCTTGCCACCCTGAGTAGATGACATCCTGGCTCACGATGGTCTTCTCCTTCCAACCCTCGTAGAAGTCCTGCGTCAGGGCCTCGAAGTGACTTCTGTATGTCAGTTCAACGGGCGCGTTCAGAAAGGCTTTTCCTTTCATGTTCATGAAGAAACTGAGCTTGCCATCCTTGCTTTCGCCCTCCAGTCTCTGTACGAAATAGCCCGGCATGTAGCCTTCGCGATTGCGGTCGAACTCATCGCTGTTGCCGTAGAAATATCCACAATGCCCCGTGGTGTCCGACCACTGCAGGACCAACAGCTCGCACATGTTGCTCATCTCTCCATCGGGACTATAGAGGTAATAGGATGCATTTCCCATCGCGTCGTCTCTTTGTTCCTTCACAACATATTCCTCGCGCTCCTTCCTTGTCCACTCCCTCCATCTCTCGATATTCTGCATCTCCAGTTCAGCCAGATTATCCTCGGACTGAAGCTGCGCCTTTATCTCGCTGATCAGATGGGGTTTGGCAAAGGCGATGACAGCAAGGCCAACTAATGGCACAAGGTAGAGCACCTTGAGCCAGGCCAGCCGGCTGGATGGTTGGGTGTAAAGCATCTTGAGGCGATCCTTTATGGCGCTATGCTTCAGGCCGTTGGTGACAGACTGTAGCGCAGGATGGGTGCCACGATCGATGATGATGCGTCCGTATGCTTCACGGTCGGTACCTTCGCTCACCAGCTCGCGATCCACCTCGTATTCGTGTATGTCGCGCAGGTCGTGGCAGAGCATCCAGGCCAAGGGATTGAACCATTGAAGGCGAGCCGTGAGTTCGCTCAGCAGTAGGTCCCACGAATGTCCTTTGCGCAGGTGTGCCAACTCATGTTGCAGGAGGCAAGGCTCCTGCAGGTCTTGCTCGTTGACCAATATCCAGCGCATCCAGCTCATGGGCATTACGGCACGTGGCGTCACGATGACATGATATCGTTCTGCGATGCCCTCCACATGCACACGTGTTCCTCTATAAATCATACGCGTGAGCAGGACGAAATCCCAAAGATAGCGGAATAGGTGCAGGATGAGGCCCACCAGATAGATGCCAAGCAATGCCTTCATCCAGGGGAAAGAAGACGAAGAACTTTCACCCTTGGCCTCGTCATGGGTTGTAGCGGCCATAGAAGGGTGGGCATCGTAAGCCTCTGCCACCTTGCCTTCTTCGGTGTCCATCCTCATCTGCGTCGCGTACAAAGACTTCCGTTCCGCCTCTTCCTTCACAACTTGCTCAAGGTGCTGTGCACCTTCTGTGATAGGATTGCTGTGTTCCACCTCTATGTTGCAGAGAGGCAGCACCATGCTGCTTGCCAAGATGAACAGCAGCACCATGCGATTGAGGCGATGGAAG
>JAZRVZ010000124.1:0-6246 GCA_045599425.1 Bacteroidaceae bacterium | reverse complement strand
AGCAGTACAACAGCCTCGACGAGATCTCCGACGAGAAGATGCGCGAGGTGAAGGGTGCAGGTTTGTCTGATTTCCAGATTGCCCGCTTCGTCCTGAAGCCCGAAGGCAACATGGAGAAGGCCAACCTCGAGGTTCGCAAGGCCCGTAAGGCTCGTGGCATCCTGCCCACCGTTCGCCGCATCGAGACCGTAGGCGGTGAGCATCCCGAGCTGACCAACTACCTCTATTTCACCTATCTGGGTCAGGTTGAGCCCACCAATGCAGACACCCTTACCACCGAGGAGTGGAAGAAGATCTGCCTGAAGCCTCAGGAGCACAGCATCGAGTGGTACAAGAACGAGAAGTCAGTCATCGTACTGGGTTCCGGTGCCTATCGTATCGGTTCCAGCGTTGAGTTCGACTGGTGTTCCGTAAACGCCATCAACACCGCTCGCAAGCTGGGCTACAAGTCCATCATGATCAACTACAACCCCGAGACCGTATCTACCGACTATGACATGTGCGACCGTCTCTACTTCGACGAGCTCTCACTGGAGCGTGTTCTCGATACCATCGACCTCGAGCAGCCCCGCGGCGTCATCGTATCTGTAGGTGGTCAGATCCCCAACAACCTCGCCATGAAGCTCCACCGTCAGGGTGTGCCCGTGCTGGGTACCTCCCCCGTGGATATCGACCGTGCCGAGAACCGCGACAAGTTCTCTGCCATGCTTGACAAGTTAGGCATCGACCAGCCCGCATGGCGTGCCCTGACCTCTATGGAGGACATCAAGGACTTCGTGGCCCAGGTGGGCTATCCCGTACTGGTTCGTCCCTCGTACGTGCTGTCCGGTGCAGCCATGAATGTATGCTACGACGACGAGCAGCTGGAGCGTTTCCTCTCTATGGCTACCGAGGTAAGCAAGGACTTCCCCGTCGTTGTAAGCCAGTTCATGCAGGAGACCAAGGAGATCGAGTTCGACGCCGTAGCCGACAAGGGCGAGGTAGTGGAGTACGCCATCTCCGAGCACGTGGAGTATGCCGGTGTACACTCAGGCGATGCCACCATGGTATTCCCCGCACAAAACATCTACTTCTCTACCGTACGTCAGATCAAGAAGATCGCTCGTCGCATCGCTGCTGAGCTCAACATCTCCGGTCCTTTCAACATCCAGTTCCTGGCTAAGAACCGCGAGGTGAAGGTCATCGAGTGCAACCTCCGCGCCTCTCGTTCGTTCCCCTTCGTCAGCAAGATACTGAAGCGCAACTTCATCGAGACCGCTACCAAGATCATGCTCGACGCGCCCTACTCTCGTCCCGAGAAGTCAGAGTTCGACATCGACCGCATCGGTGTGAAGGCCAGCCAGTTCTCTTTCAACCGTCTCTCTAACGCCGACCCCGTACTGGGTGTAGACATGAGCTCTACCGGTGAGGTAGGCTGTATGGGCGACGATCTCAACGAGGCTATGCTCAACTCTCTGATCGCCACCGGTTACCGTCTGCCCAAGCAGAACATCCTCATCTCCAGCGGTGGTGCGAAGGGCAAGGTACAGCTCCTCGAGCCCGCACAGCTGCTTGTGAAGAACGGCTACACCGTCTACGCTACTGCCGGTACGGCCAAGTTCCTCCAGGAGAACGGCGTACAGTGCGAGCAGGTGGCTTGGCCCGACGAGGAAGGTGCAGCCAACAATGTCATCGACATGATCGCTGAGCACAAGTTCGACCTCATCATCAACGTGCCCAAGAACCAGACCAAGCGTGAGCTGACCAACGGTTACCGCATCCGACGTGATGCCATCGATCACAACATTCCCTTGATGACCAATGCCCGTCTGGCTCGTGCCTTCATCGAGGCCATCTGTGCCCTCAAGCTCGAGGACATCAAGATCAAGTCTTGGCAGGAGTACAACGCGTAAGCCCGTCTTCTGTAGCAATACGGATATATGAATTAACAAGACCCGAGGTGCCATCATGGTGCTTCGGGTCTTTTTCGTAAATTTACCAAGGTTTCAAGCGATACGCCCGCAAAAAGTCAACGCGCTTTCAGATGGTAACGAGAAGACGCACTGTCGAATATGCTCAACCCAAAGAGAAAAGAGGGGAGCTTCCGCACAATTCATGGAGGTCGTCACACTACACATAAGTGCTGCGTATGCGCCATTCCTGGGGATAGAGGTTGTTGGCACGGTTGCCGATGCTCTTCACGAAGCCGAGGGGAATGCCCTGATAGGTGACGAGGACATAGCCTTTGGGGGCATTGATGCGGAGGGCTTCATGACGCAGGTAGGCAATAGCCTCCTCGCGCGTCAGTTCGTATTCGGGATAACTGCCACGCTCATAAGCCAGGCTCATGGCATACTGGTGGCTGGGTACCCAGTCCTTCACGCCCTTCTCCTTCACTACCACGCCACAAAGCAGGCAGTGAAGTCCGCGTTCCAGTTTCTGCATCAACGCAGCATGTTCGGCTGGATAGAGCACCACCTTGTCTTTCAGTTCCCGGACTGCAAAATGGGGTCCGACCCCATTTTGCACGACCCCATTTTGCACGGCTGAAGGTTGACTGCATGGATTGGGTATGCGTTCACGAGGACTTTCTCCCCCAACAGGGGACTGGGGGGGCTGAGTTTCCTTCCTCAATGCCGCAATGTAGAAGCCCTCACCCTTGTCCCTGCCAGGCAGGAAGTGACGGTCTCCCAGCACCTCGGCACCGAGTTCGCGGGCTATCCACGCCACATTGTCCTCATCTTCAAAACGATTGAATGTACAGGTGGAGTAGATGAGCAGACCACCAGGCTTCAGGCAAGGCCAGATGTCCTGAACGATGTCGCGCTGACGACGCCAGCAGGTCTCAACATTCTCCAGGCTCCAGTCACGTATGGCTCCCTCATCCTTGCGGAACATTCCCTCTCCACTACAGGGGACATCGGTCACAATGAGGTCGAACTGCTCCACGAAGGGGCTGAAATCTGCAGGATAGTTGCGCGTCACCACACAGGCAGGATGGCCCCACTTCGTGATATTCTCTGCCAGCACCTGTGCACGTTTGGGCATGGGCTCGTTGCTCACCAAGAGGCTTCCTTCCGGCAGGAGTGAACGCAGCAGTGTTGACTTGCCGCCAGGGGCGGCACAAAGGTCAGGCGCCACAAGAGCTTCACCTTTAGGCATATACAGCCTCAGTATCTCTGCCAGATACATGCTGCCTGCCTCCTGGACATAGTACACACCGGCATGCAGCAAGGGGTCGGCCGTGAAGTTGGGCCGCTCCGAGAGATAGTAGGCATCGGGACACCAGGGAACGGCCGGAGCCTCATTTGTCAAATGGGGTCTGACCCCATTTGTCATTGCGGACTTCCAGGGGTTGAATCTGATGGACACAGAGGGCTCGTCCGAGAGTCCCTTGAAGAGTGCCTCGGCTATCTCATCGCCATACTGCTGGCGCATAAGTGTGCAGAAATCCTTTGGAAGTTCCATATTCCTTTCAGTTGTAATGATGAATTTTTGAGGCACGGATTACACTGACTTCACGGATTCACCTTTCACTTTCACAGACTGCAACATATAGTGGATGGGATTATTATAGAACCCGTGAGATCCGTGCCTAATAGAATATACCAGTTTACAATGGGTACTAAACCGATACCACGCCCTTGATGGCGGGATAGGGATCGTAGTCCACCAAGGTGAAGTCCTCGTACTTGAAGTCGAAGATGTCCTTTACGTCGGGATTCAGGATCATCTTGGGCAGTGGACGGGGTTCGCGGGTCAGCTGCAGCTTGACCTGCTCCATGTGATTGGTATAGATGTGGGTGTCGCCCGTGGTATGGATGAACTCGCCAGGCTCCAGACCGCAGACCTGTGCCATCATCATGCAGAGGAGGGCATAGGAGGCAATGTTGAAGGGTACGCCCAGGAAGGTGTCGGCACTACGCTGGTAGAGCTGCAGGGACAGTTTGCCGTTGGCCACGTAGAACTGGAAGAAGGCATGGCAGGGAGGCAGGTTCATGTTGTCGATGTCGGCCACGTTCCAGGCCGATACGATGATGCGGCGGCAGTTGGGATCTTTCTTGATGGTATCCACGGCCTGCTGGATCTGGTCGATGAACCCGCCGTCGTATGTGGGCCACGAGCGCCACTGGTAGCCGTAGATATGGCCCAGGTCGCCCGTCTCGGGATCGGCCCACTCGTTCCAGATGCGTACGCCACGCTCCTGCAGCCACTTGGCATTGGTGTTGCCTTGCAGGAACCACAGCAGCTCGTAGATGATGCTCTTCAAATGTACTTTCTTGGTGGTGAGCAGGGGGAAACCCTCCTGCAGGTTGAAGCGCATCTGATGACCGAAGATGCTCAGCGTACCCGTACCGGTACGGTCGCCCTTGAGTGTGCCTTCGTCCAGGATGCGACGAAGCAGGTCTTGGTATTGTTTCATATCCTTATTCTGTTATTCGTTTTCTTTCGCTTCAGCCGAAGCCTGCTGAACATCCTCTTCCTCATCCTTCTGAGCCGAAGGTACATCGAAGAGGCCATACGTCGTTCTCAGCACGCGGAACTCCGTACGTCGGTTGTAGGCATTGCAGACCTCCTGAATATCCTTGTCTTCAATCCTCGTGATGAAGGCTTCGGTCAGCGTGTCGCCCTCGTGCAGGAAGGCGTTCAGCTCTGCCATCTTGCGGGTAACCACCTTGGGACGGGACTCACCATAGCCGACAGGCGAGAGGCGGTCGGAGGCTATGCCGTGGGCAATAAGGTACTTCACCACGCTCTCGGCACGGCGCTGACTCAAACGAAGGTTATATTCGTCGCGGCCACGGTAGTCACAGTGGCTGGAGAGTTCGATGGTAATGTTGGGATTCTCGTTGAGCAGGTCGACAAGCGAATCCAGGGCGGTGGTGCTCTCCTCCAGTACCTCTGCGCTGTCGAAGGCATAGAAGACATTGCGCACCAGGACGGGAGCGGTCAGGCTGGACAGGGGGAACTGCAGCACGTACTCACAGCTCTCGTGCACCGTATCAACCCGCAGTTCCTCCTTGTGATTGAGGAAGCCCTTGCAGGTACCCAGGAAGACATAGTCCACGTTGGGATTGATGACCTGCGTAAACGAACCGTCACCCTTGACGCTCAGCTTCAGGTTCGTACCATCGTTTCCGACCATGTACACCAGACCTTCGGGCAGTTCATAGCCATCCTTCTCATACACCCACCCCTTTACCGTCTGCAGGATCTCGGGACACTCGAAGGAATAGATATGGTCCCAGCCACGTCCATCACCACGGTTGGAGGAGAAATAGCCACGGTTGTGCAGTCCCTCGAATGTCATGCCGAAGTCATCACCGGCACTGTTCATGGGATACTGCAGGTTCTGCGGTGCCAGCCAGTTGCCCTCCTCATCGGCCTTTGCACAGAAGAGATCCAGGCCACCCATACCGGGATGCCCATTGCTGGAAAAGTACAGGTCGCCGTTGGGCCGGAAGGTCGGAAACATCTCATCCCCCTCGCTGTTGATGGGTTCGCCAAGGTTCTCCACGCCGCCCAGTCCATGATCGCCCAGGGCGATGCGCCAGATGTCCAGTCCACCCAGGCCGCCGGGCATGTTGCTCACGAAGTACAGCCATTTGCCGTCGGGTGTGACGGCCGGATGGGCATAGCTGGAAAGCGTGTCGCGGGAGATCTCCAGTTTCTGGGGCTTGCTCCATGAGGCATCGCTTCGGGTACTGGTCCATATCTCGGCGTAGCGTGGATAGTCGGGGTCGTGGGCACAACGCGTGAAGTACATTGTCTTACCGTCGGGCGAGAAGCAGCAGGCACCTTCGTCATATTCGCTGTTCACCTCACCCTCCAGCGACTCCACGGGAATCCACTTGCCCTTGTCGTCCAACTTGGAATGGAATATGTCGCCGCTCTTCGTGCCCGTGATGCCGCTGATCTCGTCGCCCGTGGCCTGCTGACGGGTGGAACTGAGGATGATCTCGTCCCATTCGTCACCGTAGAGTACAGGACTGAAGTCGGCTCGACGGCTGTTGAACAAAGCCTCCTTTTTGACGGTATAGAGCGTGGGGTGCTCCTTCCATACCGGTGCGTCCAGACAGCCCTGCAGCCCCTTGGTGGCCAGGGGATGGCCGGGTACGGAATCCAGGAAAAGACGGTAGTTCCTGGCCGCAGACTTATACTCGCCGTTGCGGTGCTGCATCTGGGCCAGGTAGAGGATGGCCGAGCTGTCGGGGTAGTGGTAGCGCACGGCATTCTGGTAGGCACCGATGGCCTTGGCCGTGTAAT
>JAZRVZ010000123.1:0-9871 GCA_045599425.1 Bacteroidaceae bacterium | reverse complement strand
AAATCTTGACATCAACGATTTTGCGAAGCACATCGCCGCCCATGGCTGCGTGTACAGTCGCGCCGACATTGCCGCCGTCCTGACCATGGCCGTGGACTGCATCCGCGAGCAGCTCCTGGAGGGCAACAAGGTGAACCTGGGTGAGCTGGGTGCGTTCAGCATCGCACTGCGCAGCAAGGGTACCGAGAAGGCTGATGACTTCACCGCCCAGCGCATCTATGCCGTGAACGTGAACTGGACGCCCGGCAAGAACTTCAAGGATCTGCTGGAGGTGGCTGAGTTCCGAAAGGTGCCCACCCGCAAGGCACAGGCCGCCGTACTGGCTGCCGAGACGGCCGGACAGAGCAAGGTGGAGCTGAAGAAGGACGCCAGCCAGGGGTAACCTAAATTGAGGAACAACGGATAAAACGGACGGCACGCCTAAGTAGCTGCAAAATTTCAACCACGGATCTTACGAATCTTCACGAACGTGATTGGTGCGGATTAGTTTGATTCGTGGTCGATAAAAAAAGCTTCAACCACGAATTTTACGAATCTTTACGAACGTGATTAGTGTGGATTAGTTTGATTCGTGGTCGATAAATCAGTTTTCACGTACTGGAGACAAAGTTGTTTGAGTTGTTTTTGTTTTTGTTAAATTTTAGCAAATCGGGTTTTACCCAATTTGTCATTTTCAATTAAATGTCAATGGATCATGAAGAAGGAAACGGTGAAGTGGGTCGTGCAGATACTTATCTCGATACTGACGGCCATAGCCACGGCATTAGGAGCCACGAGCTGCATGGGTGCCCTATGACGGGGAACGGAACGGAGATGATGGGCCATTAGCTTGCAAGCCTGCCACGCAGTCAAGATGCGAAGGCAGGTTTTTTGGTTTCAGTTGTTACAAAGTTACAAAGTTACAGAGTTACAAAGTTACAGTTGTTACAGTTACAGAAGTTACGGTTTCAGTTGTTACAGTTTCAGTTGTTTCACAAAGTTTTTGGAAAACGAGTCCGAAAGTTGTGCTTATACTGTAAAAATGCGATCAGTCTTAAACAAAAGCGGAGGGAAGTGTTAAAAATGATTTGCTATATGCATATTGTATGTATTAACATGCTTTATTTCAAGAAATTTTCGTAACTTTGCCGACAAAGTCGGCTAACTGGCTGATAACACATTGTTATTGAGAAGAAAATGATGACTCCAAGATACATAAACCCACTTACGGACTTCGGTTTCAAGAAGATTTTTGGTAATGAGGATGTAATGATAGCATTCCTCAATGATTTGCTTGAACCTAAATCTCCTATCGCACACGTTACGTTCATTGACAAGGACGAATTGGGACAGACAAAGTATGAGCGTGGCGTAATATATGACCTACGCTGTACCTGCGATGATGGTAGTGAGGTGATTGTTGAGATGCAGAACAAGGGACAGCTCAATTTCTCAGATCGTATCATCTATTATCTTTCGAGAAGCATTTCTTCTCAGGGTGACAAGGGAAATACTGAATGGGATTTTAGACTTACACCTGTATATGGAGTGTTCTTCGTTAATTTCCATCTGCAAGGATTCAAACCGCACTCTATTCGTACCATACAGATGAAAGTGAATGAGACCGGTGAGGTGTTCAACGAAAATCTTAAGGCGTTCACTCTTGAACTGCCCGACTATCGTAAGATGCAAGAATCCGACTGCAAGGCCTATATAGATTACTGGTTGTATAATTTGGCAAATATGGAGACTATGACAACAGCAATACCATTCCAGGAACAGCGCCCTATCTTCAGCAAAGTAGGCAGTATATCAGAACTGATTAATATGACTGAGCAAGAGCGCGAGATGTACAACATCAGTCTTGACTCCTATCGTACAAACCTTTCTGTGATGAAGAATGAACGAGCAGAAGGACGAGCAGAAGGACGAGCAGAAGGACGTGAGGAAAAGGCTATTGAGGTTGCACGCAACTTAAAATCTCTGAACATACCTGTCGATACAATTGTTCAGGCAACGGGATTGACTATGGATCAGATAGAAAACCTGTAACATATCTTTGTAAGTGGCTCGTGAATATGCGTCCATAGGACAAATTCTGAAAATACTTTTCACTAAAACTGTTTTCGGAATTCGTTCAACCGGCGTTGCCTAAAGCGACTGACGATATCCATAACCTCACACACAACAATTACTAATTTATATAATGTGTCAAGAAGGGTTAAATTCCTACGACAAAGGGGATTTCCCCCTAAAAAAAGAGGGTTTCCCCCTTGTCATGTCATCTATTTTGAGTATCTTTGCATCAGTAAATAACCATTAAACGAAGATAATATGAAGACAAAGGTTTTATTTGGAATGCTTTTCCTGGTTTTGCCTCTGAATCTATCTGCACAGGTGGATGATGCTTACTTCGTACCCTCCAAGGCCAAGAAGAAGGCTGCGAAGGAAAGATACCAGCGCGACCTTGAGGAGCGTGCTGAGCTGCAGCAGCTTGAGTATGACA
This sequence comes from Bacteroidaceae bacterium, assembly GCA_045599425.1. Taxonomy (GTDB): domain Bacteria; phylum Bacteroidota; class Bacteroidia; order Bacteroidales; family Bacteroidaceae; genus Physcousia. The sequence continues at coordinate 7,386 of JAZRVZ010000123.1, read as the reverse complement.
GGCTGGTCCGTATGGCCAACCAGATTGCCGATGGCGAATTCTATGAGGATGAGTTTGACGGCGAGGCACCCGACTATCACATCGGTGCCCTGCGCAACGAGGATGAGTATAACCGTCGCGGCGTGAAGAACTATGCCACACTGGTCAACGGAAAGGATACCATCTACTATGATGAAGAGGAGATGGAGCGTGAGGCAGCCGCCCGTCAGCAGGTGCGCGACAGGAACACGGACATCTATGCATACGATGATGTGGACTATGACTATGCCAGCAGACTGGTACGCTTCCATGGCGGACTGAGCAGCCGCTACTACTGGGACTACAACTATGACTGGGCATACGATCCCTATTATCGTCTGGGCTGGACCTACGATCCCTGGTACTGGGACTATTACGGTCCCGGATGGTACTATCCGCGTCCATACTACAGTGTATGGGGCTGGAACCACGGTGGCTGGTACGGTGGCTGGTACGGCGGTCTGTATGGTGCCTACTATGGCTACTATGATCCCTGGTATCACAGCTATTACTACGGCCCCGGCTACTGGCCCGGCGGAGGATACATTGGTCACAGCTATGGCCGCAACACGTCCGGCTCACGCAGGGGTAGCAGTCTGGCAGGCCTGTCGGCTTCGCGCGGCAGTCGCAGCGGCTCGCTCTCCGGCAGCACACGTGGCATCAGCAGTTCACGCGCCGGTTCATCTGCCAGCCGTGGCAACGGATACCGCATTAACGGCCTGAGCCAGCAGCGCAACGACAGCAGGATAACGACCGGTCGCACCACGACAGGCAACCGTACGGCAACCACTTCGTCGCGCACCGCTACGACCACCCAGCGCAGCACGGCCAACACCACGACAAGCAGAAGCAACACCAGCACGACGACCAGTCGTACGCAGAGCTATACGCCAACCACGACCACGTCAAGCAGCAGAGGCGGCGGCTTCAGCAGCAGCTCATCCTCATCATCAGGCGGCGGCTTCAGCAGCAGTAGCAGCAGTGCCGGCCGCAGCAGCGGCGGCGGTGGCGGCGGCCGCGGAGGAAGATAATCCCCCGACTGTATTCCGGAAACCAAGGTGGATGCTTTGGATCACCACCATACAATCCCAATATTCCTAACTATAGACATTACATGATGAAAAGAATATTATTTGCAGGAATGCTTCTGGCTGGCATGTCGGCCCAGGCTCAGGAAACCTACCTGAATGAGAGAATGACCAATAGTGGCAGCGACCTGTATGGCACATCGCGTTATGTGGGCATGGGTGGCGCAATGGGTGCCCTGGGTGCAGACCTCAGCTGCATGAGCTACAATCCGGCCGGCATCGGACTCTACCGTCGCAGCGACATAGGTTTCACCGCCGGTGCGATATGGAATGCCGACAAGGTGGATCGCGTGAAGAATGCCCGTGGCACCGTGGATCAGTTTGGTATCGTGTATGCAGCCAGGACCGGCAATCCTCAGATGCCCTTCTTCAACCTGGGATTCAATTACCAGAAGAAGGTGAACTTTGGCAGCGCCTTCACTGCGGACAACGATAACCTGAAGGGCCTCTCCCAGATGGATCAGCTGGGCGAACTGGTCAATGCCGGCTATGCCACGGACTACAACCTGGCCGGTGCGGCCAAGGAGTATCAGTTCCTGTCCAGTGCCGATGTCAACGGTGGCAAGTACTATTATAATAAATATAATGGTGAACTGAACCGCTACACTCACAGCCAGTGGGGTGGGTTGAATACCTTCGACATCAACATGAGCGCCAACGTGAACGACCGTGTCTACCTGGGTGTGACGGCTGGGTTTGAGAGCCTGAAGTACCGTGCCGAGACCGACTACTACGAGGAGAGCAGCCTGGATGACAATGGCGTGGTGAAGTATGGCGACTACTCCCTCTACAATGATTATCAGATTGAGGGATGGGGCTTCAACCTCAAGTTAGGTATGATCGTCCGTCCCTTCGAGGAGCGTCCCTTCCGCGTCGGCCTGGCCTTCGAGACTCCTTCCTGGTATCAGCTGACCAGCTCCACCTTCTACAACCTGACGGACTGTGTGGACAACACGACCTATCCCAACTATAACACGCACAAGCGCGACAATGACGAATCCTACCTGGAATATGCCATGCACACGCCAGTCAAGGGTCGTCTGAGCATGGGCAGTTCGGTGGGTACCTTCCTGCTGTGGGATGTGGACTATGAGTTTGCCAACTATGGCAAGCAGAGCATGGGCTATCCCAGGAACTACAATGCGCAGCTCTTTGACACGGATGCCGACTATGCCATGAAGGATCATGCCGCACAGAACCTGCATTTCCAGCATAGCGTGCGTGCCGGTATCGAGGCAGTGGCATCGCCCAACCTGACCTTCCGACTGGGTTACAACTTCATCAGTTCGCCCTATAACAAGGAGATCAGTCTGGACCAGTGGTCCCTGGACAGCAAGGCCATGGACTACCTGACCAGCACAAGCTACATGCGTATGGGCAACACGAACATCATTACGCTGGGTATGGGCTACAAGTACAAGAAGTTCTATGCCGACCTGGCTTACAAGCTGCGCGGACAGAAGGCTGACTTCTACGCCTTCGACTGCAACTTCACCAATGCTGACTCAGACTTCTCGGCTGACAATCCTGATCTGTCCGGCGTAAAGATTGACCCCGTAAACGTGAACATGGCCCGTCATCAGCTCACTGCCACGCTTGGCTTCAAGTTCTGACATGGCATCCACGGACAAGCACTATAATCCGGTTATTGCCTCTCGTCTGCAACAGATTGCGGACGGGAGGCAATGGTCTTTGCTGCCTGCCTACCTGGACGGACTGACCCATTCGGCTTTCCGCACGGCCGGCTACCTGCTTGGCGAACAGGTCCTTCCGCAACTGGATTCAGCGGATTTCTGGGAAGTTCTTTCCCTGCTCATAGACTACAATTCCAAGGCTTTCCTGGTGACGGGCATGAAGGCGGCCGCAAACAGGGTGGGGGAGTTCCGCCTGCCACAGGCAGAGCGGCTGTGGACCAGGCTGTCGTCCAATGAGACGGATGCCGGCAAGACACTGCTGACGCTGTTGCCGAACGTGAAGGAGGATATAGAACTGGCCCGGCATCTGCTGAACGTGATGACTCCGGATAATGCCGAGAAGCGCATAGCCATTCTTCTGCGCATAGAGACGCCCGAAGCTGCATTCCTGCTGCTGAAGTCACTCAGGCTGGTTGAGCACGACCGTTCGCTGCTGGTGCGCACCACCTGTTTCCTGATAAAGCGCGGTGATGCCCTTTCCTTCAACCTGGCCTCGTTGTTCAAATGCTTCTTCGGGCTCGACGAGGTTCGCGGAACCTTCTCACTGAGTCTCCAGCCGTACGAACTGGACAGGCTGGAGAATCATTACGAGACTTTTCTCAGGCGTGTGGTCAACGCCTGAATTCAATAAGGGGCTTGATCTTGACGAGCTTCTTTCCCTCTACCCGCTTGATGACCACTCCGCCCTTGAGTTCCATCCGGCAGATGCTGTCGCCCGAAAGCGTCAGAAGGACTTCCTGGGTTTCGCTGCCGAAGTCGTTGCTGAGTCTCATTCTGGCATGGGTGGAGTCGATGACCTCGCTGCTGGTAACCATCCACGTACCGTAGATGTCACCCAGAAGATAGCCGTTCATCGGGCCGAAATCGTCCATCTGCGGCACATCCACACTCTCTTCGTAAAGGTCTATCTTCAGCGTGGTTTTGGGCTCGGTTCCCCTCATGACAAACTTCCATGGTCCATCGGCCATGACGCTCAGTGTGGCAAGCAGGCTCAGGCAGAGCAGTGTTTTCTTCATTGTATGTCGGTTTTGTAAAACTGCACTGCAAAGATACTTGATTTTAGTCAATAATCCGCCTGTTTGACACTATTTTATAGGAATATTTAACTTTAGGTAAGAAAAAAAGGCGTAACTTTGCATTGTAATAATAAGGAAATGAACTAAAAGTACCGGATTTACCGGTCTAATTCGCTTAATCTTGATGGAGAAGCAACAAAGAAAGCCAGACTTCATATTTGAATCAAGCTGGGAGGTCTGTAACAAGGTGGGGGGAATTTACACCGTACTTTCAACCAGGGCAAAGACATTGCAGGATGCAATGCCTGATTGTGTTGTTTTCATTGGTCCCGACTTCTGGCAGGGCAAGGAGAATCCCTTGTTCATCGAGGATACCACGATGAATCCTGAGTGGATCGGGAAGGCTGCCACCGAGGGTCTCACCGTACGTATGGGACGCTGGAACATACCCGGCAAGCCCGTCGTTGTACTCGTTGACTTCAAGCCCTTCTTCGAGAACAAGAACAATATCTATGGTCAGGCATGGGCCGACTTCAGCATCGACTCGCTTCATGCATACGGCGACTATGACGAGGCCAGCATGTTCAGCTATGCCGCTGGCAGGGTGGTCGAGAGCTACTTCCACTTCAATCTCCACAAGAAGTTCAGGAACATCGTTTACCAGGCCCACGAATGGATGACTGGCCTGGGTGCGCTCTACATCAAGAAGCACGTTCCACAGGTGGCAACCATCTTCACGACCCACGCCACCAGCATCGGCCGAAGCATTGCCGGCAACAACAAGCCTCTCTATGCCTATCTTTATGCCTACAATGGCAATCAGATGGCTCAGGAGCTGAACATGGAGGCCAAGCACAGCATTGAAAGGCAGACGGCCCACAACGTGGACTGCTTCACGACTGTCAGTGATGTGACTGCCCGCGAGTGTGAGGAGCTGCTGGACCGCAAGTGCGATGCTGTGCTGATGAACGGTTTTGAGGCAGATTTCGTGCCCAAGGCCGCTGCCTTCACGGCAGCGCGCAAGAAGGCCCGTGCCACACTGCTCAACGTGGCCAACACGCTGATGGGTACCGAGCTTGATGACAATACGCTCATTGTGGCCACCAGTGGACGCTATGAGTTCAAGAACAAAGGTATCGATGTGTACCTGGATGCCCTGAACCGCCTGGCATGGGATGACAGGCTTCAGCGCAACGTCCTGGCTTTCGTCGAGGTTCCTGCCTGGAGCGCAGGTCCCCGTCAGGATCTCCAGGACCGCCTGAACAGTGGCATGATCTACAATACTCCCCTTGAGAATCCCATCATCACCCTTAACCTGCATCAGTGGGAGGGCGACCGTGTGACGGAGACCCTGCGCTGGTTCAACATGGCCAACCAGAAGGAGAGCCGGGTGAAGGTTATCTTCGTACCCTGCTACCTGGACGGCAACGATGGCATCTTCAACATGCACTACTATGACCTGCTCATCGGCAACGACCTGAGCGTCTATCCTTCCTACTACGAGCCCTGGGGCTATACGCCGCTGGAGAGCGTGGCCTTCAAGGTTCCCTGCGTGACGACAAGCCTGAGCGGTTTTGGAATGTGGGCAAACAAGGTCAAGGCCGAAGCCATGAAGACCGACTTTGCCGTAAGCCGCCTGGAGGATGGCGTGGAGGTCATCGATCGAAACGACTATAACTTTGAGGAGGTGGCCGAGGCCGTCAAGGATACCATCCTGCGTATGGCCAGCCTGAACAAGAAGCAGACCGAGGATGTCCGCAAGAAGGCAGCCAGGCTGGCGGAGAAGGCACTGTGGAAGAACTTCATCAGCCAGTACTACGATGCATACGACATTGCCCTGGAACGTCGCTATGACCGCAAGTTCCTCTTCGATGCAGAGTAATGTCAGAACAAGATTATAAATAATTCCAAAACTATACATTATTATATTATTATGAAGATCAAAGCAAGCAACAGCAATCAGGCAAACTTCCGCTCTATCACCGTGAAGAGCAATATTCCTGAGGCGCTGAACAAACTTGAGGAGCTGGCTCATAACATGTGGTGGGCATGGAACCATGACGCACGCAGCCTGTTCCGCAGCCTCGACGAGGAACTCTTCGAGGAGGTTAAGCAGAATCCCGTACTGCTTCTTGAGCGTATCAACTACGACAAGATGGAGAAGCTGGCTCAGGACAAGGCTGTCCTGAAGAAGATGAACGATGTATACAAGCAGTTCCGCGCCTACATGGACGTGGAGCCCGATAAGAAGCGTGCCAGCGTGGCTTACCTTTGCATGGAGTATGGTCTGAACCAGGTTCTGAAGATCTATTCTGGTGGTCTGGGTATTCTGGCCGGTGACTACATCAAGGAGGCTTCCGACTCAAACGTTGACATGTGTGCCGTTGGTTTCCTGTATCGCTACGGTTACTTCACCCAGACTCTCTCAATGGACGGTCAGCAGATTGCCAACTATGAGGCTCAGAACTTCGGCTCACTGCCCATCGAGCAGCAGATGAACGAGGACGGCACGCCCATGGTGGTTGATGTTCCCTATATGAACTATCATGTACATGCATACGTATGGCGTGTAAACGTTGGTCGTGTAAAGCTCTATCTGCTTGATACCGACAATGATATGAACTCTGAATTCGACCGTCCCATCACCCACGCACTCTATGGCGGCGACTGGGAGAACCGTCTGAAGCAGGAGATCCTGCTGGGTATCGGTGGTGTACTGCTGCTCAAGCAGCTGGGCATCAAGAAGGACGTTTACCACTGCAATGAGGGGCACGCTGCCCTGTGCAACGTACAGCGTCTCGTAGACTACGTAAAGGAGGGCTACACCTTCAACCAGGCCATGGAGCTCGTTCGTGCTTCTTCTCTCTATACCGTTCACACTCCCGTACCTGCCGGTCACGACTACTTCGACGAGGGTCTGTTCAGCAAGTACATGAGCGGTTATCCCCAGATGCTGGGCATCTCATGGGATGAGTTCATCGGCATGGGCCGCATGAATCCCGAAGACAAGGGTGAGCGCTTCTGCATGTCTACCTTTGCCTGCAACACCTCACAGGAGGTCAACGGTGTAAGCTGGCTGCACGGTGAGGTGAGCAAGAAGATGTTCAATGGCATCTGGCCCGGCTACTATCCTGAGGAGAGTCACGTTGGCTACGTGACCAATGGTGTTCACTTCCCCACCTGGTGTGCCAATGAGTGGCGCAAGCTCTATGCCAAGCACTTCGATGCAAGCCACCTGGCTGACCAGAGCAACGAGGAGATCTGGCATGGCATCTACAATGTAAGCGACGAGGAGATCTGGAAGACCCGCATGGCACTGAAGACCAAGCTCGTAGACTACATCCGTGAGCAGTTCCGCGAGAGCTGGCTGAAGAACCAGGGTGATCCCAGTCGTGTGGTTAACCTGATGGACAAGAACAATCCAAATGCTCTGCTGATTGGTTTCGGTCGTCGTTTCGCCACCTACAAGCGTGCACATCTGCTGTTCACCGACCTGGAGCGTCTGGCCAAGATCGTCAACAACCCCAACTATCCCGTACAGTTCCTGTACACCGGTAAGGCTCATCCCGC
>JAZRVZ010000122.1:0-4474 GCA_045599425.1 Bacteroidaceae bacterium | reverse complement strand
CGAAGGTCTTCAGTGCCGTGGCAAAGTTGTAGTATGCACCACTGCCAGGCGACTTCTGCTTCTGATCATTGTGTCCGAACTCCATGAAGATATAATCGCCCTTCTTCATCTGCGTCAGTGCCTTCTTCAGTCGACCGACGGCAATGAACGTACTGGCCGTCTCTCCACTCTCGGCATAGTTGGCCACGGCCACCTTGTCATTGAGCCAGCGTGGAATCATCTGTCCCCAGCTGGCCCATGGCTCCTCATCCTGGTCCACCACCGTACTGTTGCCGCACAGGAACAGGGTAGGTGCAATGGTATCCCTTTCAATGTCAATGCTCTGCACGGTACTGTAGTCGCCCGTGATTTCCAGTGTCAGCTCATCGTCCCAGTTCAGCTTTCCCTTCTCGCGATCCTTGATCCGGACTGTTTCACGGTCGTTGATCCTCGTGTTGCGCTTGTTGATAAGAAACGAGATTACCTTTGTTTCCTTCTTCTTCGTCACTTCATTCTCAATGAACAGACGACGGCTCTCGCCACGCACCACCGTGCTGCCCGCCTTCTTCTTCGATCCGAGCGTCACCGTCACACGATAGTTGCCGTCGGGCACCTGTTCGGAAATGCTGTACTTCTGACCGTCGCGTGAGGACAGGTCATAGTGGAAACTCTGTGCAGAGGCCTGCAGTGAGAGGGCCAGTGCTATGATTGATACGGTCTTTTTCATCTTACTCCTTTCTTCAATTCATCTGGGTTATCGTTGGTAAACAGGTTTACTTCCGGTGTCTTGTCGGTGAAGAGCTGCTGAATGGTACTCAGCTCCACCTTTTGTGCAGGACGGAACTCATCACTTTCCATGTAGCGCAGGATGGCCTGTGTCATGGCCACCTGTGCCGGATCGTTCCGGTCGCTGCAGGGCATGGTACTCACCATCAGTTTGCCACCCTCCACTTCCGCCTCGAACAGCATACCGAGCTTGCGGGAGAGGAACCATGTGTCGATGGGCTGTACGATGGGCATGAGGTCCTTGGGGAAGTTGTCCATCAGCATCACTGGCTGGCGGTTCATCAGGCTGTACCACTGCACATCCGACCAGTCCTCAGTCGGGAAGTACTTGAAGAGTGGGTGGTACTGGTTGATATACATACCCGTAGTATGAGGAGGACGCATCTTGAACCATGAGGTGTTCCAGAAGACGGGTGTGAACTGCTGGCTGATGCCTTCGCCGTAGGTCAGATGACCCTTGTCCACGCCGTCTTCGCTCCACTTGCCACCGGCCAGCAACAGCACCTTCCTGCCGGCACGCAACTGTTCCAGCACGCCGTCACGGATACCGTTCTTGGCAATATAGATGTCTGTATCGGCTTTCAGTTCAGCTTTCTGCATCTGGCGTGGGAAGACGTAGAGATCCCAATGGTTGTGAGTAATCTCCTGTCCTTGGTTGTCCCTCAGCGTAGCTTGAAGGATGACCTTCTGAGCTTTACCATCGGGCAGTTCCAGCAAATAATTGCCTTTGAGCAACTCACTGAGACCAATTTCAATATTATCCTCTTTGGTGTCAAGCGTTTGCTTTTTGCCAGTGCCGTAATCTATTTCCATAGTTACTGTGGCATTCTTGAGTTCCTGCTTTCCGTAGTTGCTTACCTTGAGTGTGAAGTCAAACTTCTCGTCGTCCCAGTAGACGAACTTTGGCATTTCTGCCAGCAGGGTGACGGGACTGCTGAATTCACGCCACTGTTCAGCCGTAACATAGCCTTTCTCGCGCCAGAAGACATTCAGGGGGCCAACCAGTGCTGAACCCTGACCACTGTAGTCATTCAGTCCGAGCAACTGATAGCCGGCATAATGCGGGGTACGAAGCGTACGCTCAATCTCAGCCTTGTAGCACAGCACCTGCAGCTTACCGCTGGCCATGAGGAACTTGCGTGCCATCTGCTCCATGCCCTTGTCGTGCAGGATATCGCGGAAGATCTCGAAGTTCCTGCCTTTGTTCACCGCACCCGTGTACTGCTCTATCTCCTCGAAGTCAGGGAAAGCACACCACTGACCCGTCTCGTGGCTCACGAAGGGCTGGCTCACCGTGTCAATCTTCGCCAGGAAGTTCTCCATGCTCTCCGGGGCATGGTTCTTCCAGGAGTCCAGTCCGCGGGCTCCGGCCTTCACATGATACTGGTTGGCCGGTTGCCAGGCCCAGCTGCCACCCACGCTTGCTCCGGTATAGATGCGATGGTTGTCGCGTGCCTGCCAGGTCTTGACGAACTGACTCACCCATTTCACCCATCCGCCGGCCGGTTCGTTGCCGCAGCTGAGCATGGTGAACGAGGGATGGTTGCCATAGGCCTTCACCATTCTCTCCGTCTCCTCCATCAGGTATTTGTCAATGAACATGCCGTTGCCCAACTTGATGCCGTGATTGGGCCATGACGGACCCTCGGGCTGCAGGTAGAAACCCACCTCGTCGGCTGCCTCAAAGGCTGCCTCGGGCGGACAGTAGCTGTGGAAGCGCATGTGGTTCAGACCGTATTCCTTGCACTTGCGGAACACGCGCAGCCACTCCTCCTTGTCCATCGGCGCATAGCCCGTCATTGGGAAGTCGCAGTTCTCCACCGTACCGCGCAGCAGGGTGGGCCGACCGTTGACCAGGATATCCTTGCCACGGGTCTCTATGTTGCGGAAACCGAATATCACAGAGTCCTTGTCCAACTCGTGCATCTTGCTGTCGTACAGCTGGCTGACATAGCTGGAGAGAATAGGGTTGAACTCATCCCATCGCCTGAAGTTCAGTCCGGGGTCATTCTTCACGGTGCACTGTATGGCAGGCACTTCCACGCATACCGTATCCTTGTCCAGAACAATGTCCTTCACCATGCCGAAGAAGCTCGACGTGGTGCCGGCATGCATCTTCTGGCTGGGGTGAAGATGCAGCGTCACCTTCTCTGCCTTCCTGCTGCCGCGTACGATGGTGACTTTGGCGCTGACCTCCATCCGGCCGGCGTCGGGGAATACATCCACCTGTGCGATGTGAGTGGCAGGCAGGGCCTGGATCTCCATGCGTCCCACGATGCCGTTCCAGTTGCCCTGTGTCTGGTCTGTCACGCTGTGGCTGTCCTGTCCCACGCCCACCTTCCTGTGGTCGTTGTCGATGCGAATGGCCACTGTGGCCGTCTGACCAGCACTCACATAGTCCGTGATGTCATACTCGTGAGCCACGCAGAGTGAGTTGCGGCTGCCCACTTCCCTATTATTTATAAATAAGGTGGAAATGATATGCGGACGCTCCAGGCAAAGCATGATGCGCTGTCCCTTCATCTCCTTAGGAATGGTTACCTTCCGCCTGTACCATGCCACACCCTCGTAGTGGCGGTCGGGCGTCAGGAAGAAAGGCAGTTTGAAGTTGTCCTCCGTCTGGTACTTCTTCATATAGGGGTTATGGAAGTACGAGCTGTCATACAGCGACCCCGTCCATACGGTATTCACCGAAGGCTTGTCGCCCTTCAGTCGCTGGGGCATGGAACCGGGCAGCAGTATCTCATCGTCAAACCGGTCAGAAGGCTTCATCTGTCCGCTGCGGTCCATCTGAAATTCCCACCTACCGGAAATATCCAGGGTCCTCTGGGCATGTGCCGACGTGAGCATCAGCATCAGGCTGAGGCAAGCTATGGTTCTTCCGTTCAGGTGAATGAATCTGTGTCTTTTCATGAGGCTTGTCCGTTATGGTGGTGAAATGCAGAGTTATCCTCTGCCTGGTTTACTCCTACAAAGATACAAAAACTTTCACTATCCATGGACTTTCAGCCTCTAAATTTCGCCAATGCCACAATAAAAACCGCAAAATGTTTGCTCACTTCGGAAATTCTTCCTACCTTTGCACTCGCTTTTGCCACCATGGCTCAGTTGGTAGAGCAACGCATTCGTAATGCGTGGGTCGGGGGTTCGAGTCCCCCTGGTGGCTCAAGACAAGCAAAGACCTGCATCCTCACATGGGTGCAGGTCTGTTTCATTATTTATATGCCGTCCAGTGGACAGACCTCTGACATCCCAATGAGCAGCGTAATACAAATGGCACCCCAGGAGTTTGTTTCCGGGGTGCCATTGTCAGTTATCCGTCCAGGTTCATTTATCTAACCACGAACTTTCTTGCGAATCCGTTGGAGAGCGTCATGATGTAGACGCCGGGGGTCATTCCGTTGAGCTCGATGCTTGCCTTGCCATCCGCACTTGTCAGGCCCTTGCCCATGATCTGACCGTTCATGGAGAACAGGGTAGCGAGTACCTCAGGTTCAGCCTCCTCGATGTGCAGGGACTTCCGGTTCAGCCTGATCTTGGGCTCGTGGCTGTCCTTCTTCACTTCCTCGATATCCGTGGACACCTTGTCCAGGTTGAAGATGCAGAACGTCTGTCCCTGGTTGCCGGCGATATCCTGAACGGTGGAGTAGAGGCTAATCATGTTGTTCATCTCCTCGTCCGTCAGCTCCACATAGAATGTCGTCTCGTT
>JAZRVZ010000121.1:0-13786 GCA_045599425.1 Bacteroidaceae bacterium | reverse complement strand
TCAAATCGTTGTGGCAATTCGTGTCTTACTTGTGCTGGCCACAGAAGACAGACAAGACTCGGTATGAGGATCAAGGATAATCAGGAAATATGGGAGTAGTAGAAGTGATGAAACGAACTGGTATATGATTAATATCGTCACTCGGAGGTTCATTTTTCTTTCGTCCTGAATACAAAACTGACGCATCATCATGGGGGGAGCCCTCTGGTGATGCGTCAGTTTGAATTATTGCCAGGGTGTTTATCCTGCAATTATTGTCGGATGCCCGTGCTTACTTCTTGAAGATGAGCTGTGCGAACTGGTAGAGGCTGCGGCGCCATGTCTGCCACTCATGTGCGGTTTCGGGTGAGACGTAGGAGTAGGCGTTGATGCCGATGCCCTTGAGATCCTGGGCGGCCTTGTCCACACCCATGTTCTCCTTGCCGCCGCAACTCATGAAGAGTACCTTGTTGGTCTTCTTGAAATCGTTGGCTTCCTGGAGCTCGTTTACATTGAAGGTGCCACCGCTGAACATACCTACGTAGGCAAAGGTGGTGGGGTTGGCGAGGGTGATGGAGTGGGTTTGCATGCCACCCATGGAGAGGCCGGCCATGGCACGGTGTTCGGTATCAGCAATGACACGGTAGTTCTTCTCGACCATAGGGATGATGTCCTTCAGCAGTACATCCTGGAAGGCACCGCCCATATTGAAGCCACCGAAACCGCCACGTGGACGCTGACCGCCCTGTCCGAAACCACCCTGGGGGCGCTGACCTCCCTGACCTGGAGCACCCATCTGGCCCTGAGGACGCTGTCCACCCTGACCGGGGGCTCCCTGTCCGAATCCACCCTGGGGACGCTGTCCACCCTGACCGAAGCCACCGAAACCACCCTGACCGGGTGCCTGCTGACCTGCGGGACGGGCATTGAGACCGTTGTCCATGTAGATGATGAAGGGTACTGCCTTGCCTGCAGCGATGAGGTTGTCCATGATGATACCGGTCTTGCCCTGTGCCGACCATCCGGTTTCATTCTCGCCCATACCGTGCTGAAGGTAGAGTACGGGGAACTTCTTGGTGGGGTTGGTGTAGTACTCAGCGGGGAGGTAAACGTAGCCGTGACGCATGGTTTCGGTTACGGTTGACCAGTAGTAAACCTCATTTACCGAACCCTGGGGTACGTTCTTTACTGTGTAGAATTCCTCGTCGGCAGCGGGGATGTCAATGCCACTGCCCCAGCGGCTTGCACCGTAATAGTAGCGGCTGCCGGGATCGGGCACGGAGGCACCGTCAATCTCAAGCTGGTAGTAGTGGAAGCCTTCGTCCTGGGGAGCTGACTCACCCGTCCATACGCCGCGCTCATCCTTCTTCATGTCATACTTCACGCCACCGATGTCCAGCTTGACGCTGTTGGCCTGGGGAGCGGAGATCTGGGCGCGTACCATGCGCTGTGAGTTTACCATGGGGTACTGCTTACCCTCCTGGTTGGTGGTTGCGGGCTTGAAGTCCTCGGTCACCTGTGCCGTTGCAGCCATGGCAGCGAGGGTCATGACGGCGAGACATGCTACTTTCTTCATGTGTCTGTCTTTTTTGATTTAGGTTTAAATGTCATTGGGGCCCGTCGGTAACGGGCTTTTTAAGTATTGACACACCAGCAGGGCGGTGGTTTAACCGGATGACTGAAAAGCGTAGCGTACGGACGGTCATTCAGCCTACAGGCATGGCATGAGCCGCCACCTTACTTGAGGCCGCGGTTGCGGAGTAGGGCATCAATCCTGGGTTCGGAGCCACGGAAGTTGCGATACATGGTCATGCCGTCGTCGATGCCACCGGGGGTGAGTACGTAGCGGCGGAAGCGGTCGGCCACCTCGGGATTGAAGATGTCGCCTGTCTCCTTGAAGGCTTCAAAACCGTCGGCATCGAGCACTTCTGCCCAGATGTAGCTGTAATAGCCGGCCGTGTAACCGCCGCCCATGGTGTGGCTGAAGTTGGTGACACGATAGCGGGGCAGGATCTGACGGGGCATGCCGCGACCGGCCATCTTTTCCTCCTCGAACTTCATGACGTCAAGGTCGGCGGGAATGGTGTCGAGTACATGAAGATCCATGTCTACGTAGCTTGCGGCAAGGTATTCCACGGTTGCAAAGCCCTGACCGTACTTGCCGCTCTCCTCGATCTTGCGTACCAGTCGCTCGGGCATCACCTCGCCGGTTTTGTAGTGGCGGGCGTAGATGGCCAGCACCTCGGGCTCGAAGGCCCAGTGCTCGTTGATCTGGGAGGGAAGTTCCACAAAGTCGCGCTCCACGCTGCCCACGGCGCTGTAGTGAACGTCGCGCATGAAGCCATGGAGGGCATGACCGAATTCATGGAACATGGTCTCTACATTGTCAATGGACTGGAGGGCAGGCATATCGGCACTGGGAGGAGTCATGCTGCACACGTTGACCACTACCGGTTCGATGCGCTTGTCATCCTCGTAGCGCTGGCTGCGGAAGTGGGTACACCAGGCACCGGCACGCTTGCCGTCACGCGGATAGTAATCGTTGTAGAAGATGGCCAGCAGGCTGCCGTCCTTGTCATATACTTCCCAGGCCTGTGCCGTCTGTTCGTAGGAGGGTACGTCGGGTGTCACCTCCCTGAAGGTGACCCCATAGAGTTTGTTGGCCACGTAGAAGATGCCCTTCAGGACATTGTTAATCTCCAGGTACTCACTGGCTTCGTTCTCATCAAAGTCATATCGTGCCTTGCGGGCACGGTCGCTGTAGTAGCGGTAGTCCCAGCCTTCCGGCTCGCAATCCAGGCCGTCCTTCTTCATCTCCTGTCGGATGTCGTCTAGTTCCTCACGTGCCTTGGCCACGGCAGGTTCCCAGATCTGATCCAGGAGGTCGTAGACGGCCTGGGGGGTCTTGGCCATGCGAGTGTCGAGGATCTGTGAGGCACAGTTGGGGAAGCCCATCAGTTGGGCACGCTCCAGACGGAGACGGACGAGCTGGGCACAGATGTCCTTGCTGTCATACTCGTTGCCTGTATTGCCGCGGTTGTAGTAGGCATCATAGACGCGATGACGCAGTTCACGATTGGAGCAGTACTGCAGTACGGGGTTGCAGGAAGCACGCTGCATGTTGAACATCCACTTGCCCTCCTGACCGTTGGCTCGTGCCATGTCGGCGGCACGGTCAATGTTGGCCTGGGGTAATCCGGCCAGGTCCTCCAGGCGATCCACGGTGACAAAGGTGTTGTTGGTTTCGTGCAGGAGGTTCTGGCTGAACTGGATCTGCAGGGCACTGATTTCAAGGTTGAGCTGGCGCAGGCGTTCCTTGTCGGCATCGCTGAGGTTGGCACCATTGCGTTCAAAGCGCTTGTAGATCTTCTCCAGTGCCTTCTGCTGCTCGTGACTGAGGTCGGATGGCTGTTCGTCATATACCTTCTTGACGCGCTGGAAAAGGTCCGGATTCATGTAGATGTCATCACTATGGGCAGAGAGCAGGGGAGACATCTCGCTGGTCAGTGCGCGGGTGGAGTCGGTGGAGTTACTGTTGTCCAAGGGATCGAAAGTCATCTCGGCACGCTCCAGCAACCTACCGCTCTGATCCAGGGCGGCCACGGTGTTCTGGAAGGTGGGCGGTTCTGGGTTGGTGACGATGGCCTGTATCTCGGCTTTCTGCTCGGCCATGCCCTGCAGCATGGCCTGGCGGTAATCCTGTGTGGTCAGTTCCTCAAAGGACTCAATGCCATGGGGCTTGTCGCTCTTGGCGATGAGTTTGTTCACGGTGTTCTCCTTCACGTTGTTCTCTATCATACCTGCCTGGGTTGCACATCCGGCCATGGCAAGTGTGAGGGCCATGGCTGGAAGTAGGGGTTTGTGTGTTCTCATTTCCTTGCTACGATGTTTTTTGCGTGCGACATGCACATTAAATTTAATTATGTGGCAAAGTTAGCAATAAAATATGAGAATAAGGTGCATCTGAGGAAGAAAATGACGAATAACTACACAAAGAAGTCACATGAAATCCACTCTAACCTCAATGGTCAGAGTGGATTTCAGGTAATAGGAAGAATATGAATCAACCGCTCAGCGTGTCGAAGACAGATGCTTCGCTCGAAGGGCAGAAGGTCATAGTGAACAAAACAAACTTCATGAAATCTTCATCTGGTTTTTATGGAAATAGTGCGAACCTTCCCGGTTCCCGATTCATTCGTTCACACAATTTCCAGAAGAACCTTGTTTCTTACATTCAGATTCCGGTCCGACTGTACAGCAACGGTGCGGAATGTCACGGCAAACCCACAGGCCGTGGAGGTTGCAGTAGGCATAGACGGCCTTGATCTCCTGCTGGCAATCGTTGAAGACGGCTTCGGCCGGCTGACCGTTCTTCGGTCGGCAAACCTGCATTCCGCATTGGGTCTCGGCCAGGATGAACGCGATGTGATGCTCTGCGGTCATGGGATGTGCTACCTGACCGACACGTACCTGCAGCATGCCATCGTCTGTTCTGCAGACAACAGGCAGATGTTTCTCATTGTACTCCTCGGTCACCTTGGGCTCCATCAGTTTCATGGGTTGGCCACAGCACACGGGATCAACGCCCGAATCCACCAGCTTGACGATCACATTGCCGCAAACCGGACACTTGTAGATTCTTGCAGTCATAGCTTTAATGATTTTAAAAGGTTAGACAATACGTGCACCCCTCGTCAGGGAAACACGCGGCAAAGATATACAAATCCTCCCGTCGTGCAAAGTGATTTAAGAGATTTTCAGGAATATTAGGGGACGTTAGGAATAAGCTATTGAATTGTACTTATATCTTGTTTATTACAAGATGTTTACGTGCTATAATATAAAGTAATTGTAGATGTTGCATAAAGGACATTCCGTCAGGCGTGTCATGCGCTCTCCTTACTTTGTTCCGTTGCCCTATGCCTTACCTCGGTTGATGATATAGATGCCGGCTGTGGCCAGTGCCCCGGCAAGGATGTACTTCCAGTAGAAAGGTTCACTGAGGCAGATGCAGGAGGTGACTGCGCCCACAACTGGAATCAGAGAGTTGTAGATAGTCACTTTACCCACAGGATTGCAGCTGAGCAACTTGTTATAGAGTGCGAAGCCAATGGTTGAGATGCCGATGAGCAGAAGCAGGATGAGCAATCCGTAGGGAGTGACACGAGGAAGTGTTCCATGCATGATAAGGGCGGGCAGGATGAGCATGGCGCCGCCGAAGGCCAATCCGAAGCCGGTTCCCACGAAGACATCCACGCGCTTGCTCAGCCCTCGTGTCAGGAGCGAAGCCGAGGCACCGCAGAGGGCATTGAGCAGAATCATGCCGTCACCCATCCAACTGAACCTTCCGCCGCCGGTGAGGCTGTCCAGGTTGAGGGTGAGGATGCCGGCAAAACCGAGCAGACAGCCCAGGAGCTTGCTGCGCGTCATGCGGTCGCTGCGGAAGAACAGGCAAGCCAGTATGACCACGGAGAAGACGCTGAAGGAATTGAGTATGGCTGCCCGGGCCCCTTCACTGTGTGAAAGACCAATGTAGAAGAAGGTGTAGTGCAGGGTGGTATTGAGCAGGGCAAAGAGTAGGACATACCACCAATCTCGCGTGTGTCTGACGGAAAAGGACATGTGGGAGCGACCGGCCAAGGCCAGGATGATCAGGCCGGAAACAAGGAATCGTATGCCGGCGAAGAGCATCTTGCTGCCGGTCATCTCGGCGGTGATGTGGAATTCCTGAAAACCCAGTTTGATGAGTGGGTATGCCCATCCCCAAACCACGGCGGCCGTGAGGGCAAATACCGATACCCATAGCGGGCGACGGAACAGGTTGGTTTTGGATGTATTATTCTCTGTATCTGTCATGTCTTTGTGTTGCATTGTGCTGTTCATTGCGCTCTGTTGTGCTCAAAAATATGTCATGCTATGCCGACAATCATACTGTATTGTGCTGACAATCATGCTTTGTCGTGCCGACTTTTAGGCTGTGCTCTGGCGACAATTGTGTCAAACTCTACTGCAAAGTTACGTCTTTTTTCGCTTTCCTGTTATTTTTTAGGCAGAAATGTTTCACATATTCAAATAATTAAGTATTTTTGCATGTGTAAGTTTCATGGATCTGTTCATGTTCAGCTTGCAACACGCATTGACTCATACCCAAAAGAAAGATACAGATGAAAAGCATGATGACGCGCCTGATAGCGCTCGGCCTTATGATGACGCCACTGGCAGCCAAGGCCACGAGATACCTGGAAACCAAGGTGATTGACAAGCAGTACCTGATGGTTCACTTCCGTGACGGTGAGGTCAGGTACAGGGATTCGGGCGAAGGCCCCAGCGCCTACCTCGGACATTCCTTCTCGCCGGGCGACGATACACTGAAGGTCTTCGGCCAACGCCTGGACGTAGAACGGGCCATAAAAGCCGCTGAATGGCGCATCACCTCCTCCGATGACAAGTCATGGTCGGCCGCTGCGCCGTTAGCCGTGCATCGCAAGAGCAAACCCATGAATACGGATCATACGCTGACGAGCGAGCTTGACCACTGGTTGTTCATACAGTTGCCACGCGAGATGCGACAGGGTTGCACATACAGGGTGGAAATTCCGGAGGGAATCGGTTCGGATGCCCGTGAAGGTGAGGTGAGGTATGACGTGTATCAGTCGCAGAGTGAGGCCGTGCATGTGAACATCATCGGCTACTCGCCCCAGCAGGCGGTACATGCGGCCGACCTCTACCTGTGGATGGGTGATGGTGGACAGCGTGACTATTCGTCCTTCGTGGGCAAGCGTGTATGGCTTTACAATGTGGACACACACAAAGCCAGCCAGGTGGGCAAGGTAGGCTTCTGGAAGTCGCAGAGCGAGTTCAGGAATGAAGCCAACCGCAGGAACGACACAGGTTCGGACGTTTGGAGTATCGACTTCAGCGGTTCCCGTCCCGGCCGCTACCGCCTCGTGGTGGAAGATGTGGGTTGCAGCATGGACTTTGACATCCGTAATGAAGTGTATTACGAACCATACCGGTATTCGGTACGCGGCTACTACTACATGCGACTGGGCGAGAAGCCCAATCCAGGCATCTCGCCCGTTCCACGCCAGCCGGCCTTCATTCCCGAGGTTGATCCTGTGGGCTTCATTGTCTACAAGACGGACCTGCATCCCTGGTCACCCGAATGGCGCAGGATTGGCGGCGACGTGTGGGACGAGCCTCACTTCAAACCCGCCCTGCAGTCGGCCTTCTGGCGCCACAGACTTCCGGGCAATCCCGTAAATACGGAGGTCAGGGGTGGACACAGTGATGCCTTCGACTGGGATCGTCATCTGGCACACGTCAGCAATATCTATGACTTGCTGCTGCCGTACCTGCTGACGGACGGGCGAATCAACGAAGATGACCTGGGTATCACGGAGAGCGGAAACGGTATCGCGGACATTGTGGACGAGGCCAGAAACGAGGTTGATTTCTTCCTCAGCATCCGTGACGGCGAGGCTTACAGTCAGGGCGTGACGAATCCATCGAAGGAATGGACTATCATGTTCCAGGCAGGATGCACCACCATGGCGGCATGGGCCAATGCGGCCAACTGTGCCATGCTGGCCGACTGTTTCCGTGTGATGAAGAACGACACGCTCTGTCTGTACTATACACAGGAAGCCATCAAGGCCTTCAACTTTGCCGGTCGGCAGGAGAATCAGCAACTGGATGATTCGCAGCACATTGGTGATGGTCCCATGAAGGGACGCGATTTCCGGCAGATGGCAGCTGCCTTCCTGTACAATGTAACGGGCGACCGCCAGTGGGAGGATATCATGGCGCAGGGCAGCATTGTGAAGTCGGCAGAATCAAGGATATGGAACACACGCGAAGGTTACCAGATCTGGGGTACGGCAGCCTACCTGATCTGTCCGCATGAGCGTCACTATCCCGAACTGTATGCCAACATGAAGCGCAGCGTGGATTTTGAGGCAGAGCAGAACCATGTGAAACCCAGTGCCTTGCGTCCATCGCGCCGCACCACGAACGACAGTCGCTGGCAGACCTCCGAGAACCTTCAGCTTCTGATGCTGGCACACTATGCCTCTACCGACAAGGTCAGAAGGGCACAGTTGGAGAAGGCGATGTACATTGATGCGGATTGGTGCCTGGGTCGCAATCCGTCAAACACCGTGGAGATGACGGGACTTGGCGAGCGTCACATCACCGACTGCTACACAACCGGTCGAAATGATGGTGTGCCGGGCAGCCATCCCGGACAGACGCCTTTCAATGGCACAGAGACCTGGAGCCGGGGCGACGGTGGCGATGCACGCATCCTGCTGGATCGCTGCTATCCCAGTTGGAATACCGGCGGATGGCCCAGCCAGGAGTCGTTCTTCAACCAGCGCTACATGTGGGTAAACGGTGAGTTCACGCCCCGTGAGACAATGCGCGGAAAGATGGCTCTCCTGGGTTACCTTTACGGAATCAGGAAGTAAGAGACAATGTGGGTTCGATGGAAAATTCCTCGAACCCACATTGTTTTCGGGTAATGACCCTCTGTATTGAGCAGATAAGCGACCTGTTGTTTGCCTAATCTTTCAGCTGACTGACCCAGAAGGCGCGTACGTCCTTCCAGTGATAATAAGGTGCAAGGTCGGTGGGAACGGGAATGCTGGTTTCCTTTTCGTTGTGCAGGATCTTGACCAGAACGTCGTCGCTTCCGCCCTTGCGGTAGAATATCAGCTGAACGTTGGCACCCATCGGAGACACGTCGTAATTGCGCCACTGGCGGTCAATGGCAAAGAGGTCGTCCACGCGGGCATCGCAGTCCTTTAGGTGCATGATGGCACAGAGGGGAATGATGTTGCCGTCGTGACCGAAGCGCAGCGTGGCTGTCTCACCCTCACCGCTGACGGCACGGTCGGCTCCGTCTATGATGTTTTGCAGCAGTGGTCGCGTACTCTCTATGGCCGTACCCTTGTTGAAGGGACTGTCGGCATCACAGTGGTAGAACCAGCTGTTGCCGTTAAGCCAGAGCTGGTAGAGTTCTTCGGGCGTGAAGATGTCGTACATCCTCACAGGCGTCTCCATGTCCTGCAGATCGATGGCTACGTCGAAGAGCTGGCTCATCAGTGAGTTCGGGGTGTTGAATGGCGGACGCCAGAAGGTGGTGTCGGTGACCAGTTGCGCAGCAAAGCGCTTTGCATCTATGCCTCTGGCACAGAAGCGGTTATGATCGGCCTGCCAACCATCGGGTGCCTTCTTCAGATCGTCGTACCGCTTGGTGTGGTAGTTCAGGTAGGACATGTTGGCCCTGCTGGTTTCCCAATCCAGGTTCATCTTGGGATATAGTTCCTTGAGTCGCTCGACGAAGGCCGACATGCTCAGCGCCACGCGCATGGACGTTGTTGAGCGGGCGGTCACGCGGGCATTCCTGCCAGTGAAGAGGGCAGGGTAGTTGCGGAACATGCGCTCGGCAATGCCTCGATGCTGACGCTTGCCCAAGGGTGCCAGTTCGTCGCCGTGGAACTCAGCCTCCTTCCATACCTCCTCCATCCGCTTCAGGACATCCTTGCCCTTTTCTGTCAGCACACCGGCCTGACTGGCCATGCGCAGGGTGTTCAGCGGACGCATGTAATCCATGTCATTCAGCATGTAACGGGAACCATGCCGACCATAATGGCTGATATAGAATGGCTTGTAGCCCTTCGGGGCAGGTGTGAGTGCCTGGGTGGGTGCCTGATAGGCGTAGTAGACACCACCGCTCTTGTCGGGATTCTGACGGATTTCCTCCAGAGCCGTCTGTGCCTGGGTATTCAGTGAAAACACTAACGCGGGCAGTACCGCGAGATCTCGGATGATACGGGTGAATTGCATGGTATATTGTTTATTTTGTTGTTTTTGTCTAAAGTCCTTAAAGACCTTAAAGTCCCTAAAGTCCTTAAAGTCTCTAAGAGTCTAATGACACTAAGGTCTCTAAAGTCTCTAAGGTCTCTAATGTCCCTAAAGACCTTAAAGTCCCTTGTTTCTCTTTACTTAATGCCTTTCATGCTCAGCGCCACGCGGCCACGGGCATGATCCACCTCCATGACCCTCACCGTGACATGTGCATGCAGGGCAACGATCTCGGTGGGATCCTTGACGTACTTGTCTGCCATCTGACTGACATGAACCAATCCCTTGGTGTGGACACCGATGTCCACGAATGCGCCGAAGTTGGTGATGTTCGTCACGATGCCTGGCAGAATCATGCCCACCCGGAGGTCGGCCAACTCGTGCACATTCGGGTCAAAGGCAAACTGCTTGAGCGGTTCCCTGGGATCCCGGCCGGGTTTGTCCAGCTCTTTCAGGATATCCTGTAGGGTAGGGAGGCCCACCTCGTCGCTGACATACCGCTGAAGACTGATCTTCTCACGCTTCTCACGTGAACTCATCAGGTCGCTCACCGTGCAGTCAAGATCCCTGGCCATCCGTTCCACCAGTTCATAGCGCTCGGGATGCACGGCCGAGTTGTCCAACGGCTCCTTGCCACCCTGTACGCGGAGGAAACCGGCGGCCTGCTCAAAGGCCTTGGCACCCAGCCGTGGCACCTTAAGCAGTTCGCGACGGGTCTTGAATGCACCGTGTTCCTTCCTGTAATCCACGATGTTCTGAGCCAGCGTGGGCCCCAGTCCGCTGATATACGTCAGCAGGTGCTTGCTGGCCGTGTTCAGGTTCACGCCTACGCGGTTCACACAACTTACCACGGTCTGATCCAGCGACTTCCTCAGCAGCGACTGGTTCACGTCCTTCTGGTACTGTCCGACGCCCACACTGCTGGGATCAATCTTCACCAGCTCCGCCAGGGGATCCATCAGTCGCCTGCCGATGCTCACTGCTCCGCGTACGGTCACATCATAATCCGGGAACTCCTCACGGGCAACCTTGGATGCCGAGTAGATGCTGGCTCCGTCCTCGCTCACCGTAAATACCTGGACATGGGCGGGAAGGTCAAGGTGCTGGATGAACTCCTCCGTCTCACGGCCCGCCGTACCGTTTCCGATACTGATGGCCTCAATCCTGTACTGTTCCACCAGATGCATGATTTTCGACATGGCCTGTACACGCTCGTTGCGAGGGGGATGCGGATAGATGGCCTCGTTGTGCAACAGGTTGCCCTCGCTGTCCAGACAAACCACCTTGCAACCGGTACGGAAGCCAGGATCGATGGCCAGGACGCGCTTCTCGCCCAACGGGGAAGACATGAGCAACTGTTCCAGGTTGCGCACGAAGATACGGATGGCCTCCTCGTCGGCCTTTTCCTTGGACAGGTTGGCAAACTCTGTCTCTATACTGCCGGAGAGCAGTCGCTTGTAACCATCCTCCACGGCCTCCCGGACGCGATGGGCCGACTCGCCGTTTCCTCTCACAAACTGTCTGCCTAACTGTCCCACGGCATCATCCTCGCTTATGCTGATGCTGACGCGCAGTATTCCCTCTGCCTCGCCACGGCGCATGGCCAGCAGTCGGTGACTTGAACAGCGATGCAGGGGTTCGTGGAAGTCAAAGTAGTCACGGAACTTCATACCGTCCTCCTCCTTCCCCTTGATCACCTTGCTGCTGATCACTGCGCTGCGACGGAACAACTGCCTCACGGTCTTGCGGGCACGCTCGTCCTCGCTCACCTCCTCCGCAATGATGTCCATGGCACCCTTCACCACATCCTCGGCGGTTTCTACGCCCTTATCCTTATTTATATATAGGGAGGCCTTGCGCATCACCGGTTCTGGAGTCTGCATGAGCAGCCACGTGGCCATGGGCTCCAGACCCTTCTCGCGAGCCACCCGGGCACGCGTACGCCGTTTCTGCTTGTATGGCAGGTAGATATCCTCCAGCTCTGTAGCGTCCCATGTCTTCTCAATGCGCAGTTTCAGGTCATCGGTCAGTTTTCCTTGTCCCTCAATGCTTTGCGTAATGAATTCCTTGCGATGCTGGATCTCGTTCAGACGATCCAGGCCATCACTTACACTGGCCACCTATACTTCGTCCATACCGCCGGTACGTTCCTTGCGATAACGACTGATGAAGGGAATGGTAGCCCCTTCCTGAAGCAGTTCTATGGTATGTTCCACATGATGGACCTTCAGGCCCGTCTGTTGTGCTATGATTTGTGCAAATTCCATGATATTCAATATTCATATGCAAAGATACACATTATTTTTTATTTTATAGCCACATGGAATGGGATAAATTTTCAATTATTATGTATATAATAGGTCCATAATGTTTGTATTTCTCGTTGATTCTTCGTATTTTTGCAAAAATATTCTAATATAACATCTTTTGGTTATGGCATCTCACAATCTGGTTCGATTTGACTGGGCTATCAAGCGCCTGTTGCGCAACAAGGCCGACTATGTGGTGGTGGAGGGTCTCCTGACCTCCCTTTTAGGCAAAACCATCAAGATTCAGAATCTTCTTGAGAGTGAGGGCAACCAGGAACAGGAGACTGATAAGTTCAATCGTGTGGATGTCCTGGCCGAAGATGAGCAAGGCGAGCTGTTTATCATTGAGATACAGAACAACCGTGAGCTTGATTACTTTCATCGTATGGCCTATGGTACAAGCAAAGTTATCTCAGAGTACCTGAAATTGGGTGACCCCTACGAGAAAGTCCGTAAGGTATACTCCATCAATATAGTCTATTTCTCTCTGGGGCAGGGTAAGGACTATGCCTATCTGGGCAGCACCGAGTTTGTCAGCCTTCATGACCCTAACGACATTCTTCACTTGTCTGACCCCCAGCGGAAAGCCTTCGGCTGCGAAACTCCATCAGATATTTTTCCGGAATACTATCTGTTGCGCGTAGACAAATTCGATGAGATTGCAACCACACCCCTTGATGAGTGGATATCATTTCTCAAGACAGGTGACATCCCCGTAACGGCCAAGGCCCCAGGACTGCAGGAGGCTCGTGAACGACTACGTATCGACAGCCTGTCAGAAGAAGAAAAGGCAGACTACTACCGCATGATGGAGAACCTCCGCTATCAGCGCAGTGTTATTGAGACCGGACGTGCTGAAGGTAGAGCCGAAGGACGTGAGGAAGGTTTGGCCGAAGGAAGAGCCGAAGGAAGAGTCGAAGGAAGAGCCGAAGGACTCGAGCAGGGCCTTGAGCAAGGGCGCATTGAGACAGCACGAAACCTTAAGAATATGGGTATACCCATCGACACCATTATTTCGGCAACGGGGTTGCCTGCAGATCAGGTTGAGAAACTGTAATTACTATAATGCATCTCATTACCCTCCTAAAGTATATAAAAAGTGTTGATCAACAGTGAGATTTAAATAACCAGGAACAAAAATGATCCATAAAGTTTGTATTTCTCATGAAATCTTTGTAGTTTTGTATAAACTTTCAAGATAAATGCGAAGCGTTTGCTTAATCCAAGCAAGAAACCTAGGAAATTTCTGAAACGGATTATGCTAATCATCATCGCGTACTGGATATATTAAGGTAAGTATGACAATCATCATACCAATATATTCTCATGCGCAGGATTTTGTATATTGGTTTCACGGCTTTCCTAGGGCCTCTTGCTTCAATATGCAAGGTTCCTGCGCTTTCAACATTAATCAAGTATCTTTTGGGAGCCAGATACGACAGACTTTATGTTTTATATGAATGAGTCCACTACAAAAAGTCAACGTGCTATCAATTTATAACGCAAAGACGCAGAGACGCAAAGATTTTAATAGATTTAGAGGCAAAATAAGTAAAAAACTCTGCGTCTTTGCGTCTTTGCGTTCAATAAAATTACAGATTGTAAGCAAATCAAGATATTGTACTGTTTTG
>JAZRVZ010000120.1:0-9066 GCA_045599425.1 Bacteroidaceae bacterium | reverse complement strand
GTTCTACGACATGACCATCCTCCCCTCCTGCGTCTCCAACCTCACCGGACTGCAGAGCATCGTGGTGCGCAACACCATGATGGAGGACCTGCCCGCCGAACTCCAGTACGCCACCATCAGTTCGCTGGCCATCGAGAACACCCGGCTCTCCGGCATCCCCGACGAACTGGGTGAGATGAAGAACCTCACCGACCTCTCCCTGCGCTCCAACCGCCTCACCGCCTTCCCCGAGGCCTTCACCCGCGTATCCACCATGGAGATCTTCGACCTGCAGGACGAGGACATCCAGGACCTGCCCGCCAGCATAGCCCAGTGGGGCGAGCATCTGGTCAGCCTCACCGTCTCCGGTACCCGTATCTCGGCCGTGCCCGATGTCTTCGACTGCCTCTGGCACGTCTCCACACTCAACCTCAGCCGCAACCCCCTCCTCTCCACGCTGCCCGCCAGCATCGGACTGGAGAAGATTTCCTACGGCACGGACGGCCGCTACTCCTACAGCGCCCTCAACGGACTCCTCCTCAGCGACTGTGCTTTCACGGCCATCCCCCAGGCCGTGCAGCGTGGCGGCATCCGCACCCTCGACATGGCCCGCAACCAGATCCGTGAGGTCACCGCAGCCCAGCTGGAGGCCATGACCGACCTCGAGTCGCTCATCCTCGACGGCAATCCCCTCACCGCCTTCCCCCGCATCACCAATCCCCATCTCCAGATGCTCTCCCTCATCGGTACCGGCCTCACCCGCGATCAGGTAGACCTCTCCGGCCTGCCCTGCCTCAACCCACGCTACGTCTTCTTCACCCAGGAGGAGTACGATGCCGTGTTCAGGTAAGCAGATATCCGAAATATCGAGGGCTCAACACCTCGATATCTTGACACCTTGATAATTCGATGATTCGATAATTCGATTCCCCCTCCCATCCGTCTAATCCATTAACCAGCATACCCCATGATCCACCGTACTTTACTCCTGCTTTGGGCATCCCTGCTCTCCACCCTCGCCTTCGCCCAGGGCGAGTCCCGCGAGAATGCCATCCCCGTCAGCTCCGCCACCCAAGCCGAACTGCTCGGCGTGGCCGAGGCCAACACCACCACCTGGTTTGTCATCCACCCCGAGGCCTTCGCCCAGAACGACCTCCTCACCGTCACCATCAGCGGCGACAACTATGGCGACATCGCCTTCCTGCCCACCGAGGGCGAGGGTTACTCGCTCATCGTCACCGGCGGAAGCACCACCGTCAAGCACCTCTGGCAGGAGAGCCAGGGCGACCTCTACGTCGCCATCTCCCAGGACGGACCCGGCGGTCAGGTAGGCTTTGCCTTCAGTCAGGCCAAGCCCGGTGAGGTGCGCCAGATCGCCCTCGAGGCCCACGACGGACTGAACACCGTACCCCAGGACGCAGCCACCGAGGTGTGGTACCGCTACACCTCCCAGACCCAGCAGCTCATCCTGCTTGATGCACCCACGCTCCTGAGCAACCTCCTCAACGAGCAGGGGCGCATCGTCTACCTCCGCAGCAACGCCGGCGAAGGTTTCCGCCTGGCCCCCGGCGAGACCGTCTGGTTCCAGCTTATGGCTGCGGGCGAGACCACCTTCAGCATCACCCTCGCCGACGTTCCCGTGGGCCACTATGCCGACTATCCCCTCGACATCACCGCACTGGACCAGTTCCAGGTGGACATCCCCTATGACCCCAATGCCACCACCGACGGTGCCGCCCAGAGCGAGCGCTACTGGCTCTACCATGCCCAGCAGAGCGGACTGCTGATGTGGGGCACCGACGACAGCCAGTGGACCGCCGGAGCGTGGGGTGCCTCCATCATCGACCAGACCACCGGCAAGCGACTGGGCACCCCACTGACCGAGGTCGTGGCCGGCATGCTCACCTACACCATCACCGTCGAGGCCGGACATGACTACCTCATCGCCCAGACCATCGGTCACGGCAAGGCCCGTCAGGCCAATGTCTACGTCGTGCTGAATGCAGGTCAGCAGGGCGATACGCGCGACAATCCCATTCCCCTCACCCAAAGTGAGACCGCCGACATGGGTCGCGTGGCCAGCACCACCCGCTACTACGCCTTCACTGCCCCGCAGGACGGCACCTATACCGCCACCCTGCATGCCGGCGGACAGGTTCGCGCCACCACGCCCCAGGACGGTTCCTGGAACATCGGGCGCGACTACAGCATCCAGGACCGCCAGATGCACATCGACGACAACATTCCCCTCAAGGCCGGCGAGACCCTCCTGCTCGAGGTCAGCCTCACGAGCAACATCGACATCCACGTGGGCGGTGATGCCGACATTCCCAACTACTCCATCCTCATCACCCTCAACGGTCAGGAGGAGGAGCAGCCGGGCGACGCTCCCGCCGGTGCCGACATGGCCCATGCCATCCCGGCCGTCCAGGGCGAGGCGTATGCCGTCCTCCTCAGTTCCGACGAGGCCTACCGTCCCTGCTACTACGCCATCCAGGTGCCTGCCGGCCAGACCCTCATGCTCCAGACGCGTCACTCCGAGGCCGTGAGCAGTCCCGGCTGCATCAGTTTCACCCTGGATGACATCCACTGGAACCTGCCCCTGGAGACCCGTCTCGTGGAGGGCACGACCGCCAAGCGCTACGTCGGCCGCGACTATCTCCTGCCCGCCGATGCCTCCAGCCGCACCGTCTACCTCTACGTCGAGGGTGTATCCTTCCTTTACGAGGGCATGACCTGGTCCTACGAACTCCATTCAGACCTCCCCGATGACCCCGATGTCCTGCAGGCTCCTGCCGCCACCACCGCCACGCCCCTCTACAACCTCCAGGGCCAGCGCTTCACCTCCGCTCCCCGCAAGGGGATTTACATCCATAATGGTCGTAAGTCGGTCCGCTGACGGTTTTTTCATAACCATCCCCAAGGAGGATTTCACTATCAGAATGAAAAGCTATGGGTTTATAGTGACTTAAAGGTGTTAGGGCTTAATAACCTAGGTCGGAGAAGTACTTCTCGTATTCCTCTGGTGTGATGGACAACTCTGTGCGCAGCCTGGAGAACATCAACTGGGGCTTCTTCTCAAACTTGGCCCGGAAGGTCTCTACGTTAGACTCCCATCTCTTGAACGAGAGGATGTTAGGCCATCGTTCACAGTTGTGGATCATTTCTGGCCGGATGGTTTCAATAAGGGAATTGAAAACAGATGTGGCATGTGCTGCTGAAATGGTGTTGTGGAGATGGTAAGACAGTCGTTCAAGGTAGAGCTGGCGGAATTTGGGGCTTCGTAGAAGGCTGGCGATGAGAATGTTGTTGGATCCGCTGAACGTGCGGTCCTGAACACCAGACGTACGCAGATAGTATGCGGGCGAGGGGTTGGTTGCCCATGAGGCATCAACGTCATAATATACGACGTGCCACTTGCGGTCGCCCTTGGAATCTGCCGAGCGCACGTAGCGTACGTTGCCCATGTCTGTATTGCTGGCATAGATTTGGGCAATGTTGTGGTCGGCCACGGCCAGCACGTCCAGTCGGTCGCAGACGTATTGATATGCTTCGGGGACGGCAAGGCTGTGGCTTCGCATATAGGCCATGAGCGACTGCCACTCCCGGGCTGAACCTTCCTCGAAGTATTTCCCGGCCATAACGATGCTCACGGAGTCATTGGAAACGTTGAGCTGGCGGGCCACGAAGTTCTTGTCTATCTTTTCGCGGATGTAGTACAGTCCGAAGTATTCACCGTTGATGTGAAGGGCAACGGGTCGGTAGTCCTGCACTAAAAGCTCGGGGCAGTGACCATGCATAAGGCTGGTGAAGAATTCATCCCTGACCATGACGCCATAGATATCCTGTGAACCGGAACGGAACACCATGTTCTTGAGGGTGATGGGCTTGCCACGGCCGAAGACATCGTAGGTCAGTTCGGAGGGCCCGTAGATATCCTTGAACTTGACCTTGAAGGATTTCTTGGGCTGAGCCCTGGAGAACCCACCGAAAATGGCCAGGCCACAGTCGATGGAGAAGCTACCCGTAGAATCGCGGTATTCAAGGTGTGCGTCCCGGAAATTCCTCTTCCAGTAGTTGGCTCCCAGGTGGGGAAACTCAGGTTTGGCATTGGGGCCTTCCATATAGATTCCCGTGGTGGGATTGAACAGGTCGTTGTGGTTGACCGAGATGTTCACGTAAGGCAAGGAATGTCGTTTGCCGAGGAAAAAGGTACCCGTTACGACGCTGCTGCGAAGGTGGTTAGCATCGCCCTCGTCAAAGGCGCGGATTACGGTGTTCCGGGTTATCAGGATGGAGTCCTTGAAGGAACGAGACTTTGCGGTGGGCAGGCTTCCGTCCGTGGTATAGTGAATATTTCCATGGCTTCCAACCATGGCTACTGCCAGATGTTCGGTGTCATAGATACCGGGATTTGGAGTGAAGGTGGGAGTAGGGGTGATGAAGCGGTAGGCCTGCCTGCTGTTGGCACCACCGCGACTGGGGGTGGAATAGAAATAGAAGCCCTGTTCACCATCCTTGCGTCCCATGCTGACGCCAAATGGGGCGGGGAAGGTGCAGAGGCCGTCAGCAAACCTGCCGTTGTGCAGCAAAAGTACCGTTTCAGAACTGCCCACCTTGAACTTCTTCTTGCTCACCTCTGCTACGTAGTATTCGCCTGGGGCGAGTATCTTGTCGGGAAGGATATAGGCGTCCTGCTTGTCCTGCTTGGTGGTGAGGGCGTATTCCTTCAGACTGACAGGTTCGGCAGAGACATTCCGGAGTTCTATCCAGGACCTGCCACTCATCTGTCGCTCGTCAGCACCCTTGCATGCCGCCTCCCAGATCAGCAGGGGACTCTTCCTCTGCCTTCCGATAAGCTGGCAGTATTGCTCGTGTCCCTCCTCCGTGTTCTCGTACCCGGGACTCTGCTCATAGCTGGCCTCATAGCTGCCGTCCGCTCTGCGACGCAGGCACTGGTCGGGATTCAGTTCAGGATAGAGGATGTCGGCCACAATCTGTCGGTTGTTCCTCCTGACAATCTGAAGTCTTCCGCCCTCCGAGGGTATCTTGAAACTGGCATGTAGGGACTGTCCCGGGTTGGCCTGGTCCAGTTTGGATGCGTAGACCAGAAGTACCTGACCAGAATCCAGTGTCATTTCCGGGAAACTCCATTCGGTCAGTTTCTCGTTTTCCCCCTTCTTCTTTTTCTTCTTGGCCTTGGACTTGTGCAGCACCAGGCTGTACTCTCCCAGAGAGACGGAACTGCCAGACACGTTCTTTATTTCTACCCAATCATGAGGGTTGCCGTCCTCCGCCATGATACCGGTACGGTTTGAAGCCATAATCTCGTTGAAAGCCAACGAATAGTCTGTGGTTATCTTTTCTTCGCTCTCCTTTTCGCCCCGGCAGGATGTGTGTGCCAGCGCAGCAAAAAGCAGTACGTAACATTGCAAGAAACGCCTTTTTGTAAAACCTAAGACATCAAAGGGAATATTACTCATATCTTTGAAGGATACTTAAGAGGGGATTTGTGAATAAAGGTCAGGGGCCGACACTCACTTGGCTTCAATCAGAAAGGTGTCGGGCAATTCCAGCATCATACCGAGGAAATAGTCCAGTTCCTGGGGCATCATGCCAATTTCCTGCCAGTAGTTGTAGAAACACCTGGCCAGGTTGTCGGGATCGCCGAACATCTTGATATGGTTGATCATGGATTTCAACGGGCCACGGGTACGCTTGTAGCCGCTGAAGGTGGACAGTTCATAGTCGCGACAGAGGGACACCTCATCAAGGCCGAGCAGTCCCTCTACAAGGAATGTCAGCGTTCCGCAACGGTCACATCCGATTGCACAATGCCAGTCAACACTCTTGCCCTCGCGTAGATGCTGGATAATCCAGCGGAGGTCGGTGACATAGACATCTCTTTTTGATTGTATGCCAGTCAGATACTGATCATGCGGGATGACCAGCAGATCCTTGTCGCTGCCCAAGCGTGAGGCCTTCAGCTTCGATTCGGCACGTAGGTCCAGTTCTGCCTCAACACCCAGGTTCTCGGCAAATGCATGCAGGCCGTCCGGTGTCATGCGATCCAGGCTTCCGCTGCGGTATAGCATGCCGTATCGCACAGGCACACCGTACTGCGTGGGCCAGCCCCCGATGTCGCGCACATTCCGGTTGTTGAGCACCTGAATCATCCTGACCTGTCCGGTGGTGCGATACTTGCCATGGGCCACTTCGCTTACCGATCCGTCAACACGAGTCTCCTCCACCTTATAATAATAAAGGCGGTCGGGGTAGTTGTTGCGGATGACGTAGGAGCCTTCGCCACGTTCAGGATAGAAAGTGGATGCGTCTGCGTAATCCTCGCGCTCGCTCACTCTGACGCAAATGCAAGCAATGCTGTCCTTCGGCGCCGTGGGTGTCCAAACAACCTCCTTCCCTGCCGGCCAGTCCAGGTTGGAGTTTCGGCCGGGGGTGCCCTTATGCTTGGTTATGACGGACTCTGCATAGTTCCGGCTTCTGTAGTAGGTGCTATCTGCCATATACGACCGTACGGCCGGATTCTCGATGCAGACCACTTCTATGCTGTCCTGTCCCGAGATATGCAATGAAAGCAACAGGGAGAATAGTAAGGAGAGGTATTTCATGAAGGTACACGTTTGTTGTGCTGACACGTGGCCTGCGATGCCAGTGCCTTTATCATATTTTACATCTGTTTCAAATCAACATACAAAGTTACGACTTTTTTGCATACGTTATTCATGCAAAGGCCAGTTTTTAAGTTTTTTATGTTTTTACGGTGAATACAGTATTTAGGTATTACACACTACGGAGTGGTTTGGATTTAAGCATTATCCACGAATCCTCTCGGCCTGTCCTTACCTCGTTTCATGGTAAATCGATAGATTTTCCATTCATTTATCATTAAACAAATGATTTTATTTGGCAGTTGTGGATTTATTATCTAATTTTGTAATAAATTACGGTTCCTTCATGGCGTTATCCAACATAGAGAAACATTACAACAAACATCCCGAGGACCTGCGATTACAGCGCAGGCATGGCATGGTTGAGTTTGAGACAACCATGCATCACCTGCGACGTTTCCTCTGTCAGGGACAGTTTATCCTGGACATCGGTGCGGGAACCGGACGGTATGCATCTGCCCTGATGGTCGAGGGCTACCGGGTAAAGGCTGTGGAACTGGTGAGGCGGAACATTGAGGTGTTCCTGCGGCGTGAACCAATGGCGGATGTGGTGCAGGGTGATGCGAGGAATATGCCTTTCCTGCCTGACGCCATGGCCGATGTGACATTGTTGCTGGGCCCGCTGTATCACCTGATGGGAGACGAGGAGAAGCTGAAGGCACTCGTGGAGGCCAAACGCGTGACCAAGCCTGGTGGACTGATCTTCATTGCCTATCTGATGAATGAATACAGTATCCTTTCCTACTGCTTTGATGAGGACCGTATTGCAGACCTGAGAAAGCGCGGCGTGGTGGACAGCGAATACCACATCCAGGTACAGGAAGACGAACTGTACGACTATATCAGGGTGGGGGATATCAACCGCCTGAACCGGAAGGCAGGTCTTGAGCGTGTCACCATCTTCTCGCCAGACGGAGCGGCGGACTACATGCGCACCCGCCTCAACAGAATGAGCGAAGAGACCTTCTCGCATTTTATTGAATATCAGAAGTGCATATCCGAGCGTCCCGAACTCATCGGTGCCGGCAGTCACACGGTGGACGTGGTTAGGGTACCCTGCGATACAGCATTTCCAATATAGAACAAATATAACGATTACTTAATACAAACATTATGAGAAAGAGGATTCTGATTTTGATGAGCGTGCTGGCCTCGATGAGCGTAAGTGCGCAGGAAGTGAACAAATCTACCGTACAGGGGCAGGCCAACGCCGCTGCTGCTGCCAAGGGCGACCTGAAGAAGGTGGATACCGGAGACAAACTGTGGAAATTCAACGGCGTGGCTGGTCTGAACGCGGCCGCTACGGGTATGATCAACTGGGCATCCGGTGGTAATAACAATGTCAACGGCGTGCTCTACGGACGCATGCGACTGCTCTATCACAAGAACAAGCTGGCATGGGATTCCAGCCTGGACACCGAGTATGGACTGTCATACATTGACCAGAAGTACGACAAGGTACAGAAGTCTAACGATAAGTTCAACATCTCCTCGAAGTTAGGTTATGAGTTTGCCAAGGGCTGGTACGCCACCGGTCTGTTCGGTTTCAGGACCCAGTATGCCCTGGGTCGCAACTATGAAGGCAAGGGCGAGGACAACCCCATCATTTCCAAGGCGCTGGCTCCTGCCTACACGGACATTTCCGTCGGTCTTGACTGGAAGCCCAACGATATCTTCTCCGTGTATATCTCTCCCATTGCCGGTCGTTTCACCACGGTCATGGTGAGCGAATCCATGAACAAGGATTACAACAACCTTTACCCCGTTGCCAACGGTGGTCTGGAACAGTCGCTCAAGGATAAGTATGCCGTGTGGAAATACGACGATCAGAACAAGAAGGACTATTCCATGAATACTCGTACCGAGCTTGGTTTTTCACTCAAGGGTGCTGTGAACTACTCCCTCAAGGATGTCAAGATCACTTCCACGCTGGGACTCTACACCCCCTATTCATGGGACAAGACCGAGATTGGCAAGAACGGCCACGGCAAGCCTGAGTATCGCGACAACAACCGTCGTATCGGCAACTTCGACGTCGATTGGGACGTTGCTCTCTCCTACCAGTTCCTGAAGTGCCTGCAGGCCACCCTCTCCACCTCACTCCGCTACTACAACGGTGTGAAGATTGAGAAGGACGGCTATTCCTGCGAGCGCGTACAGTTCAAGACCATCCTCGGAGTAGGCCTGGGTTACAACTTCTAAGACAAGGGATATACACCTCATCATATACGGCAAGGAGGCGACCAGTTCGCTTCCTTGCTTTTTGTTCGCCCAGCACGAACGTATTCTAACGGGTGTGAGTCCCCAAGCCGCCCTGACAGTGGGAAGGCTACAGCCGAAAGCAAGGGTGTCCATCGTGAGGTGGAATCTGAAGGAAGCCGTAGGCAAACATCTGGCC
>JAZRVZ010000119.1:0-22067 GCA_045599425.1 Bacteroidaceae bacterium | reverse complement strand
ATGGTCTTGGCCAGGAGGTTCTCCTTGTCCAGCGTGTCAAGGAACTTGCTCATGGCGATGGCGGTGTTCCACTCGCCGATGCTGTCAAAGCCTGTGTCGGAACCCAGGAGGGCCATCATGCGACTGTTGTTGTTGCGCAGGGCACCGTAGTGGAACTGCTGCGTCCAACCCGAACGGGCGTCCATGCGTGCGAAGTCGAGCATCAGAGCCGACTTGAACTTGCGGTCCTCGAGGTCGGTGGGCTGCTGACCGACCATTACCTTATTAAATATATTATTGATCTCACTGTCGGTAAAGTCCTCGGCATAGAACTCGCAGAGGCCGTGGTCGGAGAGTCGGCAACCCTGCTGCTCGAAGAAGTCGTGACGCTTCTGCAGGGCATCAAGCAGGTCGTTGTAGCTGTTGATGGCTACGCCTGATACCTCGGAGAGCTTCTCAATGTACTGGCGGTAGGCCTCGGGATTCTCCACGGCCATGGCCTTGTCGGGACGCCAGGTGGGCAGCATCTTGATCTCGAAGCCGCTCTCGCGGGTGGCGATGTGGTGCTCCAGACTGTCGATGGGATCGTCGGTTGTGCAGACCACCTCCACGTTGTAGTGGCGCATCAGGCCACGGGCGGTGAATTCCGGCTGCTTCAGCTTCTCGTTGCACTCGTCGAAGATCTCGCGGGCAGTTGAGGGATTCAGGATCTTGTCGATGCCGAAGGCTGTCTTCAGCTCAAGGTGGGTCCAGTGGTACAGAGGGTTGCGCAGGGTGTAGGGCACAGTCTCGGCCCACTTCTCGAACTTCTCCCAGTCGGTAGAGTCACCGGTGATGTACTTCTCGTCCACGCCGTTGGTACGCATGCCGCGCCACTTGTAGTGGTCGCCGCCCAGCCATACCTCGGTGATGCTGCGGAACTGATGGTCCTTGGCCACCATCTCGGGGATGAGGTGGCAGTGGTAGTCAATAATAGGTAAGCTCTTGGCGTGCTCGTGGTAGAGCATCTGTGCCGTTTCGGTTTCCAGCAGGAAATCCTTGTCCATGAATTGTTTCATATGCAGTTTTTGCGGTTACTCGATTATCCGATAATACGATGATTCTGTTTTGCTATTAGTCCTCGATAGGCTTGTACTTTGGTACGAGTACCTTGATTACGCACCAGGCCAGCAGGTAGGCGATGGCACAGTAGCAGAAGACTACCATGTAGGCGGCGGGCTTGCCTTCGTTGCCGAAGAAGCTGAAGCCATTGTTCTCGGCATAGGTGAAGAAGGCACCTGCACCCTTGTTGATGGCGAAGCTGCAGAGACCGCCGAACATGGTACCGATACCGGTGATGGTGGCAATGGCACGCTTGGGGAACATGTCGCCGATGGTGGAGTAGAGGTTGGCTGACCATGACTGGTGACCGGCACCGGCCAGACCGATGATGATGGCGGGCCACCATACGCTAACCTCTGCCAGAGGCTGTGCCACGAGGGCGAAGATGGGCAGGAAGGCAAAGATGAGCATACCGCGCATACGACCAGCATAGGGGTGCATGCCCTTCTTCTCCACGAAGTACTTGGGGGCGTAACCGCCGATGATGCTGACTACGGTCACGATGAGATAGAGCACAAAGAGCAGCATCTGGCCGGTGAAGGTAGAGGCGGGATGGCCCAGCTCCTTGAAGTAGGCGGGAGCCCAGAACAGGAAGAACCACCACACACCGTCGGTGAGGAACTTACCCATGATGAAGGCCCAGGTCTGACGGTACTTGAAGCAGTCGATGATGCCAAACTTTGCACCCTCCTCCTTCTTCTCCTCAACCTGTGCGGGAGCCTCATCGGCATCCTGGTTGATATAGGCCAGCTCAGCATCGTTCACGAACTTGCTCTCCTTGGGATGGGTATAGAAGACAATCCACAGGCCTGCCCAGATGAAACCGATACCACCGATGATGATGAAGGCCATCTCCCAGCCGAAGGCATTGGCCAGCTGAGGAATGGTCAGGGGGGCGAGCAGTGCGCCCACGCTGGCACCGGCGTTGAAGATAGAGGTGGCAAAGGCACGGTCCTTCTTGGGGAAGTATTCGGCAGTCACCTTGATGGCAGCAGGGAAGTTGCCAGCCTCACCGGCAGCAAGGAAGCAGCGGCAGGCGATGAAGAACCATACGCTAAGGGTCAGTCCCCACATTCCCAGCTGTGAAGCCTTCTCCATGCCGCGGAGGGCATCCATGCTCTCCGCACCATTGCATACCATGGTCATCCATCCGCAACCTGCGTGCAGGCAGGCTGCAAGGCTCCAGAGTACGATGGCCCAGATGTAGCCCTTCTTGGTGCCCATGATGTCGATGAACTTGCCGGCAAAGAGGCTGATGAAGGCGTAGAAGATGGAGAACGTTGCGGTGATGGTACCGTAGTCGTTGTCATCCCAGTGAAAGTCCACGGCAATGAAGTCGGTGTAGGTCAGCGACAGGACCTGGCGATCCATGTAGTTCACCAGCGTGGCCAGGAAGAGCATTCCGCATATCATCCAGCGGAACTGCGAGAGTTTGGTTTGTGTGTTACTCATAAATGTATTTTTTTATTCGGTTATGCGATTGTGGGGGGTATGAAGTTATATGATCATGAAGTCTGGTGTTTTCGTCCGCAAAGTTACAACTTTTTGGGGATATGGTGTGTGTGCTGGTGTTTCCACTATTTGCCCGAATGTAACTTCCAGTAGGTTTTTACCTCGTTCCAGTCGTAATAGGGTGCCTGCAGGGTGGGTAGATCCAGATGGACCTCGTTCTCGTTGAGCAGCAGTCTTACGAGGATGTGACCCTTCTTGTCCCGGTAGAATATGAGCTGCAGGTTGGCTGCCATGGGCACGATGTTGAAGTCCTGCCAAATCAGTGAAAGGTTGTCCATGTCCGTTGTCTGCGGACTGCATTCCCTGACCTTCATGCGGGCCAGGAGCTTGAGCAGGGCCGTGTCATGGCCAAAGCGGAGAGTGGCACCCATGCGGTTCTCCTGCAGCGCCTTGTCGGCATCGTGAATGATATGGCTCAGCAGGGAGTCGGCACATTCCGCAGGTGCTCCGTGACTCAGGGGAGAGTCGCTGTGCGAAAGGTACATCTGGCAGTTCTTGATGCGCCATACGTTGTACACCTCCTCGGGCGCAAGATAGCTCAGCAGTTCGGTGGGACGACCGCAGTCCTGCATGTCCTGAGCCAGGAAATAGAACTGCTCCATGAACTGGTAGGGTTCCTTGATCTGGCCAGGTTCCCTGAACAGACGACGAATGAACGCCTCTGTTTTTCCCAGTCTGGCGCGCTGGCTGGTATATGCCTTGCAGGCCGCCTCCGTACTGTCATTCATCAGGGCCTTCTGGGCAGGGGTGGAGTAGGCCATGAAACGCATGTTTCCCTCACAGGCATCATGCAGGATCTCAAGTCTGGGATTGCGTTCCTTGAGGAGCTCACAGAAGGCTGTCATGCTCATGATGCAACGGCCGCTTGTGCTGGAGTAGGCCTGGATGCGCCGGTCTCCCTTGAACAGTGCCGGGAAGTTGCGGTACATGCGGTCGGCGATTTCGCGGTGCTGGCGTTCGCCCAGTTGTGTCAGGGTTCCGCCACGTCCCTCTGCCTGCTTCCATGCAATCCTTACCTTTCCCAGCACTTCACGGCCTGTTTCCGTAAGGTCGTGCTTCTCCAGCTGTTCCAGCAGCCAGGTGTATCGCTCGTCCTCGGTCAGGTAGCGTGATCCGTGCCTGCCATAGTGGCTGATGAAGACGGGGCTGTAGCCCTTGGGTGCAGGTGTGTAGGGCGTGGCATCCGGACCGGGATAGGCACGGTAGACACAACTGACCACCTCAGGAGTTTCCCGGGCCATACGCATCTGCTCTTCCTGTGTGGTCCTGACGCTCTGTGCACAGGCTGTCCCGGCAAGGGCCGTGGCAATGATAAATGTAGCCAGGTGTCTCATCAGATCTGCTTTCCGTTGAAGGTTATGCGTGTGGCATTCTCTACGTGGATTTCCGACAGGACGGTCTCAACAAAGCCTTCGCCCACGCATGGACGCCTGTCGTATCTGGTCATGTTGCCTTCCGCGTCATTGTCCTGGGACTTCAGCCTGAAGCTCCCGTCTATGGTGATGTCATGCACCTTGTCGGGCGTGTCTCCTCCGATAAAGCAACCGTTGGGACTGTTTGCCAGGATATTGTGGAACCTTATGTCCGACACTTCACCGCAACGGCCCTCGGTGGCACCCTTAGGGAAACGCCAGCCGGCATCCTTGTGGTTGCCGATGGCACGGGGATAGCTGGTCACGTAGATGGGTTCGGCCTTGCCCCACCATACATCGCTGAAGTACTGGCAGTCCATGATGATGTTGCTGAAGACGACGTTGGTCACCGTGCCCTCGTCGCGGTTCTGGATGCCCAGTCCGCGGTTACTGGCACGGATAATGCAGTTGTCAATCAGTACGTTGCTGATACTGTCCATGTTCTCCGATCCGATCTTGATGGCACAGCTTCGGCCGGACATGACACAGTTGGTCACCACGATGTCCTGGCAGGCACCGTACTTCTCATACTCGCGCCGGTTCTTCAGGCAGATGCAGTCATCGCCGCTCTCAATGAAGCAGTTGGCAATGCGTACCTTCCTGCTGTGATCCAGATCGATGCCGTCGCCATTGCGTATCTTCAGGTTGTTGAGCAGTGAGATGCCGTCGATCAGGGCATCGTAGCATCCCACCAGGTGGACGGTCCAGTATGCTCCCTGGCGAATGGTCACGTCGCGGATGATGAGGTGGTTCACACCCATCAGCGTAAGGACGTGCGGCCGCGGGTCAAACTTTGGATCCTTCAGTTCCTTCAGCTCGTAGCTGTCTTCCAGTTCCCGACCCATGAAGGCCACGCCGTTTCCGTCGATGGTGCCCTTGCCCGTGATGCTCAGGTTTTCGATGGAGTCGCACCAGAGCCACATCATTCCCTCACCGCGATTCTCGCCGAAGGCGCTCAGTTCATAGATTTCCTCATTGGGATTGGCCAGCAGGCAGGCGTTTACGTCGACGTGCAGGTCAATGTTGCTCTTCAGCTCAACGGGACCGGCCATGAAGGCGTGACCGGACGGCAGGAGTACCTGACCGCCGCCCTTGGCCGAGCATTCATCGATGGCCTTCTGGATGGCCGCCGCACCGTCGGTGGTACCGTCGCCCTTGGCGCCGTAGTCCATCACGTTATAGATGTTGCCTTGCGAACAACCGACCGCCACGAGGGCCAGTATGAATAGGAGGATTGTGCGTATTCTTTTCATGGTTTTTCGTTTGAATACGCAAATATACACATAATTTAATAAAAAATGGCAATTCGGGGCAAGAAATTATGGAGATCCACCTCAACTTGACTGAAATACGTGCGAATTGCGGACTTATTCCTGCGTGAGGAATTCCAGTATGCCTCCTTCCATGATGTCCCGGTGTTCTATGAACGGCTTCTTCCGGCTCTTGCCATTCAGGATCATCCTGGGCATGGCGGTGCATGTGGCGGGATTGTCGTGATTCTTTATGGTGAATACCTTTCCTTGCGGCAGTCTTATCTCTACCTCGCTGAAAACGGGAGAGCTGACAGCATACTCCGTCGTACCAGGACAAACAGGATAGACTCCCATGGCGGAAAAGACGTACCATGCCGACATCTGTCCGGCATCGTCGTTGCCCGACAGGCCTCCGGGAGTGTCGTTGTATTCCGTCTGAAGGATGTGCCGGACAAGGGTGCGGGTCTTCTCCGGCTGTCCGATGTAGTCGTAGAGGAACGGAATCTGATGACAGGGTTCGTTGCCGTGCCAGTAGCGGTGCTCACTGAACAGGGAGTCCAGGCGCAGGATGAAGGCTTTCCTGCCTCCCATGGCCTTCACCAGCCCAGGAACATCGTGGGGCACGTAGAAGGTGTAGTGACAAGGCGCTCCCTCGGTGATGAAGGTGCAGAACCTGTCCTGGTTGGCTTCCCGCACAAAGCTGCCGTCGGCGTGCCTTCCCTGGGCATATCCGCTGTAAGGGGAGATGATGTTCCTGTAGTTCCTGGAACGCTTTGTAAGTGTTTTGTAGTCAGATTCCAGTGATTTCCTGTCAAGACTTTGGCCTGGGTGTGCGGGATTGCCGTCTGCCTGTCCGTAATCCGTGGCATGCCGCCCCCTCATTAGGTGCCTTATGGCCTGTGCCAGGGCATAGTCATCGTATGCATATTCCATCGTCCTGCTAACCTGCTCACGCTTGTGGTAGGCCTCCATGACGCTGTCCTCAAGGGGGATGTAGCCATACTGAATATAGGAATCCAGTGCCCGCCTGCCCATGCCGTTCTCGTATTCATCGCGTGTCTCCGGCTGGGTGAAGGCGTTCCGGCGCATCGCCTCGATGGCCTTTTCCGTATCGAAGCCCGGGATGTCCTTGACGATGGCATCCGACAGTACCGAGATGCAATGGTCGCCGATCATGGCAGCCGTGTAGCTGTTCCAGCAAGGGAATATGGGCAACCATCCTCCCTGCACGTACTTCAGCACCAGACTCTGCATCATCTCACCGGCCTTGTCTGGATGAAGGATGTTCAAGAGCGGATGCAGGGCACGATAGGTGTCCCACATGCTGAAATCGTCATAATATTTCTTGCCCGTTGGCATCTGCATGACCTGCCTGCCGCCTGCGAAGGAAGGATACCGTCCGTCTGCGTCGCTGAACTCACGGGGCAGGAAGGATGCATGATAGAGTGCCGTGTAGAATTTGCGCAGCTCTGTCCCGGCATTTTCCCCGAAGGGCTTGACACGGATCTGGCCCAGCTGCTCCTCCCAGCTGTTCCTTGCCTGTTGCTGCACGGCAGTGAAGTCCCAGTGCGGGATCTCTGCCTGCAGGTTCCGCTCGCAACCCTCCCAGTCCACGAAGGAGGTTGCCACCTTGACCAAAAGCGGTTTGCCGCTGGGCTTCACTTTCAGCCAGGCACCGATCAAGG
This sequence comes from Bacteroidaceae bacterium, assembly GCA_045599425.1. Classification (GTDB taxonomy): domain Bacteria; phylum Bacteroidota; class Bacteroidia; order Bacteroidales; family Bacteroidaceae; genus Physcousia. Next base: position 15,125 of record JAZRVZ010000119.1, on the reverse strand, counting down.
CCTTGTCCTGCTGGCGGGTTGAGCCTTGCAGGGTTGTGTCGGCATGGTAGCAGCCATAGTCCTCCCAGGTGCAGTCACGGGGCAACTGGATGATGAAGTAACCGCTGAATCCACATGGCTGTCCCTTTCCCTGGTAGATGCGGTGGGCAGGGTTGAACCCGCGTATCTGCCTCCGTTCCGGCAGGATCTCAATGTATCCCTGTCCCTCGTCGCTGTTGGGATTCACCACCAGCCAGGCGGCACTGTCCCCGGGGTAGGTGAACCGGAACATCCCCGTGTGTGACAGTCCCGTCATCTCTGCCTCGATGCCGTAGTCCTGCAGCCATACCCTGTAGTAGTCAGGCCTGGTCGTTTCCTCGTCGTGACTGAACCTTGATGCACGCTCCTCCGGTAACCATCGCCTGTTGGTCTCCCTTCCCTCAAACCGTTTGCCGCTGAGGGGCATCAGGGTCACGCTGCCGTAATCCTGCGTGCATCCGCCCACAATCCAGTGGCTGGCCCGGAATCCCTGTATCTTCCTGTCCCTATAGTAATAGGGAGCCTTGCACTTCACCTCCGTGTCCTGCGTCTGGGGCGTCCAGAAATTCATGCCGTTGGGCACAAGTACCGCCGGAAGTGTCTGTCCCATCTCCTCGCTTCCCTTCCCGAACATCCCTGCCGTTCCGGTGTTGGCATTGTCCGTGCCAACCAGAGGATTGACATAGTCCACCAGACTCTGTGCATGAAGGAAAGCGGCAAGCAACAGGAAAAGGATGGTGATGGGTCTTCGCATGGCCGCTCAGTCGTAGAGGTGGAAGATACGATTCATGCCCTGCCACTTCTCGTCGCTTGTGGCATTTGCGGCACATTGCTGGAAGGCGGCCACGGTTGCCTCCCATTCCTCCTGACGGGGCAGGGTGGCCAGACGGGACATGGCGCTGTCCCAGTCGAAATCCTGTGGGGTCTCTACAATCATGAACAGCAGGTTCCGGTGACGGTAGATCTCCATCTCCAGGATGCCCACCTCGCGAATGCCGTCGCGTATCTCCTTCCAGCTGCACTCCGGACTGTGCAGTCGTTCGTACTCGGCAATCAGTTTCTCGTCGTCCTTCAGTTTCAGGGTCTGGCAGTAGCGTTTCGTGGGCCTGCCGAATGTCTTTACGGGATATCCTTCCATGCTTGTCTGTTGTTTTTTGGCAAAGTTAGCCTTTTTTTTCGGTTCCCCGGCAAAAAGTTTGCGAAAGTCGGTGTGAATGTGTATTTTTGTGCCAATAATTGCTCCGTTGGGGCCGTTGCCTGACCCCCGTCATGCCCAAATAACCTTTTATCATGCCCAGATCAGCAAACAGAATCCTCTTCATGCTGTCGTTCCTCTGCCTCCCCGCATTGCTCTGTGCGCAAGGCACGGCCAGGGACCTGACAGCCTTCGTGGATCCCCGCATCGGCAGCATCGGACTCGGACGTGTCTTCGTTGGTCCCTGCCTGCCCTTCGGTATGGCCAAACCGGGACCCGACTGCGGCGTGTCCAACAATCCCGGTTGGGCCCCCATGCCTGCTGCGGTCTCCGGATTCTCCCAGACCCATGTCAGCGGTACGGGTGGCGGTCCCAAGTACGGCAACATCCTGGTCCGTCCCTTCCCGGGCGACGATCAGCACCGCCTGTCCGAGGACATCCTGCCCGGACTCTACCGTTGCCAGTTTGAGGAAAGCGGCATCGTGGCCGAGGTGACCGCCGCCAGTCGCACCAGCTTCTACCGCTTTGTCTATCCGCAGGGCACGACTCCCCATATCGAGTTTGACCTGTCCCATTTCCTGGGTCGCAATCCCGTACCCAAGGCCCGTGAGGCCCAGCAGTTCGAGGCAGCCGACCTGCAGCATCCCTCCCCCGATGAATGGATGGGTTACCAGACCATCAGCGGAGGCTGGAACAACGGTGCCCCCTACACCGTGTTTTTCTATGCCATACGCCAGGTTAACGGTCAGGAACTGCTGCTGAAGGTAGGCATTTCCTATGTCAGCACGGAACAGGCACGCCAGAACTGCCTGCACGACATCCCGCATTGGGATTTCGGGAAGACCTATCAGGCCTGTCTGCAGGAATGGAACACGCTTCTCAGCCGCCTGCCATTGCCGCAGGAGGCCGACAGGAAGGTGCAGAGGATGTACTACACCGCCCTCTATCACATGTGCCTCATGCCCACGGAGCGTGAGGATGGCACCTATGACGACTACTATGCCATCTGGGACACCTACCGTACCTCGACGCCACTGCTCACCCTGCTTGCACCCGAAAGGGCCCAGGCCATTGCCCGGTCGCTGCTGACCATCTACCAGCGCGACGGTTACCTGCCCGATGCCCGGAGCGGCAACAGCAACGGCAGGACTCAGGGGGGCAGCAATGCCGAGATTGTACTTTGCGACGCCCTGGCCCGTGGACTTGACATTGATGCCAGCCTGGCCCTTGAGGCCATGCTGAAGGATGCCACCGTGCCTCCTGCCGATGATGAGGCAGAGGGTAGGGGAGGTCTGGAGGAATACAACCGCCTTGGCTATATTCCCTATATAAAAAAAGGAACGGATGGCCATTATTCCCGCATAGCCCGTGCCGGCAACCGCACCGTCGAGTATGCCTTCTGCGACTGGGCCATTGCACAGGTTGCCAAACGACTGGGCAGGACTGACCTCTGCAACCAGTACATGAAGCAGAGCGAGCGATGGAAGAACCTCTGGCGCAGCGATTACGGGCACGACGGGGCCAAGGGCTTCATCATGCCGCGTGACGAGAACGGCGAATGGCTTGATGAGCTGCCTTTCGGACACAGCCAAAACCGTCCGCAGACATTCCGTTATGCCCCTGATGTCAGCTACGAGGGCCCCTGGTACTGCAAGTGGTGGGACTGCTTCATGTATGAGGCTTCGTCGTGGGAGTATTCCTTCTCCATTCCCCACGACATACCGGGCTTGATCAGACTTTGTGGCGGAGAGAAGAAGTTCGAGGCTCGCCTGGACACATTCTTTTCGCACGGCTACTACAACGTGGCCAACGAACCCTCCTTCCTTACCCCCATGCTCTATCACTGGGTCGGGAAGCCGGAGAAATCAAGGGCCCTGGTCAAGCACATCATAGAGCAGTACTTCAACGACTCGCCCAACGGTCTGCCGGGCAATGACGATGGCGGAGCGATGAGCAGCTGGCTGGCCTGCCATTTGTTAGGCATGTATCCTCTGGCCGGAACGGACGAATGGCTCCGGTACGAACCTCTCTGGAAGGACGTCAGCATCCGGGATAGTGTCAATATCCCCGACCCGGAGCCGGCGAAGCCCAATACCTTCATGGCCAGGTTCTCCCTGCACGGACAGACGCGCCGCTTCTACCTTGACACCCGCTACGACCTGGAGACAAAGCAGGTCATCGTGGACTGGCGAATCCAGCGAAACCTGCGCTGGTGGAAGGGGCGCTATACCATGAACCCGGTCTCTCTCCAGAGCGGTCAGCGCCTGTGCTATGAACAGCCCCTCGATGGTCAGGATGTCCTTGTGCCGGATGACCAGACGTTCCTCTTCCTCTCTGACCTTTTCTGGGCAGACTTGCGACGCGTGGAGGGTGTAATGGTGGGATCCTTGCACTATGACGATGCCCGGTGGACGCTCCTTGACGAAAATACCCTTCCGTCATGGCGTGACCGTGCCACCACCCTCCATTTCCGCAGCGATGAGGGAGCAGAGATGTGGGTGGCAGTGGGACTCTTCTGTCCCTTGGTGGTCAAGATGCAGGACAATCCCCATGAAATAGACTGGGAGATAACCTATGTGGAATGATAACGAAACAGAGTGGATGTGCTGTCCTGATTGTGTAGGTGTAACCAAGATAACGAAAACGAAACAAAGAAAGAGTATATGAAATACAAACTGATAGCCTTGCTGTTGCTTTTCTGTGGCCAGGTACTGGCTCACCCCCTTACAGGTCTTCTTGACCGCATTGATCCCGGAGCGTCCAGGCGCTTTGCCGTTGAGATCAAGGCAGACAGGGAAGGACTGGATTACTTTGAACTTTCGCAGAAGGGTGCGAGGCCGCTCATTCGTGCCAACAACGCCGTCAATGCAGCGGTGGGCCTGAACTGGTACCTGAAGTACTACTGCGGCATCCATCTTTCCTGGAACCAGATGAAGGCATCCCTTCCTGCCGAGCTTCCCAAGGTGGAGAAGACGGAGCGCCACGAGACCGACCTCACCCTGCGCTATGACTTCAACTATTGCACCTTCAGCTACTCCATGCCCTTCTGGGACTGGCAGCGCTGGGAGACGGAGATCGACTGGATGGCCTTGCATGGCATCAATATGCCCCTGGCGGCTGTGGGAACCGAGTGCATCTGGCGCAACATGCTCCTTCGTCTCGGCTATACGGAGGAGGAAGTGGGACAGTTCATCGCCGGTCCGGCCTTCCTGGCCTGGTGGGAGATGAACAACCTCGAAGGGTGGGGAGGCCCCTTGCCCATCAACTGGTACCGCCAGCAGGAAGCCCTGCAGAAGAAGATCGTACAGCGCATGAAGGAATATGGCATGCATCCCGTGCTGCCCGGATATAGCGGCATGGTACCCAGTAAACTGAAAACTGAAAACGGCAAACCGAAAGACGGTGATGCCCTGGAAGATACGGGTGAATCCTCACAGTCTTCCCTGGATCTATGGAACGGTTTCACGCGTCCCGGTGTACTCTATCCCGGCGACTCCCGTTTCGACGAGTGGGCACGCCTCTACTATGAGGAGGCCACCAGGCTCTTTGGCAAGGCCGACTACTATAGCATGGACCCCTTCCATGAGGCCAAGAATCTGCCTGAGGACCTCAATATCGGCGAGGCGGGCAAGGAGATCATGCGTGCCATGAAGGAGTATGGCAATCCCAGGGCCAAGTGGGTCCTGCAGGGCTGGAGTGAGAATCCGCGCGACGAGATGATCATGGCCATAGAGCCGGGCGACCTGCTCATCCTTGACCTCTTCAGCGAGTGTCGTCCCCAGTATGGCGACCCCAATAGCGTATGGTATCGGCCAGAGGGCTACAGAGGCCACGACTGGCTCTTCTGCATGCTGGAGAATTTCGGTGCCAACATAGGTTTGCATGGACGCATGGACCAGCTCATCAACAACTTCTACAATGCGCGTGAGCACTATGCCGGGCACATGAAGGGCTGGGGCTTCACGATGGAAGGTAGCGAGACCAATCCTGTGATGTACGAGCTGATGAGCGAACTGCCATGGCGTAACGAAAGAATCCAGAAGTACAATTGGGTGGCGGAATATGGCCTGGCTCGATATGGCATAGCACCCCGATGCTATGATTCTGATACGGTCGATCTTCCGACACAGGATTGTGTGTTGAAAATTCATATGTCATGGGATCTCCTAGCCGATTGTATCCTCAATTGCCCTCAGGGCAACAATCAGCAGGGCCCCAGCGAGAGTATCTTCTGCAGCCGTCCCTCTCTGGATAGTTACCAAGCCTCCTCGTGGTCCAAGATGACACCCTATTATGACCCCAACACAACCTTGCAGGCTGCATTTCTTCTTCTACAGTGTGCAGACCAACTGAAGGGTAATGGCAACTATGAGTACGACCTGGTGGACGTTTGCCGTCAGGCCATTGCCGATAGGGCTCGTGTGGTCTACCATCAGTTGGTGGCCGACTTCAAGAGCTTTGATCAGGACTCTTTTAGAAAGCATAAGTGTGAGTTCCTTGATCTTCTCCTCTCACAGGATAGTCTCCTGGCCACCCGGTCTGAGTTTCGTGTGGGGCGTTGGCTGGAGCAGGCTAAGAGCGTAGCCGCCAATGACGAGGAGGCCAGACTCTATGAGTGGAATGCCCGTGTGCAGATCACCACTTGGGGCAATCGCTATTGTGCCGACACCGGCAAGCTCCGCGACTATGCACATAAAGAATGGGAAGGCCTCCTCCGAGACTTCTACTATCCACGCTGGAATCACTATCTCGGCATCCTCGAAGACGAACTACGTGGTAAGCTACCCATGTTGCCCGTGGGTAACTCTTCGCAGCTCAAGAGTGCCCAGGACAATCCTGCGCTCACGGTCGACTGGTACGCCATGGAAGAACCCTGGACTCTCCAGCAAAATCTCTATGCCTCAGAGTCCGAAGGCGACCCCATCACTGTGGCCAATCGCATTATCTCTCGAATCTTAAAAGACTTATTAAACCAATATGAGCACATCTTCTAAACGTCTTCTTTCTCTCGACATACTTCGCGGCCTCACCGTAGCCGGCATGATCCTCGTCAACAATGGTGCTGGCCATGAGCATTTCTATCCCCTGACCCATTCTGCCTGGAATGGTCTGACGCCCTGCGACCTCGTTTTCCCATTCTTCCTCTTCATGGTTGGCGTAAGCATCCCCATGTCCAGCAAGAGCAGTATGCGACGCATCCTGTGGCGTTCCGTCAAGATGTTTGCCATCGGCGTTCTGCTTCATGCCTGGGATATGTGGATCTGGGGCAGCGATGAAATACTGGCCAATCTGCGCCTCTGGGGTGTCCTGGAACGAATTGCACTCTGCTACCTGGCTGTGGCCACCCTGCATCACTATTGCAAGTCCCTGCCTTCCTGGCGCAGCCTCATCCCTGTGCTCGGCCTTACCCTCCTCGTTGTCTATACCGGCATCCTGCTGCTGGGCAACGGCTACGCTCAGGACGAGACCAACATTGCCGGTATCCTCGACCGCTGGCTGGTAGGGGAGAACCACCTCTATCACAAGTCGCCCATTGATCCCGAGGGTCTGCTTGGTATCCTCTCCGCCATAGCCCATACGCTTATCGGACTGTACTGTGGACTGGTTGTCAAGGACAAGGTTCTCCTGCAGGAACGTCTCATCCGACTCTTCTGCATGGCCTCCGGCCTTATCCTCTGCGGATGGTTCCTTTCCTTCGGTCTGCCCCTCAACAAACGTATCTGGTCACCCAGCTATGTCCTTGTGACCTGCGGATTTGCCACCGCCCTCCTTTCCCTGCTTATCTGCTATGAGAAGCGCCGGGAACAGGAAATGCCGGACAAATCTTCCATTTTCAATCTTCCGTTTTCAGTCTTACATTCCTTCGGACTCAATCCCATAGCCCTCTATGTCCTCAGCGAGATGCTTGCGCCCGTAAGCGGAATCCTGAACCTGGGTGGCATGATGCACGAGTCGCTTACGTCCATGGGACTCTCTCCCCAGCTGGCATCCTTGTGCTATGCCCTCAGCTTTGTCGCCTTCATGTCCCTGATTGCCCAGTTCCTCTACCGCCGAAGGATCTACATCAGGTTGTAGCGTAATCGCTGCAATACACCAAGGCTGCTCGGGCCCTTTTTCCCAAAAACACTTTGGGCAAAAGTGCCTTCACGCCTTCACACTTCCTATTCTGAGGCTGCGCCCCGACCCTGCCAATCGCATCGCCTCAACTCTCCATATACTCCCTGAGTTCCTGGTCGGGTGTGTACACGGGATTGCTTTTGGTCGGAGCGACGTTGCAGATCAGGTTGTCGGCTATGGCCTGCCTGATCAGTCGCTGGGCCTTGCCCTTCTTGATGTCATAGAATTGCTCAAGCGTGCCGGATGTCAGACTCTTGTTGCCCGATTTCTGGAAATAGTCTGCCATAATGTCAATCAGTGGCATCATGTCCAGTTTCAGGGAGTGATTGGGCTCCTTTGACCGTACGAAGTGGATGCTTTGCTTCATGTCGCGCATCAGGCGGCGGTCCGGGGTCAGGGAAATGCCGGAAAGCTTGATATGCTCCGCCCGCACCTTGTCCGGATCGGTTACCTTCTTTGGTCCCTGCAGCGTGACGTGAAGGGTGCCCAGGCCTGGGATGTGTACACTGTTTCCGTTGCATAGCGCATCACTCACCTCGTCCAGGAAATGGTTGATAATCGCCTCAGTCTCAATCTGTCTGGAGGTGTTGTCGCGGTAAATTCGCTTGACAATCTCCCTGGCGTTTGTGGGACGCTTTCCCACGGCCCTGGGATGCAGGTAGATTTTTCCTTCGACCGGGGCGGGGTTGGAGAACATGTCGTAGGGACATTCAATGGATTTGTTCTGGGATCTGTGCATGAGTGGTTAGGTTATTATGTTGGTACTTGTGCTTTCGTGTGAAAGGTTTCACGCTATTTCCGCAAGTGTCATTATATTAATTAGGTATAGGTGTGGCAGCAAACTTCGGCAGAGCCGTTGCGCGGGGCAGTTCGTGCCTTCATCTCCTGTCCCTCAAAATTCTTGCCAAACCATGCCCCTTGTTTTTTTTGTGTTCCCACTACTGACAATTTGTCCTGTCACACTCGTGATACATCCATTGCCACGCTTGTGATTCAACGCTTGCCACGCCCGTAGCAAGCTATTTGCCACTTCCGTGGCATCACTACATCATCCTGCTGTACGGACGAAGCCAACCTTATGCCGGAACGAAGTCTTTCGCATGTTCCGACCCTCTTGATTCCGGCCTGAAAATGTTGTATCTTTGCACTCGCAAAGCAAGTTAAATCTGCTATGAACAAAAGTCTTATCCAGAGCATTTCGGACGGGATGTCCGTATCTGCTCCCCAGCTTGAGGCACTGGGATCGTCAACGCCTTACAAACTTCTCTCTCAGTACGTTGAGCGTCACTACGAGCTTCGCTTCAACATGATGACTGCCCTGCCCGAATGTCGCAGGAAGGATGCCTCCGACAAGGACTTCAAGGTGATGGACGAGCGCATCATCAATACCTTGCTTATGGATGCGCAGGAGAACGGCATCGCGTGCAAGATGGCCGACATGAAGTGTCTGCTGCGCTCCAACCGCATCCCTGATTTCCACCCCCTGAAGTCCTACATGGACAACCTGCCCGAATGGGACGGCAAGGATCGTGTGACGGAGGTGGCCAACCGTATCTCGCACAAGCTGCTCTGGGTGCGTTGTTTCCACATCTGGAAACTCTGCTGCGTGGCGCAGTGGATGGGCCAGGAGATGCAGGCTGCCAATGCACTGATGCCCATCCTCGTCAGCACGGAACAGGGACTGGGCAAGAGCACCTTCTGCCGCAACCTCCTGCCTCCGGAACTGCGTGTGTACTACATCGACAAACTCTCCCTCAGCGAGGGAAGTCACATCGAGGAGCGCCTGTCCATGCTGGCCCTGATCAATATGGATGAGTTTGATCGCCTGACGGACAAGCAGATGGCTACGCTGAAGAACGTCCTTCAGGCACAGACCTGCTCCTACCGTCGCCTCTATACCAATCATCTGGTGCAGGCACCCCGCATGGCCTCCTTCATTGCCACCAGCAACTCCCACGACCTCCTGACCGACCCTACCGGAAGCCGTCGCTTCATCTGCATTGATGTGGAGGATGAGATCGACCGTACGCCGATCAACTATCCCCAATACTATGCGCAGCTCAAGGCGGAGGTACTGCGTGGCGAACGCACCTGGCTCACCCACGATGAGGAGCAGGAACTGGGCGAGCACAACATGGCCTTCTACCGTCATGCTCCCGAGCTCGATGTCTTCTGCAAATGCTTCATCCTTCCTCAGGATGGCGACTCTGCCGATGACGTCATTGAAGCCAGTGCATCAGACATTTACCAGTACATGTGCCAGTGTTATCCAAAGGCCATGCGTGGCAGCAAGCCCTCGCAGATCGGCACTGTCCTCACCCTGGCAGGAGCCCCCCGCATCCATCGTCGCACCGGCAATGTCTATCGCCTGAAGTACGCGTAGCTCCTGTGGCACTTGGAATCACCTGTGCCAGCTTGTAAAAACTGAATTGCCCCCTCTCTCCCTTTGTGTCAGATGTATAGGGAGAGCAGGGGGCTTTTTCCTTTTCTCAAAAACCTGCGGGTGTGAAGGCATGCGCTCTGCGTGCCTTTAGGCCGGACTTTTGAGACGTCTAAAAGTAGTTCGCAGCGAAGTGTGAAGGCGTGAAGGCACTTTTCGCAAAAGTGTTTTTGGAAAAGTGGGATGTTGGTTCAGCTCAACATCCCGCTTTTCAGGTATGCTTGCGGGGCCAGGATTCAGAAAATCCTTTGCACGAAGTCGTGAAGCGACTTGCGCCACACTTGCCATTCGTGATCGCCGGGAAAGGTGTTGAACTGTACGTTCAGACCTTTCTCTTGCATGTCCTTCACAGTATTCCGTGTGCCGGTGATGCGCGGGTCCTGTTCGCCTACAGAGATGTAGAGCGTCTTGAACTGCTTGTTGAAACGATCGTGCTGGGAGAGCAGGCCAGGCATGGCTGCCTCGGCATCAAAGTTGCCAGCTTCACGAATACCGCCGAAGACACCGGTTGAGAAGATACCCAGGTGAGCAAACAGTTCGGGATGCTGCAGGCCGGCAAAGAATGTCTCGCCACCTCCCATCGACAGGCCGGCCAGTGCACGATTGGCGGGACCGGGAAGTACGCGGAAGTTCTTCTCGATGAAGGGGATGAGGTTCTGCGTGAGATCTTCCTCGAAGGGTTTGATGCCCTCGATGCTGTAACCGAAACGATGCCCCATCTTGTTGATGGTGCCGTTGGCCATGACAATGATCATTTCCCTGGCCTTGCCAGATGCAAGAAGGTTGTCGAGGATGAGGTTGGCCTTGCCCTGACGTACCCAACCTGTCTCGTCCTCACCGCCTCCATGCTGCAGGTAGAGTACGGGGTACTTCTTCTTGCTCTGCTCATAGCCTGCTGGCGTATAGACCCATACCTGGTCCGAAGCTCGGACGGAACTGGGGCAGATGAGTTGGTGAACGGTGCCGTGAGGTACGGGTTCATTGTCATAGAAAGTGCAGCCCTCCTCGTGGATATCCACTGCACTGGTATAGCGGCCGCAACCGTAGAAGCTTGTTGCATCCGGGTCGGCCACGTCGATGCCGTCAATCGTAAACCAGTAGTAGTGGAAACCGGGCACGAGAGGTTTTGTGTGGCATTGCCATGTGCCATCCTGCTGAATGTGGAAACGTGCATCCGGATCAAGCGATACGCGCCAGTCGCTGGCGTTGGTTGCCTTGACGCGGAAGAGTACGCTGCCGTCCTGCAGTTCGCGATGGCCATTCAGGTTGTTGGCTCTGACCAGGTGTGGTTGATTCTCCGGACGGGACTTGTGAAACTCCTGCAACTGCTTGAAATAGCAGTCGTTGATGATGGATGCCAGTTTGCGGTCGGGGTTCTGACGCGTCTCACATTTATAGTCGAATATCATCATCTCGCCCTCTCCCTCCCGACGGCTATAGGATTTCCAGGATGGAAGGCTGGGAGTGTTGGGATTGCCGGTGTGGGCAAAGGCTGCCCACGCCTCACTCATCCTGTCAGCCAGCTTCTGGTCATCGGCAGTGGGGTGGGGCAGTTCGTTTCCAGCATGGTTCAGCGTGTTGAAGCAGAACTTCAGCTCGTGGCCATGTACGGAGCCCTGGTTCAGAGGTGATTTCCAGGTGAACATGTAGGTATAGACCGGTGCCTTGTGGTTGGCAGAGAGGTAGTCGGCCGTGATGAGCGTCTTTGGACGGAAGAGCCAGTCGATGGAAAGCAGATCCTGCACGCTGTGGCCGGGATAGGTCTCGTCAAAGGTCTTGATGTATTCGTCCGTCCGTTCGCCGAAGGTCTGTCTGAGTTGCTGCCTGGCCTGCTCCTGGGAGATATCCTGGCCGTAGGTCAGTCGTTGCAGTTCGTTGAAGGTGGTGCCGATCATGATGGGCTTCTGGTCCGAGAAGCGTGAGAAGCCATCCTGGAAGGGTTGCTGCATGAGTACCTCGCCATCGGGAGTGGGACCGAAGCCCCACATCATTGGGGTGCCTGGTTTGCGTGTGCCGATGCTTTTCGCCATGGCGCGCTGTCCGGCCTCGCTCAGTTCGCGGTAGCTTACCTTATTAATATTCTCTATGTGCGCGGGATCGATACCCAGTTCCTTCAGCACGGCCTTGCCCAGTGCCTCGGTCATGTCCTTCCGGTTCACGTTGAGGATGGTGCCACTCATGATGATGGCCTTGTGGAAGAGATCCTTGGCCTCGGGCATGCAGAGCAGTGTGCCCACCTTGCCACCGCCTCCGCTCTCGCCAAAGACGGTAATGTTCGAGGCATCACCGCCGAAGAGGTGTATGTTCTGATGTATCCATTTCAGGGCTGCCACTACGTCCATCATACCCACGTTGCCCGAATGTCTGTACTTCTGGCTGACGCCGCCCAGGTCCAGGAAACCCATGATATTCAGGCGGTGGTTGATGCTCACCACCACGACATCCTTCTTGGCCAGTCCCATGCCGGGATTCCAGGCAGAAGTGCCGCTGTCGAAGCCTCCGCCATGGAGCCAGAGCATGACGGGCTTGTGTGCCTTCCGGTCTGTCGTCCAGACATTCAGCACGGTACAGTTCTCCGACATTTCACTTTCCGGCATGGAACGATTGCCCTGCATGGCCTGCGGTCCCCAGTGGTCACACACCATCACCGTATCCCATGGCTCCACGGGCAAGGGTGGCATGAAGCGTTCCACCTTGGCGTAGGGGATGCCCAGGAATGCCTCGGTGCCTTCCTGATGAATACCCTGCACCACACCCGAATGGATGCGTACGGTGGGCAGTGGTTCTTTCGGTGTATGGACCTTCTTCTTCTGTGCGAATACGGGAACGCAGATGAGGGCGAGTAAAATGCTTGAAAGGATTGTTCTTTTCATATCATGTCTTGTTTGTTGCTGCACATGTCTTGTTTGTTGCTGCAGTTGCTGGATAATGTGGGGCAAGGACCCTGTTTCTGTCTGCGAGGGGCAGGAGATCCTGGAAATTCTCAGCCTTCCTTGCAGATCACGCCCTCGCGATGGATGCCGTCTACCTTGATGGTGAGTGGCTGGTCAAAACGGACGTGGCGGACGTGCTTGGTCTCGTTGATGGCGGGCATGTCGTTCAGGACTTCCTGGCGATAGATGCCATCGCCACGGAAGGCGTCGATGGTGAGATAGGCCACGCCGAGGGAGGTGAGGTTCTGGAAGAAGTGGGTACCCTGTGAGGGATCTACCTGGAAACTCTGGAGGCCGGCCTCGACAATGACGCGGGCGGCGGAGATGTTTGGCCACTTGACAGGGATGCCCAGCCAGGGATCGCTGCTGCCCCAGCGACCGGGACCGACGAGCAGGTAGCCGCGTCCTTCCTCCATCAGGCCACGGTTGATGCGCTCGATCTCGTCGGCAATGGCGGGATTGGTGGAGGCCAGGTAGCCTTCGGTCTTGACGTAGACGACATCGGTAATGTCGGAGATGATGCCGTGGCCGATGGCGCTGTGGGAGCGAAGGAGGCAGTCTTCGTCGGGGATGAGGGTAAGGTCCTCGTTGAGCTGCATGCGATTGTCCACCATGGGACGGATCTGCAGCAGGTAGAACTCGCCGGAGCGGTCCTCGTTGAGGTTGACGGCAAACTCAATCTCCACGGGGCGCCGCATCTCTTCCTCGCCGTACTTCAGGATCATCTGCAGCATCTCAGGCAGGGGAAAGACGCCGTACTGGAGTACGCTGCAGAAGGTCAGGACCTTGCGTCCGCCGTCGTAGATGCCGTCGCGCAGCACCATGTCGTAAGGGTCGTAGGTGGAGGCAATGTACTGGAGCGTGCCGTCCTTCTCCGCATCCTTCACGGGGAGGCGCTTGAGGTTGAAGGCATCGTTGACCTGGAACTCAAGCTGCGAAGGGGCGAGGTCGAGGGCATAGAAGCGGGTCTGGGTGTCGCGCAGGGCAATCTCCAGCTCGGAGGTCTGCAGGACGTGGTCGGGATGGGCCGGACAGACACGCAGGCTGACGCCGCCGTCCACGATGTACTTGCCCAGTCCGAGGGCCAGGTTGACCGTACCCTCCTCGGCCTTCTCCTCTCCGATGGGGTAGTAGTTCACACTGCGGGCCACGCCGGAGAAGGTGGGATAGAAGCGGGTGTCGTACTGCCGGCCCACGACCTCCTGCAGGATGACGGCCATCTTCTCCTGGTCGATGAGGTTGGAGGTGGCGGTCATATAGTCCTTGGAGGACTGGTAGTAGACGCTGGCATAGACGGACTTGATGGCATCGGAGAGGATGCGCAGGCGTTCGTACTGGTCGTCCAGGTATGGAATCATATAGGTGGAGTAGACACCGGCAAAGGGTTGGTAGTGGGAGTCCTCCAGCAAGGAACTGGAACGTATGGCGATGGGACTCTTCACCACGTCCAGGAAGGCCATGAGGTCGCCCACCAGGCTCTGGGGCAGACGGGCATGGAGGAAGTGGCGCAGGATATCCTCGTCGCTGGCGTCGGAGAGGGCAATCTGATAGAGTTCGTTGGTGTCCATGAACTCGTCGAAGACGTCGGTGCAAAGCACCACGGTCTTGGGAATCATGGTGTAGAGCTGGTCGTAGCCGTTGAGGTCGGGGTGGCGCTTGATGATGTGGTCCAGGAAGGCCAGGCCACGGCCCTTGCCACCCAGCGAACCCTCGCCGATGCGGGCGAAGTTGCTGTAGCGGTCGAAGCGCTCACGCTGGAAGACGGCCACGACACCCTGGTTGCGCATGCGGCGGTAGGAGACGATGGCATCAAAGATGATCTGCCGGTGTGCATCAACGTCCTGCAGGGAGTCCCAGGTGATGTGCTTGAGGAACTCGGAGATGGGGAAGAGGGCACGCGAGCAGAGCCAGCGGGAGACATTGTTGTGGGAAATGTGGTAGAGAAGGGATTCGCGTGGCAGGGTAAAGATGTTGTCCTGCAGGTCCTTGAGGTTCTTGACACGGGCAACCTCCTCCATGGTCTGCGGGTCGCGGAAGATGAAGTCGCCGAATCCGAAGTAATGGCGAAGGATGTCGCGCAGGTCCACCTCGATCTTCTTGGAGTTCTTGTCGATGAACGAAGCATGGCACTGGCGGGCCAGGTTACCGGCATTCGACTCGCTGGATTCCAGTACGAGAGGTATGTAGCAGTCACACTCACGGATGTGCGTGAGAAGCTTGAAACCTGCCAGTTCGTCCACCTCTCCTTCGCGGGGGAAGCGGCAGTCGGAGATGACACCGAGGGTATTGTCCGCATGGCGGGTGTAGAGCTCCAGGGCTTCCTCGTAGTTGCGTGCCAGCACAATCTTTGGACGTCCGCGCATGCGAAGCTGCTCCAGCTGGGAGTTCAGCGCCTCGCCGGCAAAGGCCAGGCTCTGCTGGA
>JAZRVZ010000118.1:0-5060 GCA_045599425.1 Bacteroidaceae bacterium | reverse complement strand
GACGGATTCCTTCGGGAAGTTCTCGTTGTTGGCATACATGCGGAGTATGCTTGCCTCAAAGGATGCAGACTTGACAGTGCTTTCACATGTGATGCTTGCTACTCCATCACGACCAGCAATAGCTGTATGCTTAGTGCCACGCTTATTAGGTACTTCTTCGTAACGTAAACGTCCGTCCGTGCCACGAACGATGCGATACTGAGTGTCATAATACACCACCTCGTTCATAGATTTGTCACGAGGAACATCAAACTTAAACTGACCGCCACAGCCGCGAGAGTCGAGCCATGCGTTTGCATCCTTGAAGAGGTCGTCGAGTTTATCCTTATCAGTGGTAGTGCCAGAGAAAATGCCGCTACAACCCGTCTTTACTTCTGTATCATACTTGCACAACGTAGTGAAGAAGCAAAGACGCTGCATGTCGCCTATCTGCATAAGGGCAGACTTATCGAACTGCACCCCTAACTGCTCAAAGAGACAGTCAAGGAAGAATAGCATGTAGAAGCAGATACCCGACTGCGGACGCTTAGCATCCAGCACCCAGAGCGGTCCACGGTTTTCATCCTCATTGCCTGGGTCTTTCATTACGACATTAGATGAAGTGTTGCCGTCTTCGTCCTTATCATAATGCTTGTAGCAGACACGAGCGTTGCAGAAAGGCTTATTAGGATAGGCTTGGTCGGTGTTGATATACGAAACCTTTTCCTTTGGTTGCTTGAGTGTGATGCCACCTTGATAGGTCTTTGGGGTTTCAGCCTGTGCTTCCTGCTTTGTGCCCGTTGTATAACACTCGCCAGGATAAGAAAAACCCAATGCCTGTGGCTCAAAAACTGACTCTGTGGTATTCACACCGATAGAGCCATGCTTCTTGTCGCCCTTCTTACCCTCGTATTTTATGGTTACAAAGGTGTTGTATTCTACCGATACCTTTACGTTGCCTATTTTCTCACCAATGAGTAACTGGTCATGATACTTTTCTGGTATCATAACTTCATTGCACTGCAAGTCGCCGATAAGGTCTTGGAATGACTGAGTACTGGCATCAATGTTCATGGAGAGCGAGTCTTCTATGGCTTCATCTTCCTGCATAATTGCCGTGCCGGATGCGAATGGTACGCCATCGGCTATGATTTGCATTTGAGTGTGTTCATCGTTGACAGAACGGATGTCGGAGTTTACATCGTCAATGTTCTTTAGGAAATGGCGATTGCCTTCGATGGGAAGACTGACAGGGTAAGAGAACATCTCAGTGTCATTGAAAAGAGGATTGCTCATTTCGACGCTGATAGAGAAGTCCTCGGCGAGTGCCATCGGCTTCTGGTTGGCGAGTATAGTTAGGTGGCTATTCATTGTGATAGTTTATTTGTGCGAAACGTGAAACAGTGATTATGTCGGTGTGCAAGAGATATCCATAGGAATGGGCAAGAAGTTCCACTTCGGCATGGGCGCGGTAGTTATAGACTTGTGCGTGGTCGTGTACCGTAACCTTTGCGTCACCAATGATATATGCCTTTGCATCGCCGTAGATATGGATAGTGGTTTCATTGTCGGTGATGATAACCTTGACGAACTGACGAGCATTCGATGGGCACTCGTTGAGGTAGATACCTGCTGCGTTCATCTCCGCTTTGAGGGCGGGGTACTGCTTAGGGAGTTCTTTACGGATAATATCGGCGTATTTGCTCTGCACTATGTCCTCCCAATTATTGCGCCATGTAGCCATCATCTGCCCTACGGTTTCAGAGGCGAGCATCTGCTTGTAGCCTTCGGTACAGGCATGACGTTCGTGACAGGCATCGTGGCAGGTTTGCTTGAGTATGTCAAAAGGAGTTTGTGTCATTGCTTTGGCTGTTCTACCCGATGGAAAATCATCGGGAACGGTGGTTATTTCTTTTTACGGATGCGTTCAAGTTCTTCGTTTTCCTTTGCCATGCGTTCGAGTTGTTCGAGGACAAGAGAGTAGGATTGGTTGTTGCAGTCCTGCTCGTTGATGCCGACGTACTTCTGCATGGTGGCGATAGTGGCGGAGTAGATTTCCATTGCGGAAGATGGCAGTTGCTTCTTGCTTACCTTTTGCACCTTGAAGACGTGGGGGTATCGTTTCTGCAAGGTGTGCATTATGCCAGTCCACCAGAAGAGGATGACCTGCCATTGGGTGTCGGGGAACGATCGGAAGTATTCGGCGTTGTCGGTGATCTGGTTTGATTCGTAGTGGTAGTCCTTGCGGATGATGCCAGTGGAGGTCTCGATGTACTTTACCTTGCGATTGAAGATGGTGGCGAGGAAGAGGGACTTTGCCATATCTACGTTTTGCGCCTGCTTCTGCATCTGCTCGTCGGAGAAAGACCGAGACCCACCCCCCTGACCCCCTCCCGTTAGGGCGGGGGAGTAGTTACCTCTATTCATCTGCTGCATCTTTGCGAGGGAGTTGGAGAGCTGGACGTAGTTTTGCATGGACTCGGTGGCGAGGCGGTATTGTGACCAAGAGAAACCGTCGAGGTCTTTTTGGGGGCCTTGGAAGGAGACCTTGCACCCGATGGAGAACCATCGGGAACGGGAGCTGCGCTTCACTATGTCATAGGGGAAACGGGTGAGGAAGTCGTTGTTGTCGTTGTTGAGCCAATCGAGCAGAGCCCCACCCCTTGCCCTCCCCGAAGGAGAGGGAGATTTGAGATTACCTTTATTATCAAGAGGAGAACCGTTGATCCAGTAGTTGATTTGCCAAAGATAAAGACTGAACACCTCACGCTTCGGTGCTTTGCCTACGAGCCGTTTCAGCCAATAGAGCATTTTACTCCCTCGCCCTTTACGGGAGAGGGCTGGGGTGAGGGTCTTATAGTATTGCTCTTCTACTGGGACGCGAGGGTTGGGACCTTCGAGGATTTCGATGCCGGTGAGGGCGAAGAAGAGGGCTATCTTGACGTTCTGCATGGAGAAGGGATGATAGCGGTCTTGTCGCTCTACCTGCTCACGAAGGACGTTGGCAATGAGTTCCAACTGCTCGATGGTGCATTGGTTCCAGTTGCGAGGGAGGGTGAGGTTTATCTTTTGTGTGGCCATTGCTTTGCTTTATTTGATAACAAAGGTAGTGTTTTTGTGTAAGAGATAAAGGACATAGGCACATAGCAGGACACGAAAAATCCCAGCCGTTTCCTTAATAGGACGTGCTGGGAACGAGTTAATTTATTGTTTCACATTCAAACCATATCTCTATGGGTTATTTCTTTTCGAGGTCTTCGATGGTTTTGACAAGTATTGCCTGATAGCCGGTGAGTTCGTCTTCGGTTACGATGTCGGAGTAATCACGGCGAAGCTGGGCGATGCGGTCTTGGAGACCTTTGACGCGCTTCTGGGTGGCAGGCTTGTCTTTGCGGATGATGTATTTAATGAGGGCATCAGCTTCTGCTTTGTGCTTGGCTGCGGCTTCGCGCTGGGCTTTGACTTCTGGGCGGTCGTTGGCGATTTTTTCGGCTACCATATCGGCGAAGCGTGGGTCACGGGCAAGGGCTTTTTCAAAGAACGGCTTGAATTGAGTGCGGAGATCTTGGGTAGGGATGTTGATGTCCTTGCTGACCTTTGCGATGTATTCGGGGTCGCCGGTGCGCTGGGAGAGACGGAGATAGACTTCGCCCATTTCGCGGTCAACGTCGTTGTAGATGGATGGGAGAATGTCGGACTCGATTTCTACGGCACGGGTGGCGAGGGCGGCTATTTCTTCCTCGGAATAGACCAACGGAGAACCGTTGGTAACAGTGGCGCGTTCGTTGGCTTCTGCCATGGTCTTGGCTTGCTCGGCTTTGGCTGCCATTTCGTTGCGGAGGTCGCGGACGGTGTTGACGCGCTGCTGGAGGGGCTCGCTGAGGAAGTAGCGGAGTTGCAAAAGGTGGGGCATGGTTGCCGCTATGCTTTCGCCGTTGGGATTGGCTACGATGCCGTTGTAGGTGAGGGGCTGGAGGGAGAGGTCGGGCTTGACTTCGGGGAAGAGGGAGGATTTGGCTTCTGCCATTGCCTTCTGCTTTTGGGCTTCGGTGTAGGCGGCTTGCTCGGCTTTGGTGGGGCGACCTACGCGACGCTTGCCCGTCGGAGAAGCGACGGGAACGGTGGCAGGGGCGGTTTGGAGGTAGGTAAGGAGGTGACGGACGCGGCGGTGGTAGTCTTTGAAGCGGCGGGAGTCACGGATGAAGGAGAGGGCTGTGCCTCGTTGTTCGAGGATGGTAAGGCCCTGCTCGAAGGCTTCTCGCTGGGTGGAGGTGAGCATTCGGGCGTTGAGAGCGGGGGTGAGGGTTTGGATGATTTTTTGCATTGTGGGTTTTATTTGCTTATATAATATTATAAAGGTAGGAATTGTTACTTCTCAATAAGTGGCAGGATGCCTTTGTCTTTAAGGAACTGATAGAGAAAAGCACGTCCTTTTTGTGTCCATTGACGGTTGCAAGTGATGCCTTTCGTACCGTCCTTGTGTTCGTATTCAAATGGCACATCTTTGACATAGCCTTCAGAAACATATTTAGCGTAAAGAATCCAGTCGTCACCACAGCGATATTGCACTCCTTGTGTATGTAAAAGACGATTAAAAGCGACTGCTGACATTCCATAGTCTTGTGCAATTACCTTCGTCTTGACTGTAGAAGTGCATTTGAACACCTTATCCATGTATGTAACCTTTGGTTCCATGCTTGCCACGGCAGAGGTCAGTTGGAGAATCTGTGACTGTTGCTCGCCTATCTGACGTTGCTGTGCCTCTATTTGTTCTTGCTGTTGCGCAGCAAGAAGAAGTGCCTGTGAGAATGACTGTGGAACTTGTGGCTGACGCTCACGTTCGAGTTGTTCCCATCGCAGTATAAGACGGGCGCGTGCTTCGTCGTTGAACTTTGTCGCAATATAAAGACACTCGGTCTTGGTAAGCGAATAGCAAGGCTTTTCTCGGTTCATGGAGTCGGTATATGAGATAAGGGAAAATTTTCCCCCATTAACTTTTTCCCATGCAGGTTCCATGGCGCGGATAGCCTTCATGATGTCATTATGCGGCTTGCCCGTGACCTCGGCTAAGTCGGAGGCCA
>JAZRVZ010000117.1:0-5272 GCA_045599425.1 Bacteroidaceae bacterium | reverse complement strand
CTCCTTCACAGCCAGCTCAATGGATGCATAGTGCTCCTCCGGAACACCCATCTTCCTGAGGTCCAGAGTGGGAAGGTCAAGCTGGTTGATGTCCTTCTCCTCCAGCTGTGAGATGATCATACCCACGGCCGAGGTGTTGTTTGTTATGGGGTCGATGAGGATAAAGGCACCCGTTGCCTTGTTCTCCTTGTAGGGATCAAAGAAGAGCGTCTTGGCCGTGGTGATCTGCACCTTGCCAATCTCATTAAGCCTGAAGGCCTCGGTCTCACGCTGCTCCATGGTGTTCACATCAACCTGATAGAGCACGTTGTCCACCGTGGCACGGGTGGTGTTGGTGTTGTGCTTCAGGAAGAACTGCTTGCTGCGGTCCATCGGCTGCTCGTCCATCCACACCAGCATCGTCTCAAAGTGGCGACCCACACAGGGCACGTTGTCGGGACGGACGATCATCTCGCCACGGCTGATGTCAATCTCATCTTCCAGCGTGATGGTGACGCACTGCGGACAGAAGGCTTCCTCCAGCTCCCCTTCGTAGGTGACGATACTCTTCACATGACTCTTCTTCATGCTGGGCAGCGCCATCACCTCGTCGCCCTTGCGAATCACGCCGCTGGCAATCTTGCCGCAGAAACCGCGGAAGTCCAGGTTGGGACGCAGGACGTACTGTACGGGGTAGCGGAAGTCATCCATGTTGCGGTCACGGTGTATGGGCACCGTCTCCAGGTAGTCCAGCAGTGCCGGTCCCTCGTACCAGGGCGTGCGGTCAGACTTCTCCACGACATTATCACCATCCAGGGCCGACAGAGGGAAGCAGGTCACGTCCTCGATGCCCAGTTTGTGGGCCAGTTCCAGGTATTCGGCCGTAATACGGTCGAAGGTAGCCTTGTCGAAGTCGATGAGGTCCATCTTGTTCACTGCCAGCACGATATGCTTTATTCCCAGCAGACTCACCAGGAAGGTGTGGCGACGGGTCTGGGTAATGACACCCGTGCGACAGTCTACCAGGATGATGGCCAGGTTGGCTGTCGAGCCACCGGTGATCATGTTGCGCGTGTACTGCTCGTGACCCGGAGTGTCGGCAATGATGAACTTACGCTGATTGGTACTGAAATAGCGGTAGGCCACGTCGATGGTGATACCCTCCTCGCGCTCAGCCTTCAGTCCGTCCAGCAACAGGGCATAGTCAATGTGCTCACCGGCATTGCCCACACGCTTGGAGTCCCGCTCCAGGGCCTGCAACTGGTCCTCGTACAGCTTCTTGCTGTGGTAAAGCAGGCAACCGATCAGCGTAGACTTACCATCATCCACGCTACCGGCCGTGAGCAGTCTCAGCAAATCCTTCTGCTCATCCTGATCCAGGTATGCTTTTATATCAATATCTTTCATTATATCTTCATTAAGAGTAGGACTGGAACCCAGATTTTGATTTTCAATTCTTATTGTTTTAATTTTAGAAGTATCCTTCCCTCTTCTTCTGCTCCATGCTTGCCTCCTGGTCAAAGTCGATGACACGGGTGGTACGCTCGCTCTTGGTGGTGGTCATCATCTCCTCCACAATCTCCTCGATGGTGGTGGCGTTGCTCTCCACGGCACCGGTAAGAGGCCAGCAACCCAGGGTGCGGAAACGCACCATCCTGTCCTGAACAAGGGGGCGAAGGTTCTCAGGCAGACGGTCATCGTCGGCCATGATCAGGTTGCCGTCAATCTCCACGCAGGGACGCTCCTTGGCATAGTAAAGGGGAACGATGGGGATATTCTCCAGTCGGATGTACTGCCAGATATCCAGCTCAGTCCAGTTGCTGAGAGGGAAGACACGGATGCTCTCACCCTTGTGTACACGACTGTTGTAAATATCCCACAACTCGGGACGCTGGTTCTTGGGATCCCACTGATTGAACTGGTCGCGGAATGAAAAGATACGCTCCTTGGCACGACTCTTCTCCTCGTCGCGTCGGGCTCCGCCGAATGCGGCATCAAACTTGTACTTGTTCAGGGCGTCCAGCAGTGCCTTTGTCTTCATCAGGTCAGTGTGCACCTTGCTGCCGTGCGTGAAGGGACCCACGCCGGCATTGAAGGCCTCCATGTTACTCTCCACGATGAGGTTCCAACCATGCTCCCTGGCGTACCGGTCACGGAACTCAATCATCTCCCTGAACTTCCATTTGCTGTCAATGTGCATCAGGGGAAAGGGAACCTTGCCTGGTGCAAAAGCCTTCTCGGCCAGGCGCACCATGACGCTGCTGTCCTTGCCGATACTGTACAACATCACAGGATTCTCGAACTCGGCAGCCACTTCACGTATGATGTGAATGCTCTCGGCCTCAAGTTCCTGCAGATGACTCAGATTATATTCCATATATAAAGTACTAATTTAACATTTTGCAATCATCTCAAGTACGGCGTTGACGCTTTTCTCAAGGGTCAGTCGGCTTGTGTCGATACTCAGGGCAGGATGTTCGGGAGCCTCAAACGGCGCACTGATACCCGTGAAGTCCTTCACCTCGCCGCGCCGGGCACGTGCATAGAGCCCCTTCACGTCGCGACGCTCACATTCCTCGATGGGCGTGCTCACGTAGACTTCCAGGAAGTCCTCCTTGCCGATGATATCACGAGCCATCTGACGGATGTCGTTCGTGGGACTGACGAAGCAGGCCAGTGTCACAATGCCCGTATGCACAAACAGCTTGCCGATCTCGGCGATGCGGCGGATGTTCTCACGACGGTCCTCCTCGCTGAAGCCCAGGTTGTTGTTTATGCCGGCACGGATATTGTCACCGTCCAGGATGCGGCACAGGATGCCACGCTTGTGCAGCTCACGCTCCACACCCATTGCCACGGTGCTCTTGCCGCTGCCGCTCAGACCCGTAAACCAGATCATCACACCCTTCTGGCCCAGGAGCTGCTCCTTGTCCTGACGGGTCATCATCTTGTCATAGATGGGATATATGTTTTCAGCCATAGCCATGCAGTTTGAATAACCTTGCAAAGATAAACAAAAAAAACGGAATACCGAAGCATTCGGGACGTTTTTTGGGTACAGGGGCAAATAAACACCCTTGAAGGCACGTCTGAATCAGAAACTCCAGAACTGCGGGATGAGGAACACGCTCATCAGGAACACGATGATATTCAGCGGCAGACCCACCTTCACATAGTCCGTGAACTTATATCCGCCCACGCCCTGCACCAGCAGATTGGTCTGGTAGCCGATGGGCGTGCTGAAGGCTGCCGAGGCAGCCATGCAGATGCACACGAAGAACGGCATGGGATCACAACCCAGCTCGTTGGCCATGCTCAGTGCCAGCGGGAAGGACAGGGCCGCCGCGGCGTTGTTGGTGATCAGCTCCGTGAACAGGTTGGTGATAAGGAACAGGATGGCCATCATGGCATACACGCCACCGTTGGCCTTGCCCACGGTCTGGGCACAGGTGATGATGAACGAAGCGATGTAGTCGGCAAAGCCCGACTCCTGCATGCCCTTGCTGATGGCAAAGGCACAGGCAATGGTCACCAGTACGTCCCACGACACGAACTTACTGTATTTCCGCGCATTGAACATGCCCGTCCAGCACATGATCACCGTGGTGACACATACAAAGAAGAACATGTCAAACTTGAATCCCGGCACAGCCTCCCTCATGAACGGCAACTCACCCACGGTGGCACCGATCACCATGAAGATCAGCAGCAGGAAGGCCACCCAGCGCTTCTTCCTGCCCAGCGTGTCGCTGTCCGCGTCATAGCTGGAAATCAGCAGTGCCGAACTGTCGCCCCATGTCTTCACGAACTTGTCATCCGTCTCAATCAGCAGCGTATCGTGGTTCTGCATCCTCACGTTCATCCAGTCGCCCGTCAGCACTTCCCCACCCCGTCGTATGCTCCGCACCGTACCCCCGTAATGGCGGAAGAAATCAAACTCCCTGAGCGTGCTGCCCAGGCCCGGGAAGCGGCTTCTCAGCACCACCTCCACCAGCTTTATGCCTTGCGGAGCCTCCTCCATGTCCATCTCCGCCTCACGTTTCTCCGGCAGCAGGTAGTGGCTGGCAAAGACCAGGTAGAGCAGGCCAACCACGGCAATGATCACACCCACCTTGCCCAGCTCGAACATCGACATGCCCTCGCGTCCCGACTCCTGTATGAGTCCGTCCACAACCAGGTTCGTGCTCGTGCCGATCAGCGTACACATGCCACCCAGGATCGTGGCATAGCTCAGCGGAATCAGGAACTTCGTGGCCGGCAGATGCATCTTGCGGCACCAGTTCTTGATCATCGGGGCAAAGATCACCACAACGGGGGTGTTGTTCAGGAAGGCCGATATGAATGATACCATGGGCAGCATCCTCAGCTTCGCCCCCGTCATCGTAGCTTTCTGCCTTGGCAAGAGACTGAAGATCAGTCGCTCCAGTATTCCACTGCGTCGCACGCCCTCACTGACCAGGAACAGCAGGGCCACGGTGATCATACCCTTGTTCGAGAACCCCTCCAGGCACTGTCTGGGCGAGAGTATGCCCGCACAGAGCATCAGCACCACCACGCTGAACAGCGTCATTCCCGGCTTTACGCGGTCCGAGATCAGCGCCCAGATCATGAAAGCCAGGCAAAAGAACACATATACTACGCTGAATGTCATAATTTCCAAAGATTACCGGGGCAAAGTTACAACAAATCGGTCTCACCACCAAACAATACGGACAAAATCAACCATTCAATTCTCTTATTGACTAATGATTTGGATAAATAAAAAAATGTTGCTATATTTGCCACCTGAAAAAGAAACCTTTTTAACAATAAGCCTCATGAAGAACAGATTCACACTGCGTAACCTACTCAGTCTGACGCTTCTCCTGCTTTGTACGCTGTGCGGCCGGGCCAGCGAGCTCCCCCGCCTGACGAAGGACATCAGCGATCCCATCATCTACCGCATCCGCAACACGCGCCGCGCCGCCCAGGGCAAGGCCTGCTACTGGACCATGCCCAACGGTCTGGCCACCGAGCGCAGCGAAGCCGCGGAGGTGTACTTCACCGGCTCGAGGACAGCCAGCTACGTGCGGGCCAGGATACACCTGAAGTCCACCGGACAGCAACTCACCTCCGGATTTGAATGGGCCGACGAGGGTACGGAATGGTACATCAAGGAGTTCCTTAGCGCCCAGGGAGGCGGCTACCGTGGAGTGCTGATCAGCAACTCGCCCGGCTTCCCCAGTGTGAACAATGTCAAGATGGCCGACGACGGACTGGGTTGCTGGTACGTGGGCAGCAGCAACGCGCAGCC
>JAZRVZ010000116.1:0-2649 GCA_045599425.1 Bacteroidaceae bacterium | reverse complement strand
CACGGGACGAATATCACATCGCATTGGTCTTGTAATGGTAGCTCTAACATGCTCGTGTTCCTTTCCTGTGTGAATACTTTTTGCCTGCTTAACCACTCTACCGTCGGCAGGCATGCTAAATCCCATAAAGTGTGTCATATTATTATTGTATTTGGTTTGTTGTCTATTTCCTTGGCAAAGATATAACTATTCCCTGAACTGGCAAAACATAATCACGGAATTCTTCATCAGATCGCTTGTTTTTAGTGTTTTGTATGTGTGGATGCTCTCACTTACTCGCAGCCTTGACCTTCGGTCGAGCCCGTTTTCGTTCGGCAAAGCCTTCAAGCAAGCTTGATGCTTTGCTCTCACTTACTCGCAGCACGGGCATCAAGATGATACTGGAAACGGAGGGCGAGGTAGTGGTGGATGAAGCTGCGGCCGCTCTCGCTGCGCTGGGTGGCTGTGATGCGGGAGGAGAGGCGCGTGTCCTGGTTGAAGATGTCGTTGGCCAGGAGCGAGAGTTGTCCCTTGCCCCTGAGACACCTCCATGTCACTTCGGCATCCATGATGAACCTGACACGGTTGAGTTCGTCACTGAGGTAGCCGCTGCCGCCACGAAGATGAGATGAGAGCCTGAAGGTCCAGTGGCGCAGTTTGCAGGTGGTGGATAGGGTGGGGTCGTAGTCCCAAAGGCGGGTGGAGAGGTAGTCGTCGGTGTTATAGTACGACCCGCTATACTGGGCACGGAGTGAGAGTTCGGCATTCCAACGTTCGCTGTCGTAGCTGAGGCGTGGGTGCACGTCGGCCCGGACGCTCTGCTGACGCAGCAGGCGTACCGTCTCATCACCATCTACAAGAGTCTGATTTCCATAACTGATGTCGCCAGCCACCGACATCCCAAGCGTCAGGCGCAGGTAGCCACCCAGCGTGCGGTCGTAGTTGGCGTTGAGATCCATCTGATAGCCACCGCGGCCGTTCATCTGCGAGGAGCGGTAGGCACCCGTCAGCGAGTTGTAGCGAAGGAGCGAGAGGACGGGATCAATGGTGCGGTTGAACGAAGCCCCCGTCGATAGGTTCTGCTCACTACGGAGCAGGGTGCAGTCGTACTTCAGGCTGACGCCCAGATCGGTGGTGGGGCGCAGGTTGGGGTTGCCTTGGGTGATGTAGAGTGGATTGGTGTCGTCGGTGTAGGCCATGGTGCTGATGAAACCTGGGGCATGACGCCTGTAGGCGAAGTCGGCATTCAGCGAGGATGCCTTCGTCGTGCGCCATCGCATCTTGAGGTGTGCGTCGGGCTCGAGGATGGTGCGATGCGCCATGGTGTCGAGCACCTGTCCACGGTGGTAGTCGAGCCATTCGGTGATGACGTCAATGGTGCCCGTCTGCTCCAGCGACACCCGGTCCAGTTTCTCCTCGAGCATGAAGAAGAGGTCGTGGCGAAGTTGCTGCTGACGCTGCCTGAGACTGTTGGAGAGGTCTTCGGCCATCGAAGCGCCATCGCCTCTCATGCGGTTATTTCGTTGATAGTCATTCCTGTACGATGCGTCATAACTTAGCAGTGTCATCACGTTGCGGCCAAACCATTTACTGCCACCCACTTTCAGTCCCCCCTCCAGCCAGTGGCGGTCGGAATGCCCCGTCTGTACATCGTGCCGGGAGGGGAGCGAGGCGTATGTGTAGTCGGCGGTGGAGCTGCGGTCCTGCTGTTCCTTCTCTGCCTGTGCCCGAAGCTCGATGTTCACGATTCCACCCTTGAAGAAGTGCTCCATAGCTTCGTGGAAGTCCAGCCGCAGGTTCTCCTTCTCGCTCAGTTGCTGGGACAGGCTTGTGTTCACCTCCCCGGCTCCTTCTGCCGGGTTACCGTCGTAGGTCTTCTGCTGGCTCCTGCCCTCATCGCGATTCCTGCCGAAGTAGAGGCTCAGTCCCCCCGTCATGATGTCATCCTTCGAGAGGGCTCGACGCCAGTTAGAGCCAATGGGAACCTTGAAGGTATGGGCATGATTGGAGGCCGTCTGCCGGGTGTGAGTGCTTTGCCCGTCTGGCATGAAGTTCTCCCTGCGGCTCCAGCTGCTGGTCATCTTGTCGTAATGGTTGGGCGTCAGGTCGATGTTCCATCGGTTACGCTCGCTCACCTCTTTATATTTACTGTCCCAGGCATGCTGATAGCCCATCATACCCATCTGCTGGCGGTACTCGTCGTTGATGGCCAGTCCACCCCGGCCCCATCCCTTGTCCAGTTTGCATTCGTCGTCGTCGCCTGCACGGGCATAGAGGGCGATGGGGTCGAAGTCGCTCAGGCGCTGCATGTCGCCTTCGGTTGCGTAGTGCTTGGCCGTGGTGCCCTTAGCGCTGACATCGCCATAGAAGTGGTCCATGAAGCCTGGCTTGATCACGATGTCCAGCACCTGCTCGCCCTGCCCATCGTCCAGACCGGTGCGTTCCGACAGTTCGCTCCTCTTCTCGTAGGTCTTGATGCATTGTACGATCTCGGCAGGCAGACGGCCCATCATGTCACCATCGGCCAGTGCATCGTGTCCGTTCATCTTGATCATCAGCGGTTTGCCGTTCCACATCAGTCCCATGTCCGTCACGCTCACGCCCGGGAGTTTGTGGATGAGTTCCTCCAGACGGGCTCCCTCTTCCAGATGGAAGGCCTCAGGATGGAAC
>JAZRVZ010000115.1:0-10639 GCA_045599425.1 Bacteroidaceae bacterium | reverse complement strand
TATCAAAAATCATTATTTTAAAATATTATTTTCGGTTTATTTTAGAATGACATTCTTCTGCAGGCTTCGCTGCGAAGCACCCGCAAGCGGCTGAGCGGAGCGAAGCGTCCGAACGTGGATACACTTTCACACGATTTCCACAAGAACCATTTAGTCAATCTTAAATACGATACTGGTCTTGCAAGGCAGCGACTGCGGACATTCGATGGCGAGGCACTCGCCGGTCTGCTTCCATTTCAGCTTTGCCTTGCTGCCCAGCAGTTTCACGCTCTTCACCTTCCGGCCTTCCGACTTTGCCAGCGAATAGACCTTCACCGACTCGCCAGCCTTTGGCAGGGCCATGCAGAAGGCATAGAGCGAACCATTCTTACCCACGGTGAAGCGGATGTCCTGTGCATTGAACCTGAAGTTCTTGTGGCTCTCGCCCAACTTGCCGCCAGGCAGTTTCTTCAGCTTGCCGTTCCTGGTTGTTTCGCCCTCGCCAATCTTCTTCCAGGCCTTGCTGCCATACACGGCCTCGCCGTTGATACTCATCCACTGGCCCACCTCTTCGAGCATTGTCACGCAAGCGTCCTCTATCGAGCCGTCGGGCAGCATGGGAATGTTGAGTGCCGCATTGCCGTCGCGAGAGATGGCCTCGATGACAAAGCGAATCATCGAACCCGAATCATAGGTGAAGCCGGGGGCATAGAACCAGTCGCCAACGGGGGCTTCGCGAATTCAGGGCTGCACGGCGTTGATGGTGTCGGGGAAGTCGAATTCAGCCGTGTTGACGGCACCGTTGGTGTAGTCGCGGAACTTGATGATGCTGAACGCATCCACCTTGCCCTTCTTCTTCAGCTGACGGTTGTAGTAGTCGGCCATCACCGTCTGCATGGCGTTGCACTTGTAACCCGTGCCGGTGCCGTTGCCGCAGAAGGGCCCCTGCATGGTACCGTCGGTATAGATGAAATCGGGGTCGTAGTTGGCCACCACGTCCATCATGCGCAGCGCCCACTGCGTGGCGTACCACTTGCAGTAGTCCAGATGACGCCAGAAGATACCGTCCTTTGGAGGCGACCAACCTGTGTGTGCGTTGGCATCCACCGACTCATATTCTCTCAGGTCGATGCCGTAGAGTAGGCGAGGGTCGTATCCTTCCCACCATTTGCCCTTGCCGTC
This sequence comes from Bacteroidaceae bacterium, assembly GCA_045599425.1. Taxonomy (GTDB): domain Bacteria; phylum Bacteroidota; class Bacteroidia; order Bacteroidales; family Bacteroidaceae; genus Physcousia. The sequence continues at coordinate 9,478 of JAZRVZ010000115.1, read as the reverse complement.
TTCCAGCGTCAGGTTGCCATCGTAGGGCACGCCTGCCTTGTCGCCGTTCTTGTCCGAACCGAAGGCTGTCTGCCACCACCACCAAGTGTATTCGTGGTGGAAGGTCACACCATAGTGCATGTCGTACTTCCGGCAGGCATCCGCCCACTCGCGCAGCAGGTCGCGCTTGGGACCGATGTTCACGGAGTTCCAGGGGTGGTACTTCGAGTTCCAGAGGTCGTAGTTGTCATGATGTACACCCTGGATCATCAGGAAGCGGGCTCCGGCCTTCTGGTAGAGTCTGGTCAGATATTCGGGGTCGAGCTTCGTGGGGTTCCAGTCCTTCAGCACATCCTTGTAACCCACTTCCGACGGATGACCGTAGCGCCTGACATGGTTGCGGTTGGCCTCATGATTGTCTTGCTCCTTATAGAGATTACGCGCATACCAGTCGCCGCTCTCGCCGGCTGCCTGAGGTCCGAAATGCACCCAGAACCCGAACTTCGCCTCTCTCAGCCATTCCGACGAGCCGGGGTAGTTGGCCTCTATCGACTCCCAGGTTGGCTTGAAAGGACCATCGGTGATGGGGATGTCGAGCTTCACCTCTGCAAAGGTGTTGATGTCGCCGAGCTTCACCGAGCCGATGGGTTGCTTGGCGGGAATCTCCGGGAAGGGAGGCAGTGTGGGCAGGGTTCCTTCCGGCAGGGATTGTGCACTTGTGCCGGTTGCCAGCAGCAGGGCCAGCCATAATGTCGATTTCTTGATCATGTTGTGTTTGTCCATCTTGATTTATGGGCTATAGGTTAATGGTATTATATGCGTGTGTTCACTGTCCGGGGCAATGTGTGGAGATCGGAACTCCTGTTTGCACCCCGACTTGTCAGCAAAGATAGGCATTTTTCCTGGCTTTTGCAATTATTTGCCTCTTTTTCCTCTTGTAGTCCGTTGAATCAGCCGCCTCTCATACGATTTGAAAATAATGCTTCACATTCTTCACGTTGCGCTATGTGCTTGTACTTCAAATTAGTAGTACAGTTCGTCTTGCGACATTTCGTGAAGAGTGTGAAGCATTTGCGATGGAAGGACGGTTTATGCCGCCGTGATGTGGACGAGGTGGTAAACGTTGCCTTTGCGGGTGTGGCGTGGCAGGATGCCGAGGGCGGTGAGGCTGCGACTGAGGGCATGGGCCGTGATGCCACGCATGACCTGGGGATAGGCCTTGCAGAGCTGGGCGAAGATCTGGGTGGCACTGTAGGGCGTGGACTCCTCGTCGGCCTCGGGCAGACGGAAGCACTGCAGGAAGGCATCCTGTTCGGGACTGACGCGCTGGTAGGCCTCGTTGTGCGCCTCCACCTCACGCTCCCATTCCGAGGTAAGGTAGGTGGGCTGTCCCTCATCCAACTGTTGGCGAAGCTGGGCAAAGAGCTGGTCGTGCTCAATGGGCGAGCAGTCGATGTTGCGCTCTACCTCCCAACAAAGGAAACGACGGCTGCCAGTTGGGTCGGTCAGGAGATCTTTGCGGTTGCTGGTACCGATGAACGAAGCCACGCGTGGGAGGTTGAGGTAACGGTTGGTGCGCATCTTGCGGAAGTTGCTGGCATTCATCTGCATATAGTTCTTCAGCGAGGGCATGACGGAGGCAGGATAGCGGTCGAACTCATCCATGTTGATGAGCGCCGTGCCGGCCAGTCGCTGCTCGGCATTCGCCTTGCTGTTGGGATCGAAACGGTCCAGGTAGTAGGGCTGCAATTCCTCGGGTACCAGCATGCGGCAGAAGGTGCTCTTACGGCGACCCTGCTGACGGCTGATGAGTATGGGAGCCAGCATGTTAGCCGTCTGCATGGCCCTGCCTTCCCACTGTGCGGCAAGGGCCCTGAGCCAGGTGGTGAAGCCGTGTACCCAGAGCGGATCGGTGCTGATGCGGTGGGCGAGGGGAGTCACACGGTCCACGCCATCCCACTCGGGGAGGTTCTGCATGTAGGAGAGCATGGGATGGAAGTCGGGCACGAGGTGACTGTTGACCAGTCGGCCCATGTCTACATCCCATCCGTTGATACCCTCTGCACGGGCCTCCATGACCAGGGTGTTCTGCGCACGCTTGTCTATCACGCGCCAGTCCGTATTCTGGTTGGCAGAACTCCCTTCTTCTGTCACCCGCAAACGATATTCAGCCTGCTCGGTGAGGATGTTATAACGCAGATCGTAGCGGCGTGTGAGGAAGGCGAGAAGGCGAGGGTGCAGATCGTCGCCGTTGTTCCTGGTCTCTTGCGCCTCCTTCATATCGTGGCCTTTGCCGTGGTCTTTTGCCTCCATGCTGTTCTCTGCTTCGGCTGTGTCTTTACGTTCCTTTCCGGCCTTCTCCACGTCTCCCACATTATTTCTATTATGTGATTTGTTACCGTTGGCTTTTGCCGTTTCTGCCGCCTGGGGCGAGAACCAGCGAAGGAGCCATGCCTTCATCGTGTTCATTACATTTTTCATAATCTTTGTTGTTTATTTTGTTGAAATACAATGCAAAGATACAACATAAAAGTCCCTTTGTCAAGAGGGGCGAGACCGGAAAATGACTAAGCTTTTTCTTGCTAATTCCTCACCCTCCGTCATGCTTTGACGTTAGATTTTCCACTCGGGTGCAAAGGTCTTTCCACTACAGTGCAAAAGTCTTTTCACCCGTGTGCAAAGGTCTTTTCACTCATGTGAAACACCATTAACGGAAATGCTTCACGTCTATCACCTCTGTAGCCTCCGTTCGGACAAGCAAACGCATTGAGCTACAGGCATAAACATGCAGCGTGAAGAATGTGAAGGTAAATTTCCTAATTCATTGTTTTGGCCAGATATTTGCATGAATGGAATAAATTAATTAACTTTGCCATTGAAATAAGCGGATTTTACGCTCTCAAAAAAAATACACCTTACAACCTCTAAAACCGCAGAACTATGGCATTACATTATGACTTCTACCTGTCGCCCAACTCGCGCGGCTCAAACCGTAAACGCTTCCATGCCCGTCCCGTCAGCAACAGTATTGTGAGATTTGAGAAACTGCTGGCGGAGGCGTCGAAGAAGTCGGTCTATACCGAGGAAGAACTGAAGACCGCCCTGGCAACCCTGATGGAAGTGGTAGAAAAACACCTTGCCGAGGGCGATCATATCCAGATACCCGGACTGGGAGGATTCCAGGTGTCGCTGAAGTGCCCCGAGACACGTACGCCCGAGGCGACGAGATCGGGCAGCGTGACCATCAAGAGTGTATCCTATACACCTGAACGCCAGCTGGTAAAGACACTTCGCACAAAGGCAGAGATAAAGAAGGCGAGGCACAAGAAGCACTCGTTCCGTGACGGCGACATGGATTCCATCATGCAGCATCTGCAGATCTATTTCCAGACCAACCGCTACCTGACCCGTAAAGACATGGAGACCCACTGCTTCCTGACCCAAGCCACCGCCAACCGTAAAATCAAGGAACTTGTGGAGCAGGGCGTGCTTGTGAATGTGTGCAGCGACCAGCGTCATCCGCTGTACGAGCTGGCCAAGCCCATCTGACACAGACACATAATGACACGCTTTATTTAATCGGTTCCGGTGGAAATTGTGTGAAAGTGTATCCACGTTCGGACGCTTCGCTCCGCTCAGCCGCTTGCGGATGCTTCGCAGCGAAGCCTGCAGAAGAAAATCATTCTAAAATAAACCGAAAATAATATTTTAAAATAATGATTTTTGATATATTTTAATATGATTTTGAGGTCGTCAAGACCGTCCTGAAATGTAAGCATCACACTAAATCCACTCTAAGTGCCCAAAATAAAAAGCAACGCGGCACACAGCTGCCCCACGGGAGACCCACCCCCTCCTACTTCGTAATCTCACCCCGCAGGTCCGAGTTCATCATCTGACGAATCTGCTCCAGGGGCAGCTTATGGCCAATAAGGAACATCAGCTTGGTTATGGCACACTCGGGCGTACAGTCATATCCACTCACCACGCCTGCCTCCATCAGGGGCAGACTGGTCTCATAGAGGCCCATCTGCACGCTGCCTGCCTGGCATTGCGTTATGTTTACAAAAAGTATGCCACGGGAGACGGCGTCCATCAGCTCGTCCTTGAACCATGAAAGCATGGGTGCATTGCCCGTACCAAAGGTGCGCAGGACAACAGCCTTCAATCCGGGAATATGCAGCACGGAATGTACCAGACTGGGCTGGATACCGGGGAAAAGCGTGAGCACCACCACATTGGGATCATAGAGGAAATGCGTACGCATGGGCTTGTCGGGATCAGGCCGGCGGATACGGCTTTCGTGGTAATGGATACTGATGCCCACGGTGGCCAGTTCAGGGTAGTTGAACGAACGGAAGGCATTGAACTGCTCGGCATTGATCTTTGTCGTGCGGTTTCCCCGGAGCAGCTTTTCCTTGAAGTAGATGCAGACCTCCGGCACCATGGGCGAACCGTCCTCGCGCTTCCCTGCAGCAATCTCGATGGCCGTGATCAGGTTCTCCTTGCCGTCGGTACGGAGCTGTCCGATAGGCAGTTGGGAACCGGTCAGGATAACGGGCTTTCCCAGGTTCTCCAGCATGAAGCTCAGGGCCGAGGCCGTGTAGGCCATGGTGTCCGTCCCATGCAGGATGACAAAGCCGTCGAATTTGTCATAATTGAATTCAATTATCTTGACAATCTTACCCCAATGCTCAGGTAACATGTCCGAAGAGTCTATCGGAGGGGTAAAGGTATAGGTGGAGATACGGTAATTGAAACGGCGCAGTTCCGGAACCTGTTCCAGCAACCGGTCGAAATTGAAATTCTCCAACGCACCGGTCTCTTCATTCCGCACCATTCCAATGGTGCCGCCGGTATATATCAGCAAGACAGAAGGCCGTCTCCGTGCAATCATTTCCTGGGGCATAAACGTCTATACGTGTTTTCGCATGCAAAGATACAACATTTTCGGGAGGCTTCCCTTGTTATTCATAAATATTTTTATAACTTTGCCCCGGAATTGGGACGACAGTCCGGAAACAAGAAGAACCATGAAGAAAAAAATGAGGCATGCGCTGGGCATGGCAGCAACCCTGGCACTGGTGGCAGGGCTGGTGGCCTGCGGTGACAAGAAAGAGAACCGGGAGGAGAATTACGGATTTGACAGCCCCGAACGTACGGAGGACAACCACAACACGGTTATCAGGCTGAGTGCCGTCCATCTGAAAGACTCTGTCAGGATGAACGGAAGCTGCTACACCTACACCATCGACCGCATGCCGATGGATTCCGTCACCATCACGGACGAGGAGGGTTACAAGACACAGGACAACAGTATCCTGCTGACCGTACAAAAGAACGGCGTCCCGTTCTTCGAGCGACGCTTTACCCGCTCCGCCTTCCACATACATGTTGATGACAGCTACTACCAGCAATGCATACTGCTGGGCATGAACTTTGACCGCACCACTGATTACGGCCTGCGCTTCATCGCCTCCATCGGAAAAGGAGCCGACAGCGAGGACTACAAACCCTATGCTGTCACCGTTGGGACCGACGGTAGCATCAACATCACCGAGCACGACCTCTATGAAGACGACGAGGTGGCAAGGTTTGAGGACGAGGGAGTGTGAGAAGTGAAAGAATGAAAAAGGGAAAGAATGAAGAAATGAAAGAACTCCTTTGTCAGTCCATCGATTTCATTTTTTCATTCTTTCATCAGCGTATCGCTTCATCCTCTCACTTCAGGGCCTCTGCCAAGGCCGTCATACCGGGGAAGACTATGTCGGCTCCGGCTTCCAGCAGCACCTGATCAGGCAATGGTCCTGTATTGACAGCGATGGTAAAGATACCCGCCGCCTTGGCTGCCTGAATGCCGAGCGGGGCATTTTCCACCACCACGGCCTCACCCGGACGGAGGGGTGAACCGTCGGCATTCAGCACGGATCCAGCCTTCCTCAGCCCCATCAGATAGGGTTCGGGATAGGGTTTGCCCAACTTTACGTCAAAGGCCGTGACCATCAGTTCGGTTCGGAAGACGCCGGGAAAATGCTGGTTCAGGCGATCCAGCAGACTCCGCTGTCCGCTACCCGTCACGATGACCGGCAACAGCCCACGCTCGCGTACCTCTCTTAATACATCTGATGCACCGGACATGGGTGGAGCCACAGGACAGGTATTGAACAGCTCACTCTTGTACTTGTATATCTGCTGACACTCTTCCTCCGTTGCCTCGCGACCGAAGGTCTTTTGCATCAGGGCATTGATTGTTCCGCCTCCCGTCCGTCCCTCATTCATGTAGACCTCTTCCCTGCTCAGGTGCAGGCCAAACGGCTCCACGGCCCTGGTCCAGGAGTAGGCATGGTTGGGCATACTGTCAAACAGCACACCGTCCATATCGAATAAAAATGCCTTGAGGCTTGGCGCCTCAAGACATTTTATGAACTCATCATTCATTCTTTATTTTTCACTTTTTCACTTCAGACGCTGCTGAATAGCCTCCGTCTCCTTCTCGTATCCGGGCTTGCCGAGCAGGGCGAACATATTCTTCTTGTATGCCTCCACACCAGGCTGGTTGAAGGGGTTCACGCCGAGCAGGTAACCGCTGATGCCACAGGCCTTCTCGAAGAAGTAGATCACCTGACCCAGGTTGTAGGCATCCAGACGAGGCATGATGACACGAATGTTGGGAACACCACCGTCAACGTGAGCCAACTGTGTGCCCAGCTCAGCCATCTTGTTCACCTCATCCACACGCTTGCCGGCCAGGAAGTTCAGGCCGTCCAGGTTCTCCTCATCGCTGGGGAAAAGCAACTTGTGCTCGGGAGCCTCAACGCTGATAACGGTCTCAAAGATGGTACGCTCGCCATCCTGGATCCACTGGCCCATGGAGTGCAGGTCGGTTGTCAGGTCAACGGCTGCGGGGAAGATACCCTTGCCATCCTTACCCTCGCTCTCGCCATAGAGCTGCTTCCACCACTCGTTCATGAAGTGCAGCTTGGGCTGGTAGTTGCAGAGGATCTCAATCTTCTTGCCATCCTGATACAGGGCGTTGCGCACGGCAGCATACTGGGCGGTGATGTCCTCGCCGAAGGCAACGTCCAGTCCGGTGGCCTTCTCCATGTCCTGGGCACCACGTACGAGCTCTGCGATGTCAAAACCGGCAACGGCGATGGGCAGCAGGCCTACGGGGGTCAGTACGCTGAAACGGCCACCTACGTTGTCGGGAATGATGAACGAGGTATACCCCTCCTTGTCGGCGGTGGTACGGGCAGCACCCTTCCTGGCATCGGTCACGGCAACGATCACCTTCTGTGCCATCTCCTTGCCGCGCTGCTCCTCACACTGCTTCTTCAGCAGACGGAAGGCCAGGGCCGTCTCGGTGGTGGTACCGCTCTTGGAGATGTTGATCACGCCGAACTTCTTGTCTTTCAGGTACTCTGTCAGCTCGTAGAGATAGTCCTCGCCGATGTTGTTGCCGGCAAACAGCACGTTGGGATTCTCGCCCTTGTTGGTCAGCCATGCAAAACTGTTGCCCAAGGCCTCGATCACGGCACGGGCACCCAGGTAAGAACCACCGATACCAGCCACAATGACCGTGTCACAGTTCTCACGCAGCACGTTGGCACAAGCCTGCAGTTCAGCGATAAACTCAGGCGTAATGCTGCTGGGCAAATGCATCCAACCCAGGAAGTCGTTACCTGGACGGCTGCCGTCCTCCAGTGCCTGCTTGGCACCATTCACTCCTGCCTCGAAGGCAGCTACCTTGTCGGCACCCACAAACTGGGTTGCCTTTGTAATGTCAATCTGAATCATAATATGATTTTATCTGAATGCTTCACTTAAAAGCTTAATCTCGATGGTCGGTGCGATGCGCTTGTACAGGATGTTGTAGACGGCATCCAGGATGGGCATGTTGACGTGGAGGTGCTGGTTGATCTCCTTCATGGCTTGCGTGCCGAAGTAGCCCTCGGCAATCATCTCCATCTCTATCTGCGCGCTCTTCACGCTGTAGCCGTTGCCGATCATCGTACCGAATACACGGTTACGGGAGAAGTTGGAGTAGCCCGTCACGAGCAGGTCGCCCTGATAGACGGAGTCCGTGATGTTGCGCTCGATGGGGTGCACGGTGGTCAGGAAGCGCTGCATCTCCTGAAGGGCGTTGCTCATCAGCACTGCCTGGAAATTGTCGCCATACTTCAGTCCGTGCGTGATACCCGCCGCAATGGCGTACACGTTCTTCAGCACCGAGGCATACTCAATGCCCAGCACGTCGGTCGACGTCTTCGTCTTCACATACTCACTGGCCATCATGTCCGCAAAGGCCCGTGCCTTCTGCTCGTCCGAGCAGCCGATGGTAAGGTAGGTCAGTCGGCCCAGGGCCACCTCCTCGGCATGACTGGGTCCGCCGATGACGGCCAGGTTCTCATCTGGCACGTTGTAGACATGATGGAAGAATTCCGAGCACACCAGGTGTTCATCAGGCACGATACCCTTGATGGCCGTCACGATGAACTTGTCCTTCAGCCTCTCCCTCAGTTTCTTCAGGTTGCCCTTCAAGTATGGCGAGGGCGTGACGAAGATGAGCGTGTCACAATTGCGCACCACCTCGTTGATGTCGCTCGTGAAGTGGATGCGCGGAATGTCAAATCGCACGCTCGTCAGGTAGGCCGGGTTGTGCTGCAGACGCCTGAACTCCTCTATGCGGTCATCCCTGCGAATGTACCACCAGATCCGTTCATTCTTCTCCAGCATCATCTTGGCGATGGCCGTTGCCCAGCTTCCGCCTCCGATTATGGCTATGGTTCCTATACTGTCCACTTTGCTATCTCATCCTGGCTGGGCTTCTCCATGCCGCCCAGGTATTCCTTGTATTTCTTCAGTATCTCAATGATCTGCTGCTGGATCTTGGCAGGAGCCACACCCTGGAGTGTTGCCACCAGGTTGTAGCCAGCCTTGCGCAGGATGGGGATCCACTCTGCGGGAATGCCTTTCTCCAGGAAGGCCTCGTCCTTGTCGCGGGGAGCCTTCACCTCGGGTTTCATCTGGGGGAAGAGCATCACCTCGCCGATGGCGAACTTGCCCGTCAGCAGCATCACGAGGCGATCGATACCGATACCGATACCGAAGGTGGGAGGCATGCCGTACTGCAGGGCGCGCAGGAAGTCGTGGCCGATGATCATCGCCTCGTCGTCACCCTTGTCGGCCAGCTTCATCTGGTCGATGAAGCGCTGCTCCTGGTCGATGGGATCGTTCAGCTCACTGTACGCATTGGCCAGCTCCTTGCCGTTCACCATCAACTCAAAGCGCTCTGTCAGACCGGGCTTGCTTCGGTGCATCTTCGTCAGGGGCGACATCTCAACGGGATAGTCGCAGATGAAGGTGGGCTGGATGAAATCGCCCTCGCAGGTCTCGCCGAAGATCTCGTCGATGAGCTTGCCCTTGCCCATGGTCTCGTCAACCTCGATACCCAGTTTCTTGCACACGTCGCGCATTTCTTCCTCGCTCATGCCGTTGA
>JAZRVZ010000114.1:0-6403 GCA_045599425.1 Bacteroidaceae bacterium | reverse complement strand
CATTAGTACAAGATCTCTCCACTCCATATAGTAAGTCTGGGATTCTGCATCATATTCCGGCAATTGGAATCGTCCTGCTTCAAGACGCTTGACGTACATTACCATTCCTCCGTCCTCGGCATGCAGTAGCTTCATGAGTTTCCTGCTACTGCCCATGAAGATGAATACATCTCCGTTCTTTACGTCACATCCCATCTGCTGGTGCACTACACCGATAAGGGAGTTGATCCCTTTGCGCATATCTGTCCTGGAGGGGCACAGATAGTAGCGCATGGTATCGTTAAGACAGAACATGGCCTGAGAGACTTTCCTTCAATAGACTCATAAGCATCGACTCTGTTCCTGACCCGAAGTGGGCACGAAGACCGTTGGGAAACAGAAGAGTCGCACCCGAGGGGACTTCCTTGCAAAACAAAGGTGATTCAACGGATGCGTTGGCGGATGCCCTGAAACTGATTGGAGCAAGTTCATGAGGGGCATCCGTAGCAAGGTACTTCCTGCGCCAGTAATTGTACGTGGAATAACCAACACCTATTTCAATAAGAAATTCCTTTAATGTCTTGCCACTCTCATGCTGGCGGTGTTGCAGTTCGATAAATTCTTTTTTGCTCATAATAATAGCAGTTGTGATTCTGTTGCAATATTGCGAGTGCAAAGGTACAACTGTCCTACAACTGCTACAATGTGTAGTTTATTGGATGGTTACTCTTGTGTATGATGGCAACAAGTTTTCGTGAACGACTGAAACTGAGAAAACAGACCCCAACTCAGACTGAATACCAACAAAATAGCTGTATTTTTGCAGAAAACTGAGGAAAAATTGGCATGTAACGCGCTCTGCGTCTGAGTTTGGTTGCCTTATACCAAGGCAAGGAGAATGTAGAGGATATTCAGGAGGCCGGTCATGAGGAGGCATTTGTTGTACTGTGTGCCCTGGGCGCGAGTGATGGCGCGGAAGAGGAGGAGGGCAGGAAGGACAATGAGGGTGGGGTAGATGGAGGCGAAGGCCTGCCAGGCAAAGAGGGGCATGAGGAGGCAGTAGGTGAGGAGGGCTGCGTGGCCTGCCGTCTTGCCGAAGCGGACGGGAAAGGTGCGCTTACCCACCAGTCGGTCGTCATCCATGTCGCGCAGGTTGTTGATCATCAATACACACATGGAGATAAGGCCGCAGACTGCTCCGGCGGAGAAGACGGGCCAGGCGGCAGGGGAATGCTGGATGATGGCTGTGCCCAGGGAGGCCAGTACACCGTAGTAGAGGAAGACGAAGATGTCGGCTATGCCCAGATAGGAGAGGGAATGGCTGGTTGCGGTATAGAGCCATGCGAAGAGCAGGGCAGTGAGTCCGATGAGCAGGATGGGCCATCCGCCCTGACTGATGAGCCATGCGCCCAGAATGACGGCCACTGATGCGGTGATGAGACAGGCTCGCTTCATCTGACTTTCGGTCACTTCGCCTTCAGCCAGGGCACGCTTGAATCCGGCACGGGCCTTCTTGTCCGCACCGCGCTTGAAATCGTAGTAGTCGTTGATGAGATTGGAGAGTATCTGCAGGGAGAGTGAGCAGAGCAGGGTGAGCACGGCGGCCAGAGTGTTGTGGATGCCGGTGAGGATAAGAGCTGCCAGTACGGGGCAGGCAGAGGCAAAGAGTGTCTGCGGACGGATGATGCGGAGCCAGAGGAGGAGGTTGTGGGTCATGCGCTGAGGCGAAGGATTACGGTTGCTTACTTTGTGGCGGTGTAGAGTGTGGTGATGCCGAAGGTGAGGGGTTTGAAGCGGGCATCGCGGAAGCCGGCCTGGGTGAGATGGTCGGTCATCTCCTGTCCCCAGATGAAGCCCTTGACGCTGCGGTTGAGGTAGTTGTAGGCTGAACGGTCCTTGCTGAAGAGTCGGCCGATGAGGGGCATGATGCGGGTGAAGTAGATGTTGTAGAAGAAGCGTACTACGGGATTGGTGGGATAGGAGAACTCGAGGATGACGAGCTGGCCTCCGGGACGGAGTACGCGGGCCATCTCGCGAAGTCCGTCGTCCAGACGTGAGAAGTTGCGTACGCCATAGGCGCAGGTCACGGCGTCATACTGATTGTCCCCGTAGGGCATCTCCTGTGCACTGCCCAGGTCAAAGCGGACCTGGTCGGCCAGTCCTTTCTTCTGCGCCTTCTGCTGGCCGATGCGCATCATCTCCTGCGAGAGATCCAGTCCGGTGATGTGCCGTGCCTTCTGCTGGCGCAGCATTTCGAGGGAGAGGTCGCCGGTGCCGATGGCTACGTCCAGCACTTCCTGGCAGGGACGCATGGTCTTGACGGCCTTGCGGCGCCACCACTTGTCGATGTTGAGTGACAGGAGGTGGTTGAGCATGTCGTAGGTTCCGGCTATGCCGTCAAACAGGTGTCCTATGTTTTTCTTTTCTTCCATTGGCTTCAATAATTTACCCTCTCAACCGTCGGTTATTCTCTTAACCTTCAGGTTTTTCTTCAGGGTGTTCCTTGTAGTATTCATCCCATTCCTTCAGTACCTTCTCCCAGTCTACCACCTCGGTGGGCTCTGCCTGCTGGGCAGCAAGCTGTGCATCGCGCTCCTTGTCGCGTGCGCGTTTGGCCTTCATGGCCTCGATGGTGGCGTCGTCCAGGATGAGGATGCGGCCACGCTTGATGGCTTCCTGCAATTCGTCATAGCCAAAGGCTACGCCCTGGACGTTGAAGTCGGATATGTTGAACTCGAAGTCCACGCGCAGGCTGTGACGGATGAGCTTCTGCTGGAAGCGGGTGCCGGAGGCCTTGCGCTTGAGAAGCTTGCCGATGAGTTCAATCTCGCGTGCTGAAAACTTGTTTCTTCCCATTTGGAGTAATTTTCAATGCAATCTGCGCTGTGCATGATGGAGTATGTGTGTTGTTCAATGTACCCTGCGCCGTGCGTGATGCATTGTTTTAGTTGAGTTTGGCCATGAAGCGTTCACGATCGATGATGAAACGCTCGTGACGGGCTTCGCCAACCAGTCCATTCTCATCCTCGGCGCTGATGGCGAAGGTGAGTTTGCGGCCTTCCTGGGCCGTGAGCGTGGCCGTGGCACGGACGGTACCGCCCAGGGGCGTGGGATGCAGATGGGTGGTCTGGATGAAGGAGCCTACGGTGGAACTGCCCTCGGGCAGGGTGTCTGCCACGGCAAGCATGGCGGCATTCTCCATGAGGGCAACGAGGGCCGGGGTGGCCAGTACGGGCAGGTCACCGCTGCCCAGGTGGCAGGCCAGGTGCTGCTCCTGCACGGTTAGCTGGCTGGTATGGGTTGGTTGGTTCATGCGGGGATGGTTTTCTGAAGGTTGTATGCTTTCTGGAGATTCTAGAGGTTCTAGAGATCCTAGAGTTTCTAGAATTTCTAGAATTTCTAGAGGTTCTAGGCTTTCTAGAAGGTCTAGGGCTTAACGGCTTTCTCTGATTATTTGTACTCTGTGGCGGGCACCTCGCGTACCACGCCATTCTGGCGTACCACGAGTGACCAGCCATTGTGCTTGTATCGCTCCACCAGACGGGTCTGGGCAAGTAGGATTCCCTGGTCTATGCGACGCTGGAGCTCCATGATTTCCTTATCGTTCATGATGGGTCCTCCTCTGCTGATTTGTTCATGTACTTCAGTTGATATTCCTCCCAGAGCGGGGTGTTCTCTATCTTCATACCCTTGCCCATGGCTCCGCTGGCAATCTTGCTGGCGGGACACTCGCTGTTGTCATAGAGCGCCCAGTGGTCCACGATGGGGATGTAGAGGTTGAAGAGATTGCTCAGTCCGGCACGGTAGCGACGGTAGATGACGTCGATGGGTATGTTGTGCCCGCCCTGGCTGACACGCTTGGCCACGCGCTTCACGGCCTGTTCGGGCGTGGTGAGGGAGAAGAAGAGCAGGGAGACGAAGTAGCCACGACGCTGGGCCTGCTGGATGAGCTTGACATAGGAGCGGGTGGACAGCGTGGTCTCGAAGGCAAAGCTGGTGCCTTCCTTCAGGAGGTGGATGATACGGTCGATCATCAGTCGGCCGGCCTGGATGGCTACGCCCTCGGGATTGAAGGGGGAGAGTCCGGCCGCTATCTGGTCGGCATTGACGAACTCACGACAGTTCAGCATCTCGGGCAGTACCGTGAAGCTGGCTGTGGTCTTTCCTGCGCCATTGCATCCGGCAATGACATAGAGATGGGGTTTTTTCTTTTCCGCCATACGCGTTGGTGTTTGTGGGGTGGACGGGCCACTCGTATTATGGTGCGAAGTTACGAATTAGTTTTGAATTCAGCAAACATGCAGGTGTAAAATCGCACATGATATAATATTATATAAGGTATAGTTGTGTATGTGCAGGGAAATTGCTATCTTCGCCTCCGTAATCTGAAAGTTATTGCCATGAAGCATCCCTGTCTGAAGCGTTTGTCCTTGCTGCTGCCGGCCATGCTGGCCATGCAGAGTGTGTCGATGGTTGCCATGACGACCGATCCTCCCCTGCGACTGATGAAGTACCGGGCACCGGAATTTCCCTGCGAGCGCAGGCTGTATGACTTTGTTGTGCCACGCGACGGAAACATCCGCGAGGCCATCGAGGCTGCCAATGCACGGAAGGACACGGCGCAGAGGTACCGCATCTTTGTGATGCCGGGCGAGTATGTGGTGCCCTGCAAGGGCGAGACCACGGGGGGGGACGGACGGAAGTATCCTGATCCCAGGATGTGGCTGCGCACACCGAACGTGAGCATCGTGGGCGAGGAGAGGGACAGCTGTGTGGTGCGCAATGTCACGCCTCCGGCAACCTGGGACAATGGTTTCGGGGCTGCATCTCCGCTGGAGGGCATAGGCAATGCGGACGTACTGATCCTGGAGAAGGCTGCGCACGACTGCTACTTCCAGGATATTACGCTGAGGAACGGCATGGCCGACCGTACGGGCAGGAACATTGTGCTGCATGACCGTTCCACGCATACCATCTGCCGCAACGTGTGCCTGTGGGCCTATCAGGATACTTACGTGAGCAACAACCAGCAGGGACAGTACTACTTTTACGACGGCGTGATACGCGGTCGTACGGACTATATCTGCGGCAAGGGGGATGTGTTCTTTGATGCCGTTACCTTCCAGCAGTGTGGCACGGGCGGCTATATCTGTGCACCGAGCGTGCCGAGGGAGTATGGGTATGTCATGTCCTGGTGCGAAGTCAGGAACGAGACGCCCGATGTGACGTACTACTGGGGACGTCCATGGGGCAAGGAGACGCCCACGGCCATCTGGCTGTACACCAGGGTGGACAAGGGGCCGATCACCAAGGACAAGAAGGGTTACAACGCCTGGGCGGACATGGGCAGCGGCGGCTGGCCTGCGAGATTTGCGGAGTATGGTTCTTTTCTGGCAGAATCACTGGACACGCTGGACCTGACGGGCCGACGCAGTATGTGGGTGGACAAGGATGGCGTGGAGCATCCCAACAATCCCTACGTCACGCGTCAGGAGGCATTGAAGTATCAGCTGGCCAAGGTGTTTGCAAACTGGAATCCGCGTATTTACACGAACGAAGCCTATCCGCTGGTCAGGGTTGAGATGAAGGGGAGCCGCATCAGCTGGACGGATAGTCCGGATGCCTTGCTGTATGCGGTGTGCCTGGATGGCAGGATCGTGGACTTCACCACGGAGAATCATTACCGTACGAAGGTGAAGGCTGCACCGGAGCGCTGGTCGGTCCGGCCGGCCAACCAGAGGGGCGGACTGGGACATGCCTATCAGGTGGGCACTAATCTGGAGGAGATGCTGGAACATTGAGGTGTTGCAGGAACAACAAACCCCGTCAGGACGCTCCTGGCGGGGTTATTGGTCAACTTTCGCAAGCTCAGGTTTATCGGTCACTTTCGCAAGCTCAGGTATATTGGTCAACTTTTGAAAGCTCAGGTTTTTCGGTTAATCGGCAAAACTGGTTTACGATTATCTGAGCATTTGTATTGAGCTTCCCTATTTCTTCTTAAGCAGGTCGGGACGGAGTCGCTTGGTGCGCTCCAGGCTCTGCTGCAGTTCCCACTCCTTGATCCTGGCCTCATGACCTGAGAGGAGTACCTCGGGCACGCTGCCCCAGTCTTTGCCATCCACGCCGGTGTACTGGGCAGGACGGGTGTAGACGGGTGCGGCAAGCAGGTTGTCCTGGAAGGAGTCGGACAGGGCACTCTGCTCGTCGCCGATGACGCCCGGTACGATGCGCACGATGGCATCGGCCATGACGGCAGCCGCCAGTTCGCCACCCGTGAGGACATAGTCGCCGATGGAGACTTCCCTGGTGATGAGCTGCTGGCGTACGCGCCAGTCAATGCCCTTGTAATGGCCGCAGAGGATGATGATGTTCTCCTTGAGGGAGAGTTCGTTGGCCATGGGCTGGTCGAACTGCTCACCGTCGG
>JAZRVZ010000113.1:0-7620 GCA_045599425.1 Bacteroidaceae bacterium | reverse complement strand
AACGGCGAACCAGTCATCAGCTGGGGACCGGCCATCGAAACCGGCTACCTGAACGATCCGCAGCTATATCATTATAGGAAAGATCCCGCCGAAACCCACAACGTGGCCAACCAGCATCCCGACATCGTGGCGGAGATGCAGGAAACACTGGCCAAGGTCAAGGAAAAAGCCAAATAAGCAGCGATGAATCCTGTTAACTCCCTTCAAGACAGACAAATAACCAACATCACGATATGCGGAGGCGGCTCGCTGGGCCATGTCTGTGCAGCCTTCCTGGCTTCCCAGCCCGACGTCAGGGTATCGCTCTATACCCGGCATCCCGGGGACTGGCAGCAGGAGATCAGCTGCACCGACCCTGACGGCAAGGAATACCGGGGCAGGCTGGATGTCATCTCATCCCGGGCAGCAGAGGTTATTCCGCAGGCCGACATCGTGCTGTTCACCCTTCCCGGCTTCCTCATCCGTCAGACTTTGCAGGACATCCGTCCCCATCTGCACCCCCAGACGCTTGTCGGCACCATCGTCTCCAGCACCGGATTCTTCTTCACCGCCCACGAAGTCCTGGAGCCCCGGACACCACTCTTCGGCTTCCAGCGCGTACCCTTCATTGCCCGTGTGGACCGCTACGGCAGTCACGGACTCTTGCTCGGCTACAAGCCCTCTCTGGCCATGGCCCTGGAGAACGTGGAAGATCGTGAGGACGCAGGAAAGCTCTTCAGCCGGCTCTTCGCGACACCCGTCAGTTTGCTGGCCAGCCACTACGAGGCCTCGCTGACCAACAGCAACCCCATCCTGCACACAGGCCGGCTATGGAGCATGTGGCACGACTGGCAGGGAGAGTCACGTCCCGGGTGCGGTTTGTTCTACCGCGAGTGGGACGAAGCATCGGCACAGGTCATCATCGACATGGATGCCGAGTTCCAGCAACTCCTCCAGCGGTTGCCCGTCACTCCCGGAGCCATTCCCACCCTGCTGGACTACTATGAGAGCAGCGATGCCGCCAGCCTTGCAGCCAAGCTCCGCAGCATCAAGGCCTTCCAGGCTATTCTCTCGCCCATGACGGAGACGCCCGACGGATGGGTACCCGACTTCCACAGCCGCTACTTCACCGAGGACTTCCCCTATGGCCTCCACTTCATCTGGCAGCTATGCCGCGAACACCAGATCCCGGCGCCGGTCATCGGCAAGGTCTATGAATGGGGCATGTCCAGGATTGACCGGACGCAGGGAAAAGACCCATTGGCCCCTGTCCAAAGAAAAACCAACGAACAATGAATCAGGAAGAATTCAACAAACTGCGCGAACGCTTCAATCCCGAAGGTTCACTCCTGCGCCGTCAGCAGATGCGCATGCTGGACATGCTCATCTGCCTGGACGAGATATGCACCCGGCACAACATCCCCTACTGGATGAGCTCGGGCACCCTGATCGGTGCCGTGCGGCACAAGGGCTACATACCCTGGGACGATGACCTGGACGTCACCATACTGTACAAGGATTCCCGTCGGCTGCTACAGATCCTGGAACAGGAGCTTCCACCTTATTACAAGGTACAGAGCGACGAGACCGACGACGGCTATTTCTTCTGCTATCCCAAGATACGCGACACGCGGAGCCACCTGGAGGAGACCAATGCCTACGACCGCATCTTCCGCCACCGGGGCATCTTCATCGACCTGTTCACCTTCGAGAAGTTCCCGCCCAGACTGAACTGGATAGCCTGTCGTGCCCACGGATTCTGCTACAACGTACTCAACAACCGCAGGAATACCGACCTGCAGGCCAAGCGCAAGGTGCAACGCATCTTCTGGTGCTGCAAGCATATCGTCTTCCCCGTCCTGCGCTTCCTGGCCTGGTTCTGTCCCACCAGGGAACTGCGCTATTCGCCCGGCACGCCCTATGGATGCACCTCCTTCCACGACGAACTGTTCCCCCTGCAGCGACTGGAGTTCGAGGGACACCTGTTCAATGCACCCCGCGACACCCACAACTTCCTGAAGCGCGTCTACGGCGACTACATGACGCTGCCCGACCTCAGCAAGATACAGCCCCATGCCGGCACGTTGAGGATCGAGGACTGACCGCAGGATTTGGGAAAGTCGGCCGCAGGATTTGGGAAAGTCGACCGCAGGCAACCTATGTTAATGAATTAAATCGTATATTTGCGCCATGAACCTGGCATATCTGATATCAGCACACACCGACGCTCCCCAGCTGAAGCGTCTCATCGAGGCATTGCAGGACGATGCCCACTTCTTCATCCACATCGACAAGAAATCAGACATCTCGCCGTTCACCACCCTGCTGAACGGCGACCGCATCCATTTCCTGGACGAGCGCTTTGACGTCCAGTGGGGAACCCTCATCGAGGTACAGTACCAGATGCAGCTGATTGATACCGCACTGCGCTATCCCCTGCACTTCGACCGCATCTTCTTCCTCAGCGGCATGGACTATCCGCTCTGGGCACCCGGCCAGATCACCCGCTGGCTGGAGGAGCAGGGCGACCGGGAGATCCTGCAGGGCCTGCAGATGGATGCCGAGGAGGTCACACCCCGCCAAAACCGGCTCTACCGTACCGCCCGACCGCTCCATGCACACCTTCCCGCCAAGTGGAACCGCCGGCTGAGCATCATCGGTCGCAAGGCCCGCAGGCTGATGGGCATACACAAGTCGCTGGACTTCCAGGTTCAGGGTCGCACATGGCACCTCTACAAGGGCAGTGCCTGGTGGTGCATCTCCGAGGAGCTGGCCGACTTCATCCTCACCGTCTACCGCGAGAAGAAGGAGGTCAGAAAGTATTTCCGCGACTCATTCGGGCAGGCCGAGACCCTGATCCAGACCATCGCCTTCAATTCCCCCAAATGGGCTCCAAGGTGCATCCTCACCCGGGGAACCTACCCGGGGCTGGCCGCACTCACGCCGCTGCACTTCATTGACTACGACCCCGTCATCAAGGTGCTGGACGAAACCGACTTCCCCCGTCTCCGGGAAAGCGGGAAGATGTTCTGCCGCAAGGTGGTCAGCGGGAAGAGCGACGGCCTGGTACGACTCATCCGCGAACACCAGTCACAGGCAGGCCAGGCATCCATCCCATGTCTTTCACAGGCTGGAGGCAGCAATTCGGCAAATACCCAATGAACACACGCAGAACGAATGAAAGTTATCGTTGACGACAAGATTCCCTACATCAAGGGAGAGATAGAACGGTTGGCCGACGAGGTGATCTACCTGCCCGGGGCACAGATCACGGCCAGTGAGGTCAGGGACGCAGATGCCCTGATCGTCCGCACCCGCACCCACTGCAACCGCCAGCTGCTGGAAGGCAGCAAGGTCCGGTTCATTGCCACGGCCACCATCGGCTTTGACCACCTGGACACCGCCTACCTGCACCAGGCGGGTATCACATGGACCAACTGTCCCGGATGCAACGCCACCAGCGTGGCACAGTACGTACACAGCAGCCTGCTGCTCCTGGAGCGCGAGCATGGTCTGGACCTGGCCCATTGCCGGCTGGGCATCGTGGGCGTGGGAAACGTGGGAAGCCAGGTCCTGCAGAAATGCCGTCCGCTGGTGGGCGAGGTACTCCTGAACGACCCTCCCCGCCAGGAGCGGGAAGGACGGGACACCCAACTGGCATGGTCCACCCTGGACGAACTGGCCAGCCGATGCGACGTCATCACCATCCACACACCACTCATCACCGATGGTCCCCACCCCACCCTGCACCTCGTCGACGATGCCCTGCTGCACCGTCTGCAGCACCGGCCGTTCATCATCAACTGCGGACGCGGTGAGGTGGCAGACAACGAGGCACTGGAACGGGCACTGGACGAGGGAAGGATCCGCCAGGCCATCATCGACACCTGGGAGAACGAGCCCCGCATCCGCCTCTCCCTCCTTGGGAAAGTCTTCATCGGCACCCCGCACGTGGCAGGGTACAGTGCGGACGGCAAGGCCAATGCCACACGCATGTCCCTGGAGGCCCTGGCCCGATGGATGGGTCGGCCGGCCGACTTCCACATCCAGCCCCCCGCCCTGCCTGCAGGAACCATCACAGCAACCACCCCTGCCGAGGTGGCCCTCCAGCTCTATGACCCCCGGCAGGACAGCAACCGTCTCAAGGCCCGTCCAGGAGACTTTGAGCAGCTCCGCGGCAACTATCCCCTGCGCCGGGAATGTGCAAACTGAGGCATCGGACAAGCCTTATCATGCACAAAAAGGGATAAATTTGTGCAATAAACGCAAAAATGTGGGGCAAATATTTGCATATAAATATAAAATGTACTTACTTTGCACCGCAAAATTGAGAAAACAACGAAAGAATTATAACTTAAAACACTGAAATCATGTCAGAAATTGAAGCAAAAGTAAAGGAGATTATCGTAGAGAAGCTGGGTGTAGACGAGGCTGATGTAGTAGCTGAGGCAAGCTTCACCAACGACCTGGGTGCTGATTCACTGGACACCGTAGAGCTCATCATGGAGTTCGAGAACAAGTTCGGTATCACCATTCCCGATGACCAGGCAGAGAAGATCTCTACCGTAGGCGACGCTATCTCCTACATCGAGGAGCACCAGGCTTAATACAAGCACTGTGCTTAAGGGTTAATGGTCAGGGCGGAAAAGGTCCTTGCCATTAGCCCTTAATCATTTTTTCGGAACAGAATTCTGGCAAGATGGAAGGGTGGAAACCACTCTTGCATCTTCAATCATAAATATACATATATCATTTTTTACATGGAACTGAAAAGAGTTGTTGTAACAGGTATGGGTGCCGTTACTCCCCTTGGCAACACCGCAGAGGAGACCTGGCAGAACATCGTTGCCGGCAAGAGCGGCGCAGCCCCCATTACCCTTTTCGACACCACCGACTTCAAGACACAGTTTGCCTGCGAGGTGAAGAACCTTGAAGTTGAGAAGTATATCGACAAGAAAGAGGCCCGCAAGATGGACCGCTACTGCCAGTTTGCACTCTGCGCTGCCACCCAGGCCGTGGAGGATGCCGGCCTGGACCTGGAGAACGAGGACAAGAACCGCATCGGCGTAGTACTGGGCGTGGGCATCGGCGGCATGAAGACCTTCGAGGACGAGGTGAGCAACTATGCCCTGAACCACGAAAAGATGGGTCCCCGCTTCGGACCCCTGTTCGTACCCAAGATGATTGCCGACATCGCAGCCGGTCACATCAGCATCAAGTACGGCTTCCACGGCCCCAACTTCATCACCTCCAGCGCCTGCGCCAGCAGCACCAATGCCCTGGCCGACGCCTTCAACCTCATCCGTCTGGGCAAGGCCAACATCATCGTCAGCGGCGGTTCCGAGGCTGCCATCCTGCCCTGTGGCGTGGGTGGCTTCAATGCCATGAAGGCCCTGTCAACCCGCAACGATGACCCCGAGCATGCCAGCCGTCCCTTCAGCGCCAGCCGCGACGGTTTCATCATGGGTGAAGGCAGCGGTGTACTGATCCTGGAGGAGCTGGAGCACGCCAAGGCCCGCGGTGCCAAGATCTATGCCGAGATGGTAGGTGCCGGCATGAGTGCCGATGCCCATCACATCACCGCCTCACATCCCGAAGGCCTCGGTGCCATCCTCGTGATGAGCAACGCCCTGGAGGATGCCGGCATGAAACCCGAGGAGATCGACTACATTAACGTACACGGCACCAGCACCCACGTAGGTGACATCAGCGAGGTGAAGGCCATCCAGGCTGTATTCGGCGACCATGCCTACGACCTCAACATCAGCTCCACCAAGAGCATGACCGGCCACCTTCTCGGTGCCGCAGGCGCCGTAGAGGCCATGTTCAGCGTACTGAGCGTCCAGAATGACATCGTACCCCCCACCATCAACCACGAGGAGGGCGACGAGGACGAGGAAATCGACTACAAGCTGAACTTCACCTTCAACCAGGCCCAGAAGCGTACCGTACGTGCTGCCCTGAGCAACACCTTCGGCTTTGGCGGCCACAACGCATGTGTAATCTTCAAGAAGTACGAGGGCTAATTCAAGAGACTGTACCTTGAACAGAACATTTATATAAGTGTACTTAGAAAATCTTATCAATAAGATAAAGCTCCCCTTCCGAAAGGATAAGGAGCTTTATCGTCGTTTATATGCAATCCTTGGGTTCTACCCCAAGGACATCGCCCTCTACAAGCAGGCACTGTCCCATAAATCACTGGCACTCAACAGCAAAGAGGGTCACATTGAGCACAACGAGCGACTGGAGTTCCTGGGCGACGCCATTCTGGACGCCATTGTCGGTGACATCGTCTATCGCCATTTCCAGGGCAAGAACGAAGGCTTCCTGACCAACACCCGCAGCAAGATCGTGCAGCGCGAGATGCTGGGCAAGCTGGCCGTGGAGATGGGAATAGACAAACTGGTGCGATACAGCGGAAAGAACCAGACCCCGCACAGCTTCATGGCCGGCAACGCCTTCGAGGCACTCGTGGGCGCCATCTACCTTGACTACGGCTACGCCCGTTGCATGGACTTCATGAAACAGCGCATCCTGGATCGCATCATCAACATAGACAAGGTGGCCTACAAGGAAGTCAACTTCAAGAGCAAGCTGCTGGAGTGGAGTCAGAAGAACCGCATCCGCCTCGGCTTTGACGACAGCGAGCAGCGCAATGCCAAGGGTAACAGCAGCCTCTTTACCAGCGACGTGGTCATTGAAGGCATCCTGAGCGGCAGCGGCAAGGGATTCTCCAAGAAGGAGGCCCAGCAGAATGCTGCCAAGGACGCCCTCTACCACCTCAAGAAACAGAAAGGCTTTGAGCAGAGCATCTTTGATGCCAAGGGCAAGCGCACCGCCATGGAGGAGATGCCCCAGGCCCTCCTGCCCGAAATCCCCGATGAGCTGCTGAAACCCAAGGCCGAGGAACGCCCAAGGCCCAAGGCAGAAAAGAAGGCTGACAAGCCTGCCCAGCCCAAGGCAGAGAAACCTGCAGAGAAGAAGGCAGAGAAAAAGGCCCAGCCCAAGGCAGACAAGCCCGAAAGACCCGCCGAGAGGAAAGCAGAGAAGCCAGCTGAGCCCAAGCCTGAAAAGCCTGTAGTGACAAAGGCTGAGCCAAAGCCCGAGAAGCCAGTTGAGCCCAAGCCTGAAAGAACCGCTGAGCCCAAGCCTGAAGGACAGGAAGCCGAAGCCGGCACCGAAACGGAAGCCAGGAAGAAGCCCCGTCGCCGCCGTTCCCACAAGCCCAAGACCACATCCAACCCCGAACCGGAGAAAACAGCATCCGAAAACGTATGAGCATCACCTCAATAGCCCGCCTTGCACTCACGAGCCGCCTCAAGGCGCTGGATCGATATGCCGACGAAGCCGAGAGCATCCAGATGCAGACCCTGCACCGCCTTGTCCGCGCAGCCCGCGACACGGAATGGGGCCGCCAGCACAGCTTTGACCAAATCAGCACCTACGAGCAGTTCGCAGCTTCCAGCCCTGTCAACACCTACGAGGAACTGAAGGCCGGTATCGACCGCATGCGCCAGGGCGGGAAGGACATCCTGTGGCCAGGCAAGGTACGCTGGTACGCCAAGTCCAGCGGCACCACCAACGACAAGAGTAAGTTCATCCCCGTTTCCACCCAGGGCCTGCACGACACTCACTACC